>CALIMB010000074.1 GCA_938028665.1 uncultured Thermomicrobium sp. | reverse complement strand
GCAGCAGGTCGAGAGTGGTTTGGTGGGAAGCCGCACGAGGAGGTCGAAGAAATCGATCCCAGCATGAGTGACGTCGAGCTTCGTGACGAGATCGCGCGACTCCTTGCCGTATGGCACAAACATCCGCTGATCATCCGCCAGAGCGATAGCTGAATCAGTGCTACCAAACATGCCGGGGGACACAGAGCGTCCCCCGGCATGTTTCACGTGAAACACTCGCCTCAGCCCATGATCCACCGGTCAATCGCCCGCTCGTAGCTCACGAGTTCGTCATCGCGGAAAAATAGTGAGATCTCAAACGCTGCCTTTTCTGGACTGTCGGATCCGTGGATGACGTTCTGCCCGATTGACAATGCCAGATCCCCGCGAATCGTTCCAGGCTCGGCTTTTCTCGGATCTGTAGCCCCCATTGTCTTCCGGGTCACTTCAATAGCGTGGGGACCCTCTACCACACCGACCACCACCGGCCCTGAGGTGATGAACCGCAGGAGCTCCTCAAAAAACGGCTTGCCGCGGTGCTCTGCATAATGCTGCTCTGCCAAACTCCGGTCGATCTGCATCAATTTCAACCCCACAAAACGCAGACCACGCTGCTCTAATCGCCGCAGCACCTCCCCAATCAACCCACGTTGCACAGCATCAGGCTTAACTATGATCAACGACCGCTCCACGCTCCTACCCTCCAACCAAGAGACGCGGGCGCCCAAGCGCCCGCCTACCAACCTTCACCTTTTCCATCCACAGAGACTACTCGTTCCGTAGCCGCAGCGCCAACTCATAATATCGCGTCGCTAGCCCTCTCTCACCGCGTCGCCGATAGATCGCCCCCAACGTCATCGCTGCCTCACGAGCCCCCACACCCCCCTCTGCCACAATTCGTTCCAATACTGGAATCAACTCCTCCACTGCCCCACCCTGCTTGACTATCACCTGCGCGCGCCGTACCGCCTCCCGAATCTCCCCGCGCGCGACGAGCTCGCCAATTCCCCCACCCTCCACATCCGCTACCTCTACGGCCGAGATCGGCTCTGCACCTACCCCCTCACCTTCCCTATCTCGATCGCTCTCTTCACCGGCTTCCCCCACCACAGCGGCTCCGTCCTCACGAGCTCCGCTTACCCCTCCCTCACCTCTGACCGCAGAATCCTCCCCACCCCACTTCTCTTCTTCCCCCTCACTCCATCCTGGGATCACACTGACGAGCTCCTCCTCCCTCGGCACCTCCCCTAACCCCTCAGCCACCCCCTCCCTGTCCCGATCCTCCCACTCTCCCATCAGGCCAGTCCAACCAGCGTCTAGCTCCATGCGTAATCCAGCAATCTCCAGCTCTTCTGCCCACGCTCTATCCGGCGCTGCCTCACGCGGCTCCGCTCCCGCCTCACCTCCGTCTCCCTCTTCATTCCGCGCCTCAGCACCCAGCCCAACTTCGACCTCTTCCAGCACCACCGGCACCTCCTCTGGCCAAGCAGCACTCGGTCGTGCAGCCTCTAATTCCTCCTCACTCGGTAATGACCAGAGGAGCTCCGTCTCACCAGGTAGCGTCAGTAGCCAGTGTTCCTCCACGACAACCGGTTCCGGCAGCGCGAGCCATGCCCGCTCTTCCCATCGCTCCGCTGGAACACCCCGTTCGATCATTTCCCCCGCTGGATCAAGCTCCCACAACCGGTCCCGATACCGGCGCGCTTCCCCCTCGTCACCCCGCTCGCGCGCGCTCAGAGCGGCCACCACCAGCGCACCAATCGTCTCTGGCCGGACACTCAAGATACGCTGCGCTTCGGCAAGTGCCTCACGCCGAGCACCTTGCCACCACAGGGCGAGGCACAGCCGCTGCCGCACGTCCCACCGTTCGCCCAACCGTTCCAGTACTGTCCGACACTCCTCGCTCGCCCGTGCCCACCATCCCTGACTGAAGTACCACGACGCCAAGCAGGCTGCTGACGGAAACAGTTGCCCTTCAATCCCCTCTTCCGCGAACCACTCCGCTAATCGCCTGGCGTAGTCTCGCTGCCACGGGGCACATTCCCACGCCACCTGCAAGAGTGCTCGCGCCTCCTCATGTTCTCCACGCCTTCTCCGACCCTCCGCCAGCAGTGCCCAGGCGCGCGCATCCTCAGGATTCACCTCAAGCACGCGCCCCAGGACCTCCTCAGCTGCACTCAACTCCCCCTGAGACAGCAACAACCCGCCCCACAGGCGCTGCGTGCTCACCGCTGCCGGCGCTACCTTTCGCACGACCTCCACCAGCCGCCGTGCATCCTCAAGCCGACCTTCCTCAAGCGCCGTCTCGGCCCGACTCAACACTTCAGCGAGCGGGATTGTGCTCATCGCCCCCTCCACACATGTCCTCACCCGGCATGGTGCTGCCAGTATACTCAACTGGGTTCGGCCCACGCGTAGCCGAATCCTCCCAGAAGGCCATGCGCGCGAGCAATCCGACAGGATACCCAAGCGTGTCGATGACTGCTGATCCACTCGGAATTCGTGCCGCTGCTCGCCAAGTCCTCTCCAGAGCGCAGTGGGTCCACCTCTCTCCCGAGGGACTTGACCGACTCGCTTCTGTGCTACCCTCTCCTCTTCCTGATCTTCCTGACTGGAACCATCCCCTGCACTGGCGTGGAACGCCGGACCAGACCGCCAACTACATCCTTCTCCTCGATGCCCTCAACTTCTGTTTTTGGGGCGAGCCACGCTGGCGCGTCTCCTACGCTGGGACATGGTACGACGGTTATTGGGCACTGACCGCGGTGCTCCGCCGCGCACTCGATGCTGGCCTCCCTCTCTACGACCCTTCCTACCTCTCCCAACTTACCGACAGCCAGATCGCCGACCTCTTCGCTGGTGACGGTACGATTCCCCTTCTCCAGTGGCGAATCGCACACATCCGCGAGGTCGCTCACGGTCTCCTCACCGCCTCTCATGGGACCTTTGCGACACTCATTCGTCAAGCCAACCGCTGTGCCACGCAACTCGTTCGACTCGTCGTCCGCATCTTCCCCTCATTCAACGATGTCGCCACCTACGACACTCTTCGTGTCCCCTTCTACAAACGCGCCCAACTTCTCTGCAGCGACCTCGCTGGCGCTTTCCAGGGACACGATCTCGGTCACTTCCACGATCTCAACACGCTCACAGCCTTCGCTGACTATAAACTGCCCCAGGTTCTCCGCTATTACGGTGCTCTCCAGTACCATCCCTCGCTCGCTGCCCGTATCGACACACGACAAGAGCTCCCGGCCGGATCCCCCGAGGAAGTCGAGATCCGTGCCGCAACAATTTGTGCAGTTGACGAGCTTGTGACTCGTTTCCAAGCAGCTGGACACCGTGCTGCGGCTTGGCAGGTGGATTGGGCTCTCTGGAAACTTGGGCAAACACTCCCTCCTGATGCCCCTCCCTACCACCGCACTCGCACCCGCTACTACTGAGTCGCACCAAAGCGATCGCTCCGCAAGAATCCGATGGGCAAACTCGACCGACCATCCAATGCAAGGTCGGCAAGGGCTTCGCCAATGGTGGGTGCAAACTTAAACCCATGCCCTGAAAATCCACAGGCGAACACAATCTGTGACCAATGCCGATGCCGATCGACAATGAAATGCCCGTCAGGTGTCATCGTATAGAGACAGGTCACACTCATCAGCACGGAACCTGGTGCACCAGGCAGATAGCGCTCAAGAACCGCTGTCATCGCACGAACTTCCTCGTCTGTCACTGACCGCCGCGCCGTTTCTGGCGTGCACAATTCACCGCTGTCATGTCGGCCAAATTTCACTCCCTGCTCAGGTAACAACGGAAAGCCATAATACTCCCCCTCAGGCACATCCAGAAGAAAGATCGGGAGCCGGTCGGGTGTGAACAACTCAGACTCACGCGGCAAGACATGCACTACCAAGACCCGACGCACCGTCAACGGTAATCCCAGCTGGCCGAGCACTCCTGGAGTCCATGGTCCAGCAGCAATCACCACCCGCTCAGCGAGCAACCGCCCTCCATCAGTTTCGACATACGCTCCATCTCCGTCTGCACCAAATGACCGTACAGTAACCCCGAAACGCAGCTCTGCACCAGAACGCGTCGCTTCTTCGTAGAATGCCCGCCAACATTCTTCGGCGAAGAGGATCCCCGCTCTTCCCTCCACAAGCGCTACAAACTCCTCCGGCACCGCCAGAGCTGGGAAACGTCGTCGAGCTTCTTGAGCCTCGAGCAGCTCGTGTGGTAATCCGTGGCGTAACGCACTCTCTCGTGCACCGACGATGAACGGACTGTCAGGGCAACCAATGCTTACACCCCCAGTAATCCGCAACACCTGCCGACCTGTCCGCTCTCCCAGCTCCTGCCACAAAACGTACGCGCGCTGCACCAACGGGACATACTCTGGGGACTCAAAATATGCTTCACGAATGATCCGTGTCTTCCCATGCGACGATCCTCGCGTATGGAAGGGTGCATGCTGCTCTAGCCCGAGAACACGCACTCCGCGACGTGCTAACTCCGCAGCTGCCGCAGCGCCCATGATCCCCAAACCGATCACGATTGCATCCCATCGTCTTTCCGCCATGTCATTCCTCCTGTCCACGGTGCACGCTCCTCTACCGGTGATTGTCGCATGTCCCATCAACTGTGTTGTCTCTGACCCATGTGCACAACACGGAAGAGAGAGTTCGTCATCGTAGTCGTGTTCGTGGGAAGTGGGGAAACCAGGGAAAAGGCGCATCCCCAAGCGGAGAGAGACGATGGCGGTCTGTGGATGAACTCCCCCATTACCGTACCCACGGTGGGAAAAGCCGACTCCTCTCTGGCACCGGCCATTTTCTCTCCACTTATTGTCCTCACGTTCTTCGGTTCCTACCCACAGCTCTCCTCCTCTCGGTGTGGACAATCGCCGTCACTTATCCACACCAGCGGACCCATTTGTCCACAACCTGTGTGACGCCTCCTCGCCTGCATTGCCTCGATGGCACCGAATGAGATTCCCGCAATAGTGACTGATGTGGTCTCACCATCCGGACTGGGTGTCTCGGTACGCTGCCCTGCTTGCCACCTGCAACGACGTACCGGCGGAGGGAGCATCGTTACCCGCTGTTTCTGTCTCGAGACACCGTCACGATCACCCACTTCCCGAATCACACATTTCCTCACTTACGCCAACTGCCGCGGATCCGTTTTTCATCACTTCAGAGGGGAATGGTCTTTCTTGGCTCGGCTGGGCCGGAAGATCCTCTCCCTACAGGCACGGCATCAGAACAAATACGGCCTCCAGTTTCTGGCGCGCCAAACCGATAAGACTGGCGGTACCGTGTGATGAATAAGCCGTGCAATGATGAGTAAGAATTTGTTACTGTGACCGTCCCACTGTAACAGATGTTGCGTGCTGCACTTGCTGCCGGCTACAGTGGTTCGTGCCTTGCTTTGCGACCAACTCTGCCTCCCTGTCGCCGTAATCACACGGATCGCTCCCCATACGTCATCTCGTTACTCTTCGTCTACCCGAGCGATGAGCTCGTCTTCCATTCGTTCCTGGTCCCGAAAAGGGCCACGCTTTCGGGAATATCTGCCGCAATCCAAGAGCACGTGACGCAGTGCGCCAGATGGTCCGTTTCATCTTGAACGCTCGTATGTCTCCAAACTCAGACTTTGGCTGCACGAGCGGCATCGCCTGGAGGTACGTGCGGACCGTGCGAGACGAGCTAACGAGCATCGGCCTCTTCGTCGTTGTCAGCGGACAGGGCGCAGATCAGGCGGTCTTTTAGTCTGACTATCTCTGCCTTCTTCGGATTGTCGTCTAAGAAATGACGCTTCACGTCCTCAGAGATACGGGTGGTGCGGTTCTGCGAGACCGGAGGAGAGTCCCGCCATGCTTGGTGCAACCTGCCGTGCTCCCTAAGCGGGAGACTGCGGAGGCATAAACACTGCCTTGAGTAACGTGTGGTCCAGGCGACTGCGACTGAGACAGTCTTCACTCGGCGTCGATTTGGGGTTCTCCCGCGAACACCATTGCTGTCCTCCACGAGTTCAGAAGCGCGCACCCCGTCTCTCACCGCGGTATTCAAGAGGCAGCACGGTCTTCCACACCAGCATGTCGCTGGTTGCTTGCATCCTGACCGCACACGTGCTTAACCTCACAGCGGGTGAGATTCATTCACTCCCTGATCTCAC
>CALIMB010000073.1 GCA_938028665.1 uncultured Thermomicrobium sp. | reverse complement strand
GATTGCACGGGAGCTTGGCGAAGCAGGAGCGTAGGTGGCGATGCACGCTTTTGTAGCTCAGACGGCAGAAGCGACAGTGCGCGAGCTTCGCCAGCTCGGTTTTGTTGCAGAGGCGTTTGCTGCTGCGATCGCCGACTCGCACGGGGCTAATCGGCTGGTCGGGCGGGTGATTGAGCGATTCGGCACGATCGACATCGCCGTGAATAATGCTGGGTACCGCTCGGCGGCATACCATCCCGATTAAATCCCGACCGTGGAGTGGCAACGCAGTGTCGCGGTGAACGTGCATGCTCCGTTCTACCTCAGCCGGGCGGCGGTCCGGGATATGCGCACGCGTACGTTCGGATGCATCGTGAACGTCTCAAACATCGCCGCGATTCGCACGAATCTTCTTCACGGTGTACCCGAGGTGACGACAAAGGAAGCGCTCTACGGCTTCACCTGGCACCTCGTGACAGAAGTTGCCCAGCACGGTAGTATGGTCAACGCCACCCTCCCCGGTTTTGCCGTCACCCCAGAGCTCCGAGCGTCATGGCCGGAAGAACGGTTCGAGCGGCTTGCACTGACCATCCCGGCGCGACGCGCAGGGGCAGCGGAAGAGGTCGTAAGCCTGGTTGGTGTAGTTCGCCAGCTGAGAAGCAAGGCTCCCGCACTGGTGCGGCCCTGCCGATTGATGGGGCTCTGTCGCTTGTGCCAGGAGGCTGAAAAACGGATCCCGGTAACGCGTTCGCGTCATTGGGTAGTACTGGTAGTTCAGTGTGCTCTGTGCGTTCTGGTAGCTCCAGGGGCAAATTAGGACGAGAGGGGGCGGGAGCCGCCCGCCCCCTCAACTGTGTTCAGCTGACTTCGATGATCCGCATCATCCCTGTCTCCTGATGGTACAGATGGTGGCAGTGGAAGGCCCAGTGGCCGGGATTGTCTGCTACCCAGTCGATCGTGATCTCCTGCATAGGGTCGATGAGTACCGTGTCGCGGAGTGTTCCCTGGGGATACTGGCCGACGCGGAAGAAATGACCGTGCAGGTGCATGGGATGAGGCATTGTCGTCATGTTCTGGAGGCGGAAGCGCACACGCTGGCCGAGTTTGACGCGAATCGGCTCGGCGTTCGGATAGGCCTGCCCACCGATCGTCCAGACGTACTGACCCATGCCACCACTGAGCACGAGTGGGAGCTCGATATCAGGCGTGAACGCTCTCTCGCCGTTCACTGAGCGGAGGCGCAGGCCATGGAGGAGCTCGCCGGCCAGTTCAGATGGGCGCGTAGTCACGGGGGCAAGTGATCCACTACTCCCTTTGTAGCGCAAGATGGCGAGTGCCGTCGCATCTGTTCCCTCGGCCCAGGCAACAAGCGGCCAGACACCAGGATGATCGAGCTGCACCAAGACATCATAACGCTCTCCCATCCCAATGCGCAGCGCATCGCCCTCGAGCGGCTCGACTGGTTGTCCGTCGGCGTGAACCACGCGAAGCCGGTGTCCGACAAGCACGACTCGGAAGATTGTCGCTGAGGCGGCGTTAATCACACGGAGGCGGAGCAGTTCGCCGCGCTTTCCGGTGAACTGGAAGGGTGCATCGATCGGCCGTCCGTTGATCACATAGAGGGGATAGAGGAGATCCGGCGGGAGTTCCTGGGGGAATCCGCCCAGTGGGGGCATCATTCCCGTCCCGGGCATTGTACCCATGCCGGGTGGCATCGGCATGGTCCCGTGCCCCATCCCATGGTCGCCGTGGCCGGCGCGGACCAGTTGCCGCAAAGCGTCTTCTGGGGTACCGACGATACCGTCCAGCCAGTCGTCGAGCACAAGTGTCACCTCACGGTCGTAGCTCAGTGTCTCCTGCTGTGGTTCAACTATGAGCGCACCGTAGAGTCCGCGGTCAAGCTGGAGTCCGACATGGGTGTGGTAGAAGTAAGTGCCAGCCACAGGAACAACAAACTCGTACGTGAACTGTGTCCCGGGAGCAATAGCAGGTTGGGTGACGTCTGGCACACCGTCCATGGTATTGGGGACTGGAATACCGTGCCAGTGGATGGTTGTTGGTTCAGGGAGACGATTGTCAACGAAGACGCGGAGAACTTCACCTTCACGAACCCGGAGCTCAGGGCCGGGAAGCTGACCGTTGTAGGTAAAGGTACGCACCCGATGCGGACCCAGTTCCAGTTCCGCGAACACCGGCTCAACGCTGTACGTCCGCGCAGCAGTATGGCTGGCTGTCGCTGTCAGTGTTCCCCGTGCAGGCCCAGTCGTTGGCTGGGCACTGGGCGTGGAAAGTGTGGCGCTTGGTGCGGTATCGGTGGTAGGGGACTGGCGACAGGCAGCGAGGACGCTGGTCAGAACACTTAGGCTGAAGAGACCAAACATGGATCGACGAGTGTATCGACGAAGTGTGAAGGATGGCCAGGAGTTCTGCATTGATACCTCCCCATGATCTCTGATCCTTCGCGAACGTCGCCATGAATGCAGTCGGCAAGGGCAGGCCAACTGCTGCCTCAAGAGAGGAGGAATCCGAGTGATGAGGAATGTCGAGATCAATTACGGAAGCAGCGGAATTGAACGCATATCAGGCGGCTCGAGGTGACGATCGGGACAGGGAGAAGCTGCTGTGGGAATGCCAGCACAGCGTGGGTAGCTGCCGTACCATACCGGCGAGCGCGGTGGACGGTCCATCCCACCATGACAAGCAATACAGCCGCAAGCTGACAGAGGGCTGATGCAATCCCGCTCATGCAGTGTGGTACCGCTGTGCCAAAGAATGAAGGGGTGGTCAAGCGTGCAAGGGTTGAGGATGGGTGGAACGCGGGGAAATGCGAGGACACTCCTGGTTGCACGGATGGAGAAGCGATAGACACCTGCTGGACGCAATGCCCACAAAGCGCCTCATGCGCAGGGAGCGAATGCGCCGATCCGGGGTGAACTTCTCGAAAACGGTCGGGTCGGCTCGTCGTGGTGGGGTGGTGCGTCGCCATGAGGCAGGTCAGTAATGTGAGAGAGAGCGACACTGTGAGGAAGAGTGACCAGCGCCGCTGGCTTCCTCGTATCACCAGTCGCCTCAGGGAAGAGCGTGACACGTCCGTATCCCGTCGCCGCACTCCAGGTGGTTCCTCTACCTCCCAGGTGAAGTGTAGCAACGCCACTGCTAATGTGGATGGTACTCGCTACGTCTCCAATGTGAGGACAGAGACCGACCAAGGAAACGCTGCTGTTCTACTTGCGCCCTCCGTTTGTCATACCTAATCCTGCACTGTTCCAGAGCAAGAGCGATCCTGTTGGCGCGCCCTGATTCAAGGCGGCACAGCAAACACGGTTATGGGTCGGCGTAGTGAGAGAACTCCCTGACGAGTGCAAGGTTGTGGTCATGGCGGCGCCTGGAGAGATCACGCTGGTGCATACACTCCCGCGGTATGTGTGCTCGCTGGCACTTTTGGCATCGATGGCATGCTCTTCTAGAAAGAACACCGAACTGAGATGTACTGGCATCGGCGTCTTCGAGTAGTTCGGGCCAAATCGTTGGAAACAGCAGC
>CALIMB010000072.1 GCA_938028665.1 uncultured Thermomicrobium sp. | reverse complement strand
GAGGACAACCTGGACCCCATGTGGATACCGGAGCTCCCAAATCGCCAGCATCGCTGCAGAACTTCCATGTTCACCGAAACTCCAGCGCGGATTGTGCCAGTAGGCTAGTGTACAGAGGCTGGGGTAGGTAGCCAGATCTTCCTCGAGCCACTGGTACTGTGGTGATGCGGGACCACAGCCGTCTGCGGCCTTGCAGTTGGAGTTCAGGACGATAATGTGCCAGCCTTGATCTGGCACACCAGCGGCAGCACCGATGTAGCGGAAATACGGTTGCGCGTCGTGAGTCCGATACTTGAGGTTCGCTCCGGCACGCCGGATCCACTCCTTCAGCGGGCCGAAGAGAGAATCGAAGCAGGTCCGGAACTCCTCGGCCGTACCACGTTCGTAGATGACATCGCCAAATTGTGCAATCGTCCCCGCCTGTTGCGCGACGAAGGCAGCGACTGCATCGTCGTGTTTTGGACGATAGGTGGCAACATCGCCAACCACCCACAGGATCGCCAGCGCCACGGTAGTTGGTGAGGCCGTGGAAGTGCTCATGCCGAAGGGCGTGAGATCAAGAGCGATGCTCCGACCACACGTTGTGGCGAGGAATGCTAAAGAGTAAGTCGGCGGGAGTACGGCATTGACTGCTCCACCTTTATGGTGAACGAGGATGGATGTTGGTCCTGCTCCACTTCCTCGCCTCATGCCGGGATTAGGAGATCTGCAACCTTAGCCTGTGATCGGCTGCGCGTCGACAATGAACTCGTTAAAGCGGACGTCGAAGGTCCGACCGGTGCTGTTCTGGCCGAGTTGGAAGCGTCCGATCAGTGACGTACCGAGGTTACCGTTGATGGTGGCAATCGGTGCACCGTCAAAGGAGGGTTCCACTAGGCGACTCGTTCCGACCACGATGTGTACCTCAAGCGTATGCCAGCGTTCCGGCGTGACCGCTGGGGTGGTGGTCGTGCTCTGGCCGGTGATGTCGTTGCGGTAGCCGAGTCGCCCAGTACTAGAGAGGTAGACTTCACCGAGGGAACGTCCGGTAGAGGTGCGCACCTTGAGGAGGTGGACGGTATTTGCACCTTGCGAGGCACCGAAGAGACGCACGCGGATGAACAGCTTGTCCGCCGAACTAGGCAAGGTGGCGATGGCAGAGGCTGTAGTCCCGCTCACGGAGAGCGCCTGGGTGGCATAGCTCCCCGAATCAGGTGAACTCGTTGTCAGCGTGAGCCCACTGACCCCGCTCCAGTCGCCCAGTGTGCCAGACTCGAAGTCGTTGGCGAACAGGACAAAGGATCGTGTGGTGATCGTCACGCGTCCACTCGACACCGAGGTGTTGCCAGCACGGTCGCATGGGACAACTCGATAGTCATACGTTGTGTTCGGCTGCACAGTGATGTCGGTGTAGGTCGTGGTCTCACCCGAGCGAGGCAAGAAGTGTTCCATTGCCCAACACATCATAGCCTGCCAGCCCGGAAGCGTCACTGCTTGCGGACCAGTTCAGTGTGACTCGCCCCCTGCTGCTCGTCGCCGTGAGACTGCTGGGTGTGGGAGCTGGTGTCAGGTCAATCGTCCACGACCAGCTTGTAGGGGTGGGATCGGCTGTTCCTACCGTCTTCATTGCCCACATGACAAACGTTTGGTTGCCCTCGGTCAGCCCAGTAAAGGTTGTAGGACTGGAGCGTGTAGTTGGAGCGGTGCCATCCAGCTGACACTGGAGGGTCGCAGTGGCATCGTCTGAAGCGAAGGAGAGGATGGTGTCTGGGTTGTTGGTGAATGCGGGTGGAGTAGAAGTGAGCGTCGTCTCCTGTGCTGTTGGAGCCGCCGTGATTTCTCAGGAGTAAGTTGGTGAAGTCGGATCAGTGTTGCCAGCGAGGTCGGCAGCAGTCATGCTGAAAGTATGCAGACCCGCCTGTAGCGCGGTATAGGTAGTGGGACTGATGCAGGGCTGAACCGGTACACCGTCGAGACTGCAATGGGAGGTGGCAAGCTCGTTGGCGGTAAAGGCAAAGGTAGCAGTCGTTTCGCTGGTTGTTGCCGATGGTGCGCTAGTCAGAGTGGTTTCAGGTGGTCTGGTATCTACAGGAGCGCTGATAGCTCCCGTATCGATGGTGATCTCATCGAGACGAGGATCAAAAACTCGACCAGTGGTGTTTCCACCGAGTTGGATTCGAGTCATACAGTTGTTTCCAAAGTTTTGCCAGCTTTGCAAGACTCGCTCCCCTCGTACCGGATTTCGATGAACCCAGCGGCGCCGATGCGCACGTGTACTTGCACGGTGTGCCAGGCTGCTGCTGTCACTTGTGCTCTGGTAGGTCGCGGAGGAGCGACTCGTATTGGGGTGTACCCGGAGCATATTGGCCGAACTGGCTGGTGGAGTGCAAGCCGATAAACGTGCCATCCTCTGGCATCCACGCTGTAGTAGTCCGGCGGACTCTGCCAAGAACGGAGGTATCCGGCGGCAACGCCATCCTCCTACTCATGAGTGCCGATGATTGGGTTGGTGGCTGGGCGATAGGCTGCGAAGATTGCCCCTGTATCTCGACAGTGGTTGAGAAACTCGGTGTAGGTTCCCCTGTCATAAAGGTCACCAAGGTAAACAAAGAGGCTTAGCGATAAGGTGCCGATCAGTTGGGCGACTTGTTCGGGAAACGGGCCGTCATCCTCTCCGTCACCGACGGCTACGACACGGAATGGCTGACCGAATGGCGGCGACGTGCCAACTGTGGGCCGAAAGCTGCTCGGGATCGAGGGTGGATTGGTCACACCTTTCGGACAAAAGCGTGATGCTCCCTGGGGCACTGATAAAGCCGTCACTCAGCAGCGGCCTGGCCTCAAGGCTGTGCTGGCTATCCACCCACTGCGTTGTCGCGAGTTGGAATAAAAAAGTAGAGTGTGTAGAATTCCGTGAGGACAGAGCAGGAACCATCAAGGGTGTAAATGACCCGCTGCATACCAGGTGCTGCTCCATTCGTCGTCACGCTGGCAGTCACCGTCACCTTGCCCGAAACCAGCGCTCCACTCACCGGTTGACTCAGACAAACGGTTACAAGATATGCACCCGATGAGGGACTGCTGGTTGTGCACGATGCGGCTGCGACCGGAGACACAGAAAGCCCCAATTGCCCAATGGTAAGGAAGAGTACGAGCGTACATACAAACATAAACTGCCAAAAGATCGCTCTATATTGCCGGCGCATTCTCTTAACTCTTGTCAATAACTCTTGTCCCTCTCCAACGGAGTTTCTGTGATCGAACTTGGAGCGCCCTGTTTGGTCGCGGATGACTACTGGTGCTATCGTCCCCATCGGCCTACTGGACAGTATGAAAAATGGTTGCTGCCGGGATCTGTTCAGCCGTTGTTTGTTCACTCTTCAGCTACTGTTCAGTTGGTGAGATCGGGCGGCGGGGACGTATCTGTCATGTTACCCTGTTGGGAGAGATGGGTACCTTGAGCATTCAGGGGCCGCGAAGAGTGTCGTGTTCGGCCAGTATATCTTCTCTCGTCCCTCACTTGGCGGCTTTCGGGCTGCTTTGGGCGGTGACCGAGAGGGACGGTGGGAGACCAAACGCTCGCTGGTTTGCCTTGAGCGCCTGTGCAGCACTCCCCTGAGTCGAGCTCGCTTTTCCCCGCCCGCGGTGCTCTCTGCTCCGCCGGTTGCCATGCTCAAGGCCGGTGAGCGGTCAAGCCAAAAACAGAGGGGCAGGAGACAGGGATACTTACCGTGCTGGCTCAACTGCGTGGAGGATGGCCGTGGCGAAGTCGTCTGGGGCCACCCCTGGTGACTGCAGACCCAGCGCGCGATAGGCCTGACGGATCCGCTCAGCGATCTCCTCCCGCTTCAGACTGAGCCCACGTACAGCCTGCTCGATGGCTGCCAACCCCAGCGCCGGCAGCAGGGTGAAGTCACCGCTGAAACTGACATCATCGATCCGTCCCCCATGAGTGCGCACGATGACGCGGATGAGACCACCCGGTACCTTCAGAGCTGCTTCATGGAGGCGCACGTCGGCATGAATCTTGATCCCAGACTCGCGTAAGCCACCCTTCTGGTAAAGCCATTCCTCCGAGGCAAATCGTTCATCGAGTTCAGCCGCCAGAGCCTCCTCTTCTGAGGTGAGTGCACCAAGCTCAAGTTCGGCGCCCAGCACAGCTGATACCTGTTCGAGGTACGTGTGGACCACCTGGTCGCGATCCGGCATGGTGCCAAGTTCGCGTCGCATTGTGGTCATATATTCCTCGAGACTCTGGTATACTTTGTCACGCATCTTCTCCGAGGCAACTTTGAGCACTCGTGCCATCTGCTTCGTGTCGAAGTCGAGCATCAGGCTCCCCACCAGGATTTCCGCATCACCAATACTGGCCGCACCCGTTCCCCCAATCTTGCGCCCGCGGACGTGGATGTCATTGATGGGACGCCAGCTCGCATCAATTCCCCACCGACGATAGGTTTCGATGAGCGGTCGCACGTACCAGGCGAAACGATCTTCAACCCGCAGTGGGACAAGCTCACGAGGGAAAATCCATTGCGTAAAAACCTGGTTGTGATCTAAATAGACGGCCCCACCACCCACCTCACGCCGAATGACTGGTAAGCCAACGCTTCGACAGTAGTCGAGGTCGACCTCTCGTTGGGCGTCCTGATGGAAACCGATCGAGACGTAAGGGTCGGTGGGTGAGACCAACAGGATGGTCGGGGGGCTCTGGGGGTGAAAGGCGTAGCCCACTGCATGGTAGACGGTTTGGGAGCGAACTGGACTGACCAGGCCCAGGTCGACGACACGGATGCGCATCAGGGCCTCCTTCCCTTATTCAGCGCAGCGGAAGCAGTTGAGTCCCAGTTCGTCGATGCGTTCCCGATAACGCTGGAACGCTTCCTCACCCGAAACCAGCTCGGTGAGCTGTTCGCGGAAGAGCGGCCGGACACGGACGAGCCAGCCTTCCCCATAGGGATCACGGTTGGCCAACAAGATGTCCCGTGCAAAACCGGCCTCGTTGGTCTCCAGGATCTCACAACCAAATGGTGCGGGGAACGGGCCGACCCATTTCCCACTCTCGATGGTCGCTAGGGCTCGCCCACGTTCCACGACTGTCCCTGGCCGCTTGAAGCGGATCGCAACCAGCTTGCCGGCCCGTGTCTGGGCCGGATCAGTCATGCCAAGCGTTGCCTCCTCTCCCTCGAGTCGTATCCAGACATCACGTTCGACGTCGTAGAGGAGGTCGAGTGGGATGACACACCCACGGTAGACCTGGACGCGCTCGTCCTGCCTCACGCGCAGCGAATCCCTTCCTGCTCGAGCACGCGGCGATAGGCCTCGACTGCCTCAGGACCGGTGACGAGCAACTGTGACTCACTGGTCCAGTCGTCTGGTCGCAGACGGGCGAACCATCCCGCTCCATACGGATCCTCATTCAAGAGCTTCGGATTGGCAATGGCTGCTTCGTTGACGGCCACGATCTCGCCAGACACTGGAGAGGTCACCGGCCCGACCCACTTGCCACTCTCCAGCGTCCCGGCACTCTTCCCTCGCTGGACCGTGCGACCAACCCCACGAGGGGTGACACTGATGATCGTCTTGGCGAGGTGTTGCGCTGCATCAGTGATCCCGATCGTCACCGTCCCATCCGGCTCTGGCCGAGCCCAGACATGCTTCTCCGGCCAATAGTAAAGATCTTCCGGAATCTTGCAGCCATAAATGTCACTCATTGTCTCCCTCCTCCTTCGCCGTGCTCTCCACGCAAGTGATGCAAGAGTAGGTCGAAGAGAACCAACCGGATCTCGTAGCTGTACTCCTCGAGGAAACGCGGATCGCGCCGTGCTTTCCGAAGTGGTTGCTCCCAGCTGGCGCCACAGATGGGGCAGGTAATTGTGGCAATCGTATAGCCGGATCGTTCGTGCACATGGAAGGTAATTTGATCGCCGTGCTGCTCAGCCAGGTGAGCATGAACAGTTCCCCGCTCTCCCTGTAGTGAGCAGTAGGGACAGGTGAAGCTCATGATGCGGTACTTCCTACCAGTTCAAGCCACTCCGTGATCTGGGTCCGTGTTTCCTCGATCAGTGCGCTCAGCCAGTGAGCCAATGCCCGACCTAAAGCCGTCGCCCGCACGGCCTCCGCGTCGAGCTCAAGGGTGACAAGTCCAACATGGGCCAGCCGGCCAAGCCGAAGATAAAGTGTCGCCCGGTCGAGCCCGGTCTCTTGACAAACCTGTGTCAGCGGGACGGCGTCCTCGCTCTTCAGGGAGCAAAGAAGCTGGTAGAGTGCTTCCTCCGTTGCCGCATGGAGTGTCTGTAGAGCCAGTGTGGTGCTGAGCTGGGCAAGCACTTCCTGGTCTTGAGAAAGGCGCGTGAGCCACCCACTGAAGGTACGTTCACCTTCCAAACGGTCAAGGCGATCCAATGCCCGTGCCAGCGTGCGGAAACGAAGCGCAAGCTCGTAGGCGAGTGCTCCTGTCTCTGGGGGCCTCATGGAGCCTCCGTCGTGACTGATATGCTCTCTCGCTCCAGACCATTGATCCCAACCGCCATCGCGACTAGACGTGCCACGTCGATGACGGTGAGCTGTGCCTCGTAGCCGGTTGTCTTGACCGCGTCGCTGTACATCGCCATGTCTTTCGGACAGGCCACGACGAAGTAGCGGAGGTCCTCACCCAAGGCCACCGCCTCGCGGATGCGCTGCTCGCTCGGTCGTTCTTGCCCCCCGCTGTCCATCCAGATCCGACCGCCGCCAGCACCGCAACAGTAGGTGTTCTCCCCGTGTCGCGGCATCTCACGGAGTTCCAAGCCGAGCGCGTGGAGGATGCGGCGCGGTGCAGCGGTAATCCGGTTGTAACGGCCAAGATAGCAGGGGTCATGGTACGTCACTGCTGCGGTAAGCGGCTGCTGAACCCGCAGTCTGCCGCGCTCCAGTAGGTCAGCGAGGAGCTCGGTGTAGTGATACACCGGAACTTGAAATCCGTACGCAGGGTATTCGTTCCGCAGAGCGTTATAGCTGTGCGGGTCTGTCGTGACGATGGCCCGAAACTGGGCTTTCTCCAAGGCGGCGAGGTTCTGTTCTACCAACATCTCAAACAACCCTTCCTCGCCGACCCGCCGCACGTCGTTACCAGTGTTCCGCTCGTCCTCATAGAGGATCCCGAAGTCCAGCTCAGCAGCGTGGAAGAGCTGGGCAACTATCTTCGTGTTCTCCTGCATCCGGGGGTCGAATGAGGCGAAGTCGCCAACAAACCAAAGATACTCGACCGGCTCTTTCCGTGCGTCCTTAATAGGAAACGGCAGTTCTTTGGTCCAGCGGGCCCGCTGGCGTGCGGGTTTGCCAAAGGAGTTGCCATACCGCGCGAGGCTTTCGAGTGCAGCTTGGAGATTGGGATCCAGTGGATCACCTTGGTTGACCAAGGCTCGGCGGATGTCAATCAGGTCGAGCATCGGTCGGTTACCCACCGGGCAAATGCGCACACAGGCGGCACAAGTAGTGCAGGACCAGACTGCCTCCTTGGTGGTGGCAATCTCCAACAACGGCGGCGAGGTTGCTCCGCCCGCAAATGCACCGAGATTGCGGTTGAGATAGTACCGCTTGTTAATCTCCAGTGCAGCTGGGCTGAGCGCACGGCCGGTCCCGTGTGCCGGACAGACGTCCTGACAACGATTGCACATGATGCAAGCATAGCCATCAAGCAGCTGGTACCAGCGGAGCTGCTCGAGACGCTCGGCTCCAAGAGCTCCATTGCTGCTGGTTGGCGGCTCCAGTTGGCCAAGGGGCCGCTCCTCCCGAAGGATGAGATTAAGTGGCGCCATAAAGAGGTGGATGTGTTTCGAGTACGGAAAATACGGGAGGAAGGCCAGGATCAACCCCAACGCCAGCCACCAGGTCACATGACTGGCTGTTGTCAGAGCTGCCTCACTCCAACCATGGAAAAGGGCTGCCACAAGACTTGCTGTCGGTTGGCTCCAGTCGGCCCGTTCGCTCTCGGCGATCCGTACAGCTTGGCCAACCCAACGTGAGCCAACATGGAGCAAGATGAATCCACCAACAATGGCTGAGTCACGCGAGATGCCAAAGCGGACGCTCGGGAGAAGAAAAACGCGCTCATTGAAGCGGAAGGGGCGCAACCCGAAGCGCCGGACTAATAGTCCAACCATACCCACGAGCGCTGCCACGCTGAGCAGGTCAGCAATGAGGTTGTACAGCGCAGCGATGCCACCACGGTGGAGCGTACTGAAACCAGTAAAACCTTCGGCGAGATCCAAGATATTTACCAGTCCATAGAAGACGAAGGCGAAGAAGACACCAGCGTGCAAGGCCGACACCAAGGGGCGTGTCCGGAAGATCGGCCGTTGGAGCAAAATGTCCAGACTCACCGGAATGACCCGGCGGAAGAAGAGTCCCCAGGTGGGACGACCCTGCCCACGAGCAATCGCGCGCACGATACGGGAAACGCCATGTGCAGTGAGCAAGAGCGAAGCCAGAGCGATGAGAACAAAGGCAATCCGCTCTGATGTCGTCAGCACGGCGTCAGCCCTCCAGTCGCTCCAGGAGTGCCTCGGCCACCTCGAACAGATCGGCAACGACTCCGTAGTCGGCCACGCTGAAGATCGGTGCCTTGGGATCCTTGTTCACGGCAATGATGAGCTCAGCGTCTTTCATTCCTTCCAAGTGCTCTGGTGCTCCACTGATACCAAGGGCAAAGTAGAGCTTGGGCTTGACTTTAAGACCAGACTTCCCAACTTGCCGCGACCGTGGGAGCCAGCCAGCATCGACCAGTGGTCGGGAGGCGGCCAACACGGCTCCGAGTGCTTCTGCCACCTGCTCGGCCAGTTCCAGATTGTCCTTGCTTTCGATTCCGCGCCCGACTGCAACAATTTTCTCGGCCCGGGTGATATCCACGTCGGCTGCTTCTGGCCGCTCCAAGACGACGGAGCGTGTGCGCAGGGCAGCGAGTTCGGCAGGTGGATCCCGGTGCTCGATTGTCCCAGGGGGCGCTGGCGGCAACGCATCGGTCGCAAAGGTGCCCGCAAGTGCACTGATCACCGTGGGCCGGTCCTCAAGCTTCACATCGGCCAGGATCTTCCCTCCAAAAAGCTGCGCGGTGGCGACCAGTTGTCCGTCATGTTGCTCGAGTGCCTCGCAGTAGGCGATCAGTGGCCAGTCCAGCGTTGCTGCCACCCAGGCCGCAACGTCCATGCCAAGGGAGGTGTTGGGGATGAGCACGAGCCACGGCGGATCGGTTCTCAGGAGTGTAGTGAGGGTGATCGCTGTCGCCTCCGGAGCGAGATAACGAAGGAGGGGATGCTCGACCATGACCACGCGGTCAGCTGGAAGCGTCTGAGCGAGATGCCGAACAGTCTCTCCAAAGAGGAGCGCCTCAACTGCGGCTCCATTGGTCTTCGCGATGCGGCGTGCTAGGCCAAGCAGCTCGAATGTGACGTCCGTCGGTTGACCTTCTAGGTGTTCGACCAAGACCGTTATTCGCTGGGACATCCTGGCTTCCCTCCATCCTTAGAGCAGGCCGCGCGCCCGTAGGAGTTCGATGAGGCGGTCAGCGATCTCGCTGGCATTGCCGGTCAGCATCTCGGCTTGGCTGGTCTCTGCTGGGAAACGGAGACGCATGAGCGAAGGAGCAAGGTCACCCACTGGCTCGACTTCACGGGTTTCGATGCTCGCCTCGCGCATTACTTGCCGGACACGGCTGATGGGCACGTAACGCGGTGCCTGGCGTGCAGCCTGCACGCCAAGCACGGCGGGGAGCTCCAACTCGAGCGTCATGGTGATTCCGGCCCAGAGCTCTTTCCGTGCCCGTACGACTCCATCAGCGATCTCACTGCTGATCACCACACTCGCGTGCGGCCAGCCCAGGAGGGCGGACAGCGTCGGTGCAAGCTGGCCGTCCAGGTCGTCTGGGGCTTGCACTCCGGTGAGAACCAGGCGCGGGTCCAGCTCCTTGATGACCGGAACCAGCAGCTGGGCAGCAGCACGGGTACTGAGCCATGCCCCCTCAAAGTCTCCGGTTACCTTGATAGCTCGCCGTGCTCCTTTGGCCAGCGCGGTGTAAAGCGCCTGATCGAGCTCACCAGTTGTGTCAATACCGACCGCAACGACTTCGTCGCCGGTTGCTTCGGCCAAGAGGAGTGCTTCCTCTAAGGCGTGGTCATCATACTCGTTGATAACATAGCTCACGGCATCGCGATCAAGATCGGTACCAGAGGGAGCAATCACCAGCTCCTCAACAACATCAGGGACTTGCTCCATCACGACCACGATTGTCATGCTGTACCCTCCCCAATCAGTCCCATTGCCTCAGCCAAGAGTTCCGCAATGTCGCGTACCCGGAGGCGTCCTTCCACGCCGGTCGACTTGACCGCGTCCTCGAAGCGCGACACTTCGTACGGACAGCACACGACGAGCGTGTCGGCACCGGTGCTCGCTGCCTCCAGCACCCGCTCCTCAGAGAGGCGGCGACGCTGGTGGCCAGCAGCAAAGCTGTCCAGCCACATGCCGCCGCCCCCGCCGCCGCAGCAGTAGGAGTTCTCGCGGCAACGCAGCATTTCGACGAACTCTACTCCTGGCAAGGCTTGGAGGAGGAGTCGCGGTGCATCGTACTCACCGTTGTGGCGGCCGAGGTAGCAGGGATCATGGAAGGTCACACGATAGGGCAATGACCTGGTGAGAAGCGGTTGGAGCCTGGGAAGTTCCCGAGCTAACAAGGTCGTGTAGTGCCAGACATCATACTGCCCGCCAAGCTTTGGATAGTGCTTGCGGAAAGCATTCAGGGCGTGCGGATCGGTGACCACAATGTGCTGAAACTCGTACTTGGATAGTGTTCGGATATTCTCCTCTGCGAGCATCTCAAAGAGGCCACGTTCCCCAGCCAGGCGCTGGGAGTCTCCGGCGCACTTCTCCTCCCGGCCGAGAATGGCGAAGTCGAGCCCAAGTGCGTGGAAAATACGAGCCAGTGCGATAGAGGCATCGATCCCCCGTGGATGGTAAGAGGGATAGCACTCGACCCACCAGAGCCATTCTACGGGACGCTGGATCTGGTGGAGGATCGGGACGGGGACACCAGCCTCTTTGACCCAGGCTTCACGCTTGCGGGCTGGTTGACCAAGCGGATTCCCGTACTTGGCCGTGTTCTCGAGTGCCTCCTGCAGCTCAGCAGGGATGGCGCGCCCAGTCAGCATCGCCTGCTCGCGCGCTGCCGGCATGATCTGTACCATATCAACCTGTTTGGGGCAGACCCGGAGACAGTTCGCACAGGTGGTGCATAGCCACAGATCAGGTGACTCAAGCAAGTTGATTCCTGTCTGGGCGCGCCGATAGAGCTTGCGTGGGCCATAGTCGCCAACCACATCGACGGGACAAACGGGCACGCACTTGCCGCACTGATAGCACCAGGCGAATGACTCGGCCCCTGGCAGCTGGGCGATCTCTTGAATGAGGTCCGGTGTGTAGTCCCAGATCACCCGCTGGCCAAACATGCGGTTCCACGGGCCGGAGATATCAACACCTTCCACAATCGCTGTGTCGCGTTCCCAGACCTCGGCAACTTTCTGCACCTTGGGATCCATCATGGAACTCCTCTCACCTGCCAGCGAGGGTCGGCCGGGGTAAGCCGAGAAGACGGCGCGCTAAGTCCGGCAGAGACGGCAACAGCCGGTTGAACTCGCGGCTGAGCCGCCAGTTCGTAATGCCGTACAGATAGATGCTGTAGGCGATAGCCAGGAAAGCGTCAGTGGCAAATGGGCCGTATTCGGGGTCGTCGGCCAGCTGACGCGAAAGTAGGCCGCTGTTATGTCCAAGCTCCGTCCCCAGGGCGATCACAGCACCCAGTTGCCGGTAGAGCATGCCCACATCGTCGCCCTGCAGCACGCGGGTTGACGAGGCAAGGAGGGGCAGAATGCCTGTCCCATGCTCGATGTCCCAGAGCCAACGCGTCCAGAGCCAATAGCGTCTTGGGGCAGCGAGGTGCAGAAGCCCTGTGCCCAGCTCAAGTGCCAGCCGGCGATCGGTTCGACCACAGGCGATCAAGAAAGTACGAAGGCGCGTTTCCACCGGAGTGGTGATCTGCTCCGCTGATCGCCCAAACGGGTCGCGAAGGTCGTCCGCGAGGAGAGTGACCAGTGTCTGACCGTCGACCAGCCTCTGGAGGAGCTCTTGTGCTGCCGTGGCTTGTTTCCGAGTTGCCGTCACCGCAGTGGCGAGCTCCTGGATGCTGCTGGTAGCAGGCGCTACGCCAGAGGCGAGGGTGCCTATGAGTGGCAGGAGGCGCTGCCGCCGCAGATGCAGCTCTTCACAGAGCTGCACGATGTCGTCGGGAGCCACCTGCTGTAGCCCCTCAAGAAGAGTTTCTTGGAGCTCAGGATCGTCCGGTCCGGTCTTCGGCTTGATGAGGTGGCTTGGACGCAGTGGCTGGCTCATCAGTCAGCTCCTTATCCGCGGCCGCGGATGTCTCGTCCCCAGAAACCGGCGCCAAACAGTGGCCCCAAGAGGCAGAAGTCGAAGATGCCAGCCGCAAGGGGTACCAGGCCGATCACTGCGATCACCCAGCCCCACGTGCCTTGGACGAGCAGGAGGCCGATTAGAATGAGGGCAAGGCCAGCAATGATCCGGAGCAGTCGCCCAGCGCCGCTCGCCAGAAAGCGGGCCAATGGGTTGACCCTTCGTGCATGCTGCTGTGCCATCCGAATTCCTCCTAGTCAGCTGCAACGAACGCTTGCCGAAGCGCCGCCACGGCGCGTGCCGCGGCCAGACCAGCAGTGGCGAAGGTATCGTCGAGATCAGCTGGCCGTGCTGCGGCGCCAACAACGAAAATGCCGGGACGTGAGGTCGCCACCGGGTCGAGTCCACTCGGCCCACCGGCCTCGATGTAGCCGTACTTGTTCTGGGCAATGCCAAGCAAACGAGCCATCTGGCGTGTCCCACTGCTCGGTTCCATGCCAACCGAGAGGACGACAAGGTCGACCGTAATCTCCATCGGTCTCCCCATGGTGGTGTCTTCTCCGCGGATGAGGAGGCGATCACCCTTGGGGAGAATTTCGCTGACGATCCCCTTGACGTAGTTCACCTTGTATTGCTCCTGGGCTGGCCAGTAGAGCTCATTTTCCCAGTAGCCGTACATGCGCATGTCGATATAGAAGATGAAGACACGAGCGTTGGGCAGCTGCTGTTTGATCTCAATCGCCTGCTTGGAGGCGATGCCACAGCAAACCTTAGAGCAGAACTCATTACCGATTTGTCGATCGCGCGAACCGACGCACTGAATAAACGCCACCCGTTCCGGTGGTTGTCCGTTGGATGGTCGGACCACCTGGTGAGCTTTGAGCATAGCCTCCATGTCGCTCAGCGTGACCACGTCGGGGAAAGAATAGTAGTTGTACAGCTGGGTCTCCCGTCCCGGGTCGAAGTGCTGGAAACCGGTAGCCACGATGATGGCCCCAACTGTCCGTTCCTGCGTCCCCTCCGGGGTGCGGATAGCGACCCGGAAGTTGCCGACTTCTCCCTCGCAGGCGGTCACTTCACTCCCGGTGAGTACTTCAACCAATGGTTGGGCGGTTACGGCAGCAACGAGCTCACCAAGAGCCTCCTCGGCGTCACGGAAGTGGTGGGTGAGCTTTGCGTAGTGTTCAGCATCTGGCGTCCCTCCCAGTCGATGCCGCCGCTCCACCAATACCACCGGCGTGCCAAGTGCTGCGACGGTGCGGGCTGCTTCCAGCCCGCCTGGGCCACCACCGATAACCAGCACCGGAAGTCCGTTCTCACGCACGGTATCCCCCTCACCGTGTCAGAATCGGTTGCTCCGCGTCTTCCCAGGTCAGACCTGACTTCTCGCCTCGCTCGATTGCCGCTAGATCGTCCTCAAACTCTGCCCAGTGGCGCTGCCAGTCGATGCCGAGCTTCTCCAGCAAGGGGCGCCAGTCTGTTGAGTGCCAGTGCAGCTGGAGGACCCGGAAGGGATGGGCACCCATCGCGAGCGCGGCGACCTGCGAATCGGCCAGCACCGGAACACCAACACGCCGCTGGTGGGCCTTGGCGGCAAACTGGCTCTTGTCCAGCGTCGTCACACAGCCCGTATCGTGGGTGACCGTCATGTCGGGATTGGCCTCGTCCTTCATCACCTCGATTTTGCGGAGAACGGCAAAGGAGCGGGTGAAATCGCGTTGCACCAAGATGTGCCGGAAGCCAAAACCGCAGCAATCGAACCACGTCGAGTAGTCAGCCACGTTGATGCCCAGTGCCTGCAGGAGTGCCGTGACCGTCGCAGTACGTTGGCCACCGTAAATGTCCGGATCGTAAATGGCATCCTCCGCCACAATCTTGTAGTAGTGACAAGCCGGATGCACGCAGGCGGTGATGTTTCGCATATCAATGACCTGTCGCTCGGCGATCCGGTGGCGCATGACGTGCACCCATTCGCTGTAGTGCACAATCTCCTCTGGCACCACGAGCGGTTTACCGAGCTTGTCCAGGACACGCCGTACCTGGTCACGGAGGTCTTTGTGGTGGACAAGCTGCTCGCGAAGTTCCTTATAGTGACCGTAGCTTGTGCCACAGTGAATGAGGGGGTAGTAACCAGTCTCATAAGCAGCTGCGAAATTACGGCACATCACCAGGAGCTGTGCCACGGCGTTTGAGGTCGCGGAGGCGTAGTAGTTCCAGCCGGTGCAGGAGGTCTGATCTGTTGGGTCGATATAGTCAATCCCGAATTGGCGGTTGAGCCAGAGAATCGATGTCGTATAGCCCGGTATATGACCACATTGACCACATGACTTATGATGCCACAAATGATCAATCGGTACCTTCTTTGTGCGACCAAACTTTGTGGTCACTTCAACATACGGTTCCGGCACACGCTGGACGATAAGCTCGCCATGGGCTTCGAGCTCGAAGAGCTCCTCACGCAAGTCCGGATGTGGTGCTTCTTCAGGGTTCGGCTTGACCGGCTGTGCCTTGCGCTCACGCAGTTCCGTCAGAGGGATTAGCTTTTCGCTCATGGTGCTGCCTCCAGTTCTTCTTCCATGATCTCAACTAGGAGCTCGTAGAGACCTTCATCAACCTCGCGGATCACCTCCATATTCCCGGTCTCAAACCAAATGGTGTAGAGCTCGCGTAGTGTCTTGTCGTCGGTGCGCCAAGCGGCGTCGGTGACGTTCCGCAGGGTGTCGACAGGGATCGCCTTGCGCCAAGCGGTCATATTGCGGCTGAACTCGCGCACCCATGGACCCCAGTCAGGGAAGAAGTCCGGCTGCAGCATGTCCGGAGACACCTGATTTCCTTTGAGCATGATCTTGTAAATGACCCGCGAGTAGCCTTGGAGTGCCTGCTGCGCCTGCTCGAGGCCGTGGCGGACGGCCACTTCGCGCATGAGCGTTACCAGCCCACCAGGATTATTCCCACGTGGGCAGCGGACACAGGAGAAGCACTGGGCACAGTTCCAGATATCCTCCATCAGGATCTCGTAAAAACGGTCGATATCCTCCCGTGCCAGTGCTTGAGCGATGACCCGTGGGCTAAAGTCGTAAAAGCGAGCTGAGGGACAAGCAGAAACACAGATGCCACATTCATAACAGCCGTAGAGGAAATCTGGATAACGCGGGTCACTTTTCACTTCCTCGAAGAGCTGACGTTTGATCTCTTCCGGAACCTCCGCATAGCGATGGCCTGCTTTCGTGGGGCTCCACGTTGCAACGCTCATGCGGCACCTCCAACTCGGCTCGCGCGCTGAACGAGTGCGCGAAGCTCTTCCCAATTCGGCACACCGACGAATCGCTCGCCGTTTGCATCGATGGTGGGGACGACAACGACTCCAGCCGCCTGGGCGAGAGCCCGCCCATGGGGTGTTGCCAGGCTTATCACCTCGACTTCTACCTCTGGCTCCTCCTGGGTGAGCCGCTGCACCAAAGCCAGTGCCTCAGCGCAGCCGTGGCAGATCGGATGGGTGAAGAGACGGAGGCGTGTCATGGCAGCTCGTACCCCTCGCAGTGCACACAGTCGTCTAGCCCGCGGCGTGTCATGAAGGCGTCATAGGCTGCGATCGCTTCATCCCCCGTGAGCAGCTCGGCGAGGTCACGTTCGAGAGCATCTGGTTGGATGCGCACCAGCCAACCGCGGCGGTAGGGGCTCCGGTTGACGAGTTCAGGGTCGGTCAGGAGTGCCTCATTCGTTTCCAGGAGCACACCGCTGACCGGCGTCCGGTAGGCACCAAGCCACTTGGCACTCTCAACCACCGCAACGGTGGCACCATGCGCATAGTGACGTCCGGTTGGGCGGAAGGTGACGTGGAGGATGCGTCCAGCGACCGTCTGAGCGACGTCGGTGTAGCCGAGTGTTACCGTGCTGTCGGCTTCGACGCGCACCCACTGGTGCTGCTCAACCCGGTAGTAGAGGTCGAGTGGCAGGATACAGCTGTGGACGATGGCATAGAAGGGTGTCTCACGCGTCATGGTCAAAACGCCACGACTGCATCGGCTTCCAATGCCATGAGGTTGAAGGCTGCGCCGCCGATCATTTGTACTCCGTCGATCAAGTCAGCCATCGTGAGGCCGTGGAGGTCGAGTGACGGCTGGCAGACGTAGAGCTTCACACCAAGATCGAGTGCCTGATCGATGAAATGCTTGAGCTTCGCCCCACCACCGCCGGCCTTGGGGACGACAAGCGTCTCTGGGACTCCTTTCTTGAGCAACGTCGGACCATTCATCGTGAAGTAAATAGCTGCTTCAATATCCATCGCCGCCGCAGCGGCAGCGAGGAAGAACGGAGTGGCACTGCGCTCCGGCATGTCCACGCCGTGGGTCTGGACATAGAGGATCTTCTTCATCTGGTCGTTCACGGCCACTCATCCTCCTGTCAGATAAAGAGTGAGATGTCGGCATCGCCAGCAAATTCAAGGAAAGTCGCGGCGCCAGCGACGGTGCACTCAGGAATGAAGTCCTCTTTCTTGAAACCGAAGACGTCCATTGTCATCTGGCAGGCGATTAAGTTGACTCCGGTGTCAATACACATCTGGCGGAGTTCCAAGAGGGAAGGAACACCCTTCTGTTTGAATGTTTCCTGCATAAGCGAGGTCGCCAAAAGTGAAAAGCCCGGCAATGCCTCGACGATAGCCGGGATGGGCCAGGAGATCTGTCGGAACGCTGGGGGCCCAAAGGGCATCTTGAGCGGCATCGCCGGATTGCCAAGCGGACTTACCTTTGGATCATAGTTTCGCAGTAAGAGTGGAAGCCCATAGAAGGTGAAGAAGATGCCGACCTCCCATCCCATCGCCGCGGCGGTCGAGCCGAGGATAAAGGGGGGATAGGCGAAGTCAAGAGTTCCTTTGCTGGCAATGATGGCCAGTCGCTTCGGTGCCTCGGGGTCGCGTCGGGCCATGGCCTGCTCCTTTCCTCCTCAGCGCACACGACGGAAGAAAAAGATGTATTTCCCATCTTCTTCGTGAGCATCTATGAGCTCATTGCCGGTTTGGCGGGCCCAGGCCTCCATATCGGCCGGTGCACCGGGGTCAGTTGCGATCACCTTGAGCACCTGCCCGATCCCGATCTCCTTGATGGCCTTTGAGGTCCGAATCACCGGGAGTGGACACAGCAAACCGCTGCA
>CALIMB010000071.1 GCA_938028665.1 uncultured Thermomicrobium sp. | reverse complement strand
AACAGTTACCGTCGCGGGTGTCGTGGCGCTGATGTTAAAGAGCTGCACCCCGCTGTTATCGTTACCGCTCACGCCTTGCTTCTGATAGAGGGGGACACGGAGTACTGGTGCGCTCACTGGATCGTTGATTCCCATGGACGTCAGCGCCTGCCCGACATCTGCTCCGCCGCCCGTGTACTTGACAGCATCAACAGAAACGACGATCGGGGAGTTACTCGTGATCACGGCTTGGGCCAGCTGGCCACCGCTTCCGGTCAAGTAGTCAAACTGCATGCCGTTCACCGGGACGGAAAGATTGGTGGTGGAGATCAGGCTGCCCGTGGTACTGTAGTAGTTGATCGTCACGCTTGCTGGTATCCCACCGACGTTTGACACGGCAATCCCGGTGTTCCAATCAAAGTACGCCTGGAAGACAAGTGGGATGTACACCGTTGTGCTCAAGCTGGAAACTGGGAGTGCAAGGTTGGTGAGACCCATATTGACTGGCACGCCCCAGGGCTGCGTTGGCTTAATCCGGTCGATGGATGCTGCTAAAAAGCAGCCTGGTCCTTGGATCCGTGCGGAGCCTAGCCAGTTGTTTGGCAGTCCTGCGGCAACCAGATCAAGGTTCCAGGTCCCACCAGGTGCGATGGCTTGAGATAGCGTATTGCTCAGACTGCCGCTTGGGTACTGATAGAACTGAGCGGTGGCTGTGCACGGGCTGCCGCCAAAGTTGGTGATATGAATCACCGTCTTCCAACCACTGTAGTTCGCTTGTGCGATGGGAACAGCGAGGTCACTCCCCAATCCCTGCTGCTGACTCAGGCCACTGTAGCCACTCACCATGAGGTGACTGTTGCTCGTGCGGCCGTTTGCTGACGGAGCAGGGGCAACCAACTTCACGGCGACGCTCAAGCGAGCAGGCCGACACGGGAAGTCGTAGGCGACGATGACCTGATACGTGGAATTAATGGCCGGTTCAGCGCCACCTGGCCCCCAATTGATGTTGAGGGTTGTCCCGACCTGGTTCCAGGTGTAGTCGGGACCTTGCTGGTAGAATGTGCTGCCTTGACTGACGGAGACATGGGTCACATTGATACCTGCCGGAACGGAGAGTGAAATCGTGTCCGCAGAGTTGACTGGCGCGCTGCGATTCCGGGTGTAAAGCTGAACGGCTTGACTTGCACAGGCCCCAGTCTCTCGGCCGAAGAGGAGTAGCCCTCCGCCGGGGTTCGTTCCAAAAAGGGAGGCAGCGGCAATCGCAGTCGAACCATTACCTGGAATGGTCACAGTCGTGATGGGAACACCATCGGCTTTTGCGATATCGACGGCAATGGCAAAGGAACTGGCGTTCGCAATCTGCACGACACCGTGCCAGGGACCAGTCCCTGCCAAAAGCTCGTTGTTCGGAACATAGGGGACAATGACCTGTTCGTCGACTTGCCACGTACTGCTGACCGGAGTCATCGGTGTCCAGAGTGCGGCTGCTGGTGCTAGCTGGGCGGCAAAGACAAGAGCAACAAGTGCAACTGCCAGGAAACATCGTCTGATGCGCTGTGACATCCTCTGTCCTCCTTTGCCTATGACAGGCGGTACCTCCGCGGCAAAGCGTGCCAATCCACGTGTTCTTGTCCCCCTGTGTTGCTCCCTTCCTGGCCGAGCGCCTGCCTCTTCTCACGGCTACGGTCTGGCACTCGGTGCGCTCTCTGTCACGTCACGGTTGGTACACTATTCCCGTTTGCCAAGGATACCTGTCAAGCACTCGGGTTTCGCCACTGTCTACCTGGCCACCGGTATACCGACGGGTGGTCATGAGGTTCGTCCCCACAAAACCTCTTAGGTTCCTCGACTGAGCCTTCTCCTCTTCTTTCGTCTCCTTTCCATGATGATGGGGACGTGCTCCGCTGCAGAGCGTAGAGGTTGTCCGCCTCCGAGGGTAGCATCATCTGCTCACGCCATGCTGCTGTCCCTCTTGCCTCACTCTCTAGAACGCACAAGCCCGCCCCCGGGTTACAAGACGGAGAGCGGGCTTGGCGATTGGGGTGACCAACGATTTCAGCGTACGAGGAGCAACATCGGATGCTCGAGCAGGTGCCGCACTGTTTCCAGGAAGCGTGCCGCTGCTGCACCGTCAGCGACACGGTGATCTGTAGAAAGCGTCATCCGCATGCGGTGTACAGGAACCGGCTCGTCACGTCCCTCACGGTAGACCGGCTCCCGAACGATGCTCCCGACGGCCAGGATCGCTGCCTGCGGTGGGTTGATAATGGCGGTAAAGTGCTCGACGAGACCGAACATGCCGAGATTGGAAATTGTAAACGTGCCACCTTGATACTCCTCGGGGCGGAGGCGCTCTTCTCGGGCGCGTGCAATCAGGTCTTTGGTGAACCGCGCAATCTCACCCAGCGGCTTGTGGTCTGCGTCGGGGATAAATGGCGCAATGAGGCCATGTTCAGTCGCGACCGCAATGTTGATGTCGATCCGCTTATAGATGCGAAGCTGGTTCGGTGGCACAAAACTGGCATTGAGCATTGGAAAGTCACGGAGTGCCAATGCACAGGCCTTGATCAAGAAATCGGTGATCGAGGCGCGTTCTTCTTCTGGTAGCTGTGCGTTCATTTGCTCTCGCAGCGTCAAGAGGTTATCGACCTCGGCAACGGTGGTGACGAAGAAGTGTGGGGCTTGCTGAAAACTCTCAGCCATCCGTCGAGCGATCGTCTGACGGATGCGGCTGAGTTCGACCAGCTCGAAATGCGGTAAGCCTGGTGGTGTGGGCGGTGCAGCCGGTGGGGCGGCGGGGATTGCTGGTCGAGCAGCTGGCGGTGGCGGCGGTGGTGGTGGCGTGGGTGCAGGAGGCGCAGCTGGCGGTGATGGTGCGGCGGCTGGTGGTGCCGCTGGCGCTTCTGGTGCTCCCGGAAGATGCGGTGCAGCCAGCAGCGCAAGGATGTCTTCCTTGACAATGCGCCCGCCGGGACCGCTACCGCGAATTTTGGCGAGGTCAATGCCATGCTCCGCTGCAAGCCTCCGGACGAGCGGTGAGGCCCGGATCCGTTCCCCAGGAACAGGGACTGCTTCCTCCGGGGGTGCTACGGTTGAACTAGGAGGTGACGGAACTGCTGGTGCCGCCGGTGCTGTGGCGCCGACGGCCGCTCCGGCTGGTACCGCTTCCTCGTCGAGCTTCTCCCCTGGCTCCCCGATGATTGCGATCGGCTGGCCGACCGGAACAGTTTCTCCCTCCTTAGCAACCAGTTTGAGGATAACGCCTGAGGCGAATGACTCGATTTCAAGATTGACCTTGTCGGTCTCGATCTCAGCGATCGGCTCGCCGCGCTCGACCCGATCGCCTTCCTGCTTGAGCCAGCGGAGAATTGTGCCCTCTTTCATGTCATACCCCATCTGGGGCATGACAAGTGGTCGTGCCATCTGGTTCCCTCCGTCCCCAGCTCGCTGGCGTTAGTCGGCGGCTGGTACGGGCAGGCGCCGATAAAGCACCTCCCGCACCGCTTCGATAACCCGATCCTTGTTCGGTACCACAAGACGCTCCAGATTCCGGGCATATGGCATCGGTACTTCGACGCTCGCCACACGCAGGATCGGGGCATCGAGGTCATCGAGTGCCCGCTCTTGCACCGCTGCCGCGATTTCGGCCCCAACACCAAACGATTTCCATCCTTCTTCGATAATCACCAGGCGATTCGTCTTCTGTACCGAGCGGACGATCGTTTCGATGTCCAGCGGACGCAAGACCCGCAGGTCGATTACCTCGCACTCAATCCCAGCCCGTGCGAGCTCCTCAGCCGCCCCGAGTGCGAGGTAATATCCCCGTAGCCAGGAGACAAGCGTCACGTCCTGGCCCTCGCGTCGGACTTCGGCTCCTTCCAGTGGAAGGACGAAGTCTTCTCCGTCCGGTACGACACCACGATTGCGATAGATAAGGGAGTGCTCGATGAAGATGACTGGGTCATTGCCACGGATGGCTGCTTTGAGCAATCCTTTGGCGTCTTTCGGAACAGCTGGTGCCACGACGCGCAGACCTGGGACGTAGGCGAAATAGTTTTCAAAAAATTGCGAGTGCGTTGCGGCGAGCTGTCCGAACCCCTCGACTGTCCGTACGACAACCGGCGCCGTGAACTGTCCATTGAACATGTAGTAGATCTTGGCCAGATGGTTGACAATCTGGTCTATGGCCAGGAGGGAGAAGTTGATGGTCATCAGCTCAACAACTGGTCGTAGGCCGCCAATGGCAGCGCCGATGCCCAAGCCAACGATGCCGAGCTCCGCGATTGGTGTATCACGGACGCGATCCGGACCGAATTCCTGGACAAAGCCTCGTGTGACAGCATAGGATCCGCCGTAGGCTCCAATATCCTCGCCCATGAGGAAGACGCGCTCGTCGCGGTACATCTCCTCGCGCAACGCCTCGCGCAGTGCGTCGCGATACGTGATCTCGCGTGCCATCTACATCCCCCTCTCTAGCCGATAGTGATCGGATCGGCATAGACAAACTGGGTGAGTGTTGCTGGATCTGGTTCTGGGCTCTCATCGGCGAACCGCACTGCCTCGGCAACAGCCTCCTCCACCGCTTGATCAAGGGCCGCAAGTTCCTCGAGCGTCGCCACGTTATGTGTCACGAGCTGCTCGCGCAAACGGATGACCGGGTCACGGTGTCGTCGCCACTCCTCGACTTCGTCTTTAGAACGATACGTTTCAGGATCAGCCATCGAATGGCCGCGATACCGGAAGGTCAGTGCCTCGAGAAAATATGGACCGTTCCCGCTACGACAGTGCTCGAGCGCTCGCTTTGTCGCCTCGTAGACCGCGATGACATCCTGTCCGTCTACTTGCTCAGCCGGAATGTCGTAGGCACATGCCTTGCGATACATCTCGCGCACGGCGGAGGCATACTGCACTGCCGTGCCCATACCATACTGGTTGTTCTCGCAGAGGAACAGCACCGGGAGTTTCCAAAGCGCGGCAAAGTTGAGCGCCTCGTGGAATGCACCGTTGTTGGTCGCCCCATCTCCGAAAATTGCGACGGCGACCCGGCGCTGGTTCAAGTACTTACTGGCCAGCCCGAGCCCAGCAGCGATCGGTAACAAGCCTGCCACGATGGCGTAGCCGCCCCAATAGTGTTTCGAGGCGTCGGCAAAGTGCATCGACCCGCCACGGCCCCCAACCAGTCCAGTGGCCTTGCCAAACAGCTCGGCCATACAGCGTCGTGGATCAAGTCCCAAGGCTAGTGCATAACCGTGATCCCGGTAATGAGTGACGAGGTGATCTGCAGGGTCCATCGCCCGGATCGCCCCCACTGCCACAGCCTCTTCACCAATATAGAGATGCAAGAATCCAGCGATCTTACCGAGGGCATACTGCTCAGCCGCAACCTCTTCGAAACGCCGGATCAGCACCATGAGACGGTACATCTCGAGAAGTTCGCTCTTGGGGAGGGCTACTCCAGGCAGCTGACCATCAACTGTACTGGTCATCACATCCCTCCTGTCTTCAGTCCCCTCGGTCGCAATCGACCCGCTGCGTTCGACGGGCCTCACCCCGTTGTGGTGCTTGCGACCTCCACTCAGACACGATCCCGGCACAACCGTCGCTTATGATACCCCAGGGCTAAGCTTATACCCAATCTGCCGCAGGAAGGTCATCCGCTTGGTGATCTCTTCCTCCCCTTCGATTCCCAACGGCTTAAAGCCGTCCGCCACACCGAGGACGGCGCGTTGCTCGCCCAGATCGGCCAGGACGACTTCTACCGGATTGGCGGTAGCGCAAAAGATCGTGCAAACCTCGACGACATTGCGGACAGCGGGGAGCACGTTGATCGGGTAGGCATTTCCAAGCATGATCAAAAAGCAGTGCCCCGCCGCGATATTTAGGACGTTGCGTCGTGCCAGCTCAGTCAGTTCCGGATCTGTGCCGCTCCAACGCACCAGTCGCGGTCCTGAGGCTTCACTGAAAGCAAGCCCGAACTTGATGCCGGGCACGGCGTTCACAAGTGCTTCGTGTAAGTCCTCCACCGTCTTGATGAAGTGGCTGTGACCGAAGATGATGTTGACATGATCTGGCTTTTCGATCCGCACGGTAACGAGTTCGATCGGCATGCTTGCCTCCTTCCCTCAGCGTGCTACGGCACCACTACCGCACACCCGTTCACATGCCCATCACGCAGGTCACGCACTGCGTGGTTGACCTGCGCCAGCGGGTAATACGTCACTGCTCCCTTCATCTGCCCCTCGCTAATTCGTTCAACGAGCTCTGTCAACTCAGCATACGTGCCGACCAGATTCCCAATAATGCTCTTCTCCTGGGTCACAAGCTCAAGCGTCGGGACTTCCAGTCGTCCACCATACCCGACGACAAAGTAGGCTCCACCGCGCCGGGTCATGGCAAGCCCTTGAGCAGGGGTTGATCCTTCTCCCACGAAGTCCAATACGACAGCCGCACCGTGTCCGCGAGTATGCTGCCGCACTTCACGGACTACGTCGTCCTCCGTTCCCGCCTGGATCGTCCACGTCGCGCCAAACTCGCGTGCGCGCTGGAGTGCTCGTTCGGAGCGATCGATCACGATCGTGCGTACAGGTGCAAGTACCTGCAGGAGCTGCAACGCGATCTGTCCCAGGCACTCCCCGCCGATTAAGGCTACCGCGTCTTCTGGATCGAGCCAGCGCAGTGCCCGCTTGACTGCGTAATAGGCTGCCAAGCCAGCATGGGCGTACGGGGCAACTGCGCGCGGCGAAAGACCGTCAGGTAGTCGCACGAGATTCCTCTCCTTTGTCAGGAGATACTCGGCAAAACCACCATCACGCGTGAGTCCGAGAAATTCGCCGTTTTCACAGTACATATCTCGGCCACGTCGGCAGGCGAGACATGTTCCATCGGTTACTTGCGGATAGACAATGACCGGGTCCCCAAGCTTGAAACGCTGCACGCCACGGCCGACTGCAGCGACGAATCCCGCGTTCTCATGGCCTAAGGTGAGGGGAAGTCTGGCGGGGATGTGGTCGTGGAATCGCCCCTCAATCATGTGCAGGTCGGTTCGGCAGATCCCAGCCCCATCAATGCGGATAATCACATCGTCTGGTTCGCTGATCGTTGGATCGGGTATCTCCTCCAGCTCCAGGTACTCTGGCCCTTCCAGGCTCGTGTCATACCGGTGCAAGCGCGCAACGCGCATCGTCCTTGCCCTTCCCACGGATTCGTGCCGGTACGCAGTGATCCTAACACGGTTCTGCAACTCGGTCGACCGCTCTCCGGGTGAGCGAAGGGCTGCTCCTAGCGGGCGCTTGCCCAAATTATTGGGCTCCTTGCTCATGACCCTTTGTTCGTTGTCCGTACGGGGTAGTGGAAGCGCGCTTGAGATGCTCGGTTGAACCGACGAGCAGAAGATGAGCACGATGGTGTGGAGAAAGTCGCTGGACTAGTCACCGCGTCGGTGCTGTGGCTTTCGGGTCAAGACTTGTTGGCTCTCATCTCTTCTCTCGGCTCCTTGTACCACTGCACGCTTTTGTCGGCACCTCTTCGGCGCTCCCTCCGCTCGAGTTGTCTGCGCCTACTCGATGGATGAGATCCTCCACCTGGGATCAGAGTGGACAGCTCCAGAGGAGCCGGCAGAATCCTGGTAGATCGATTTGGGGCCCTTACTCACCTGCGCCGTTCCCGTTGCGGGGCATGGCGGAGAGAGCTAAGCTCATCTGCTTGCGTGTGCACAGGCGAGCAGGGGGGACGATGGGAGAAAGTCAAAAGCGTCCGTGTCAGCGCCGAGCGAAGATCGTGGCCACGATCGGCCCTGCTTCTTGGGATGAACCGATCCTGAGCGAACTGATCGCGGCTAACGTTGATGTCTTTCGCGTTAATGCCGCGCACAATACTCCAGACGAGCGTCGCCCGATCATTGCACGCTTGCGAGCTGCTGCGGAGGCGGCTGGTCGGCCGATTGCGATCCTGCAGGACCTTGCGAGCTGGAAGCCACGTACTGGACCCCTTGGAGGGGAGGCATTTCGGCTCGTTCGGGACATGCGAGTTCGCCTCGTGCCAGGGAGTGAGCCGATCACACCGGACTGGATCAGCATTGATGACTCGGAACTGGTAGCGCGCTTGCAGCCTGGTCACCGCGTGTTGATCAGCGATGGTTTGATCGAACTTGTGATTGAAGCGCGTGAAGGAGACAAATTGATCGCGCGGGTGGTTCGTGGTGGTCAACTCCGAGGGCGCCAAGGTGTTGCGGTGCCTGGCCTCGTTGGGCGGCCATTCAGGCTGAGCGAGCGGGATCGCGCCGATATTGCGTTTGCAGTTGAGCATGAGCTGGAGTACATCGGGGTCAGCTTTGTGACTGCGCCGGAGGACATTTTGGCAGTTCGCCAGTTCGTGCAGGAACTCGGTGGACGGGTGCGGCTCGTTGCGAAGATTGAGCGACCGGAGGCGCTCGCGGTCATTCGGGAGATTGCGCGGGCCAGCGATGCGCTCATGGTAGCGCGCGGGGATCTCGGTGTCCAGCTGCCGCCAGAGGAGGTGCCAATAGCACAGAAGCGCATCATCCGCGTGGCCCGCGTGTCCGGCATTCCTTGCATTATCGCGACACAGATGTTGGAATCGATGACGATGCAGCCCATTCCAACGCGCGCCGAGGTGAGTGACGTCGCCAATGCCGTCCTGGAGGGTGCTGACGCACTGATGCTCAGTGCAGAAACAGCGACAGGGCAGTATCCGGTCGAGGCGGTCACAATGATGCACCGGATTATTGTGACGACCGAGCAGCATCTCGCCCTAAATCCTATTCCAGAGGAAGAAGGACCGACGACCATCGCAGCAACCATTGCGCGAACGGCAACAGACCTTGCGCGGCGCTGGCACGCTGTGCGGGTCATTGTGGCGATTACCCGGAGCGGCTTTACTGCTCGCGAGGTGGCGCGTGAGCGACCGAGTGTCCCGATCGTTGCGGTGACCTGTGATCCATTCGTTGCCCGGCAACTGGCGCTCGTCTGGGGAGTCTCGCCGGTTGCCCTTTCGGCATTCGCCGAGACGAGCGAGGAGCTGATCGAGCAGGCTGCTCGAACTGTCTGTGCAACCGGCCTGGCTAGGCCACAAGATCATGCGGTCTTCATTGCGAGCTTACGCTACTTCCCAGAACCAGGGCGCACCGATACGCTGCATCTCCGGCAGTTGTGAGCACGCAGTGGGTGACGTGCTCGCATCGTCTGACTGTGTGGTGCTGGTGGGAGTGGGAGGACTGGCACTGGCTTTGAGAGACAGGTGAGGGGGCAAGAGCACAGAGAACGTTGCTTTCCGCACATTCGCTCAAGCGGGCAGCAGATGCAACAATGGAAGCGATCGAGTTGACTGTGGGCAAGACATCGACGCAAGTGCTTCCCCTGGAAGTGAGTTGCGGGAGACAACACATCAAATCAGGTGGACCACAGAAGCTTGTGTAAAACGTCGGAAGTTTCACGTGAGGGGGCGCGTTGAAAGCTTCCTTGGGTGTCATGAGACGAAGATTGCCGGATGCTGCAAGGTCGCAGAAATCTGACAAGAGGGGGTTACGCTCGTCTTTGTGATTGGGAGGAAACGATCCTAGAATGCGCTTCCTCTTGCGTGGGAATCCGAGGCGTGTTATAGTGGAAGCAATAGCCGAGGGTACCGCACGCGTGGTCGAGGCGACAGAGAGGGCCTGTCTCCCCGAACTCATCTCGGCGGCGAATCCCAGAGGCTAGAGTGAGTATTAGTTGCGATGGCGAAGAGCATGAGCTGTTCGCCCACCATAGTTCCTAAGGAGACCCACGAGATGAGTTTCGGGTTCACTGATAAGGTCCTGACCTGTCGCGACTGCGGCACACAGTTCGTCTTCACCGCTGGCGAGCAGCAGTTCTATGCAGACAAAGGGTTCACGAACGAGCCCTCGCGCTGCCCGACGTGTCGCCAGGCTGCCCGTGCTCGGCGCAGCGGACGCGGTGATGCGCCGTCGTACCGCAGCCGCGAGCCGCGCGAGTCCCGGCAGGATCGTCCCATGTATGCGGCGATCTGCAGCGATTGTGGTCGCGAGACGATGGTTCCGTTCCTGCCCCGGCAGGATCGGCCCGTCTACTGCTCGGACTGCTTCCGCGCTCGGCGGCAGGTCGCGTCCGGCTACTGATTGGCTCTGCTGAAAACAGGCGCTACCCGGCTGCCCTCGTCGGGTGGCGTCGTGTTTTCTAGCGTCGCTTCAGCGGAACACCGCCACGGTTCAATGCCTCGAGCGTCTTCGATCCCTCAAGGTAGTGGATGGTGATCGCGCCAAGCGTAATGTGATCACCGTCTTTCAGGATTGCTTGGCGTACCGGGGTGCCGTTGATTCGTGTACCGTTCCGGCTCTCACGGTCGTATAACTCGTAGCGGCCATCTGGGCGTTGCACCAGTTCGGCGTGATAGGCCGACACAGTAGGATGGTCGATGACGATATCGTTGTTCGGATAGCGGCCGATGCGGATCCGCTCCTGCTCGAGGAGAACAGTCCGTCCAGGCATCACCAGCCGAGGGGTGCTCTGGTGTCGGCGAGCCCGCGTCCTGAGGGGATGAACCACTGCATCCCAGAAGTCGCCGACACGCTCCACGAGACCGGGGGCAATTAACGTCAACGGTGCAGCGAAGATGAAAAAGATTGCCGCGCCACTGACCAACGTCAATGGGTCTCGTCCCCATTCCGTAGCCATGCGGGCGACCCAGTAGAGTTCTAGAATCCAAATGACAACGAGCGCGAGAAAGAGGATCCCTAGCCACACCTGCGTGCTCACACGATGTCCTCCGCTTCCTCTTTCCCGGGCTGAGATCGAGCGGCGCAGTGACTCCTTTGCTCCGCTCAAGTCCCGCTCCCCGCTCAGGTGCTATTCAGTATAACGCGCGCCGAGTTTCTGTCCGAGTCTCCGTCAAGGGCTGTGAGAACAGCGATCAGCGCGTCGATGCCGGGTGCGTCGCTCGCGACCAGACGTCGAAGCGTGCACTGGAGCTCTGCACGGATGGATCGCTGGCGCTCTTGGCGCATGAACACTCCATGACTTTTCTGCCATGCCAGGGCGAGTGACTCCAGCACAGTACGGGCATGGGCTGGCTCAAGTTCCTCCAAAGTTGTGGCGAGGAGTGCCCAGCTCGCTTCGGTCGGCTTCGGCAAGTCAGCCACGAGCAAAGTAGTGGCGAGGAGTGCGGGAACACCGAGGGTTGCTGGCACACGACCGACAAGTAGCGGAGCAAGGTCTCGAATCAATTCCCAGGCCAGGTCCGGCTGAAGGCCTGTTGCATGGACGAGTTCAAGCCGGTATGTGGACTCTGTGCTGTCACCGCTGAACCAGCGCAACCACTCGGTTGCTCGTCGTTGCCGCTCAAATTCAGGCCGAGCGCGGCGGAGCAAGCCTGGCATCGTACTCACCGAACGGGGACAGTGGCTCGCTGACGCCGGGCGATGACATTTCGCACCGTCCGCGTGGCAACGATGAGGAGAGCGCTCCAACCAAGTCCCAGCGTCAGTGGCAGCCGCGCGTCGAGTTCGTAGAGCGGGCCAGCGAGGAAAGGAGCAATGGTTGTCCCAAGGCCACCCAAAATCTCCGCGAGGGCAAAGACTCGTGAGCGTAAGTGTTCACGTGTCACCAACCCGAAAGCGGCATAGAAGGCAGACCAGGCGACGAGGAATCCTCCCCGCAAGAGGTAGGCTACAAGGAAGACGCGGAAATCGCTCCCAAGGAGCAAAAGTGTGAACCCACCAGTGACCGCCGCGGTCGAAATCAGCAATGTATTAAAAGGATCGGCCAGCCAGCGGATTCGGCTTACACCCACACTGAGCCCGGTACTTCCGAGAGCGGCGATCGACCCCAGCCAGCCGATCCGTTCTAAGCTAATACCATGCACATCTTGCAGGTAATTCGGAGCCAGGACCCACCCAAGCATCATACCCCCGATCGTGGCGACCATCAGCCCGGCCACGAGGAGAATTGGACGCTCGGTGAGGAGTTCTCGGTAGGACCCCCGCCCCCGTGAGACGGCAGCGTGCGGCGGAATACGTACCGTGGCAAAGACTATCGCAGCAGCGGCGGTCGTCAGGCCGGCAGCGACGAGCGTGGCGCGGAGTCCCCAGCGTTCAGCCAACCAGCCAGCGGCTGCTGGTGTAGCGATCGTGGCGATCGAAGGGGCAACCGTATAGATTAAGGTGAAGTACTTCGTCCGTTCTTCACCCTCGCGACCGAGCCCCGCGATGAGCGTGCTGAGAGCTGGGAAGGCGATCACGCCAGCATTGACCGCAAGCAGTCCGGGGAACAGTTGCCACCATTCGCGGACAGCAGCGCAGAGGAAAAAGCCAAGTGCAGCGAGACCACGCATTCCGGCGACGAGCAGGCGGAGAGACAAGCGGTCTACCAACCAGCTTGAGGGCAACAAGAAAAGGAGCCGCAGAACCCCGGAGATACCGATCACTAGTCCGATTTCGGGTGGCGAGGCGCCGAGCGATGCAATATACAGCGGCCAGAGCGTGAAGAAGAAACCGACCGCTCCCTCATTGAGGAGCGATCCTGCGAAGAGCCGCCACGCGACCGCGCGGACAGCAGTCGAGTTAATTGGGCCGCCATCTCCCATCCCGCCCCCAGCCTATCCGCGTTAGTATACGAGGGTGTGGTCGTCTGGCCGCAACGAGAGACAAGCGCTCTGCCGGGTCTCTCGTTTACCACAGCGTGCCCCGCTGTTTTCCGGAACCGCATGGCTACGCTGTGGTGCATGAGCTGAATCAGCTGGATTGCTCCTTAAACGGAACGGGAAGGATGACCGGGATGATCGATCTTATTAGTGACACGGTAACGCGGCCAACACCAGCAATGCGCCGTGCCATGGCCGAAGCAGAGGTCGGTGACGAGCAGCTTGGCGAGGATCCCTCGGTCAACCGGCTGCAAGAGATGGTTGCCGAACTCACTGGCAAGGAAGCAGCGCTCTTTCTCCCCTCTGGTACGATGTGCAACTTGATCGGCATCAAGGTACATACGCAGCCGGGTGACCGGATTCTGATCGAGCGGACAGCGCATCCGGTAACGTCGGAAGCTGGTGGGCCAGCCCTTGTGTGTGGGGTGATGACCCACCTTCTCGACGGAGTACGTGGCGTCTTCACAGCAGAGCAAGTAGAGGAAGCTGCTGATCAGGGGGATCAGGTCCACACGCCGCCAGCAACACTCGTCTGTGTCGAAAATACGCATAATCGTGGTGGGGGGAAGATCTGGCCGCTAACCACGCTCCAGGCCGTCAGTGCGACAGCGCACCGACTCGGTCTTAAGGTGCACATGGATGGAGCACGGTTGCTCAATGCAGTTGTGGCGACCGGGATTCCCACCCAGGTGTGGTGCCGAGCGGTTGACACAGTCTGGATCGATTTGTCCAAAGGTTTAGGGTGTCCAGCAGGTGCGGTGCTAGCAGGTGACCGGGAGACGATTCGGCGGGCGCGACGCTACAAGCAGATGTTTGGTGGTGCCATGCGCCAAGCGGGAATCCTGGCAGCAGCGGGAATCTATGCATTGGAGCACCATGTCGAGCGCTTGGCAGAAGATCACGTTCATGCGCGAGAACTCGCCGGAGGACTGGCGGAGATACCAGGGATCAGGATCGATCCAGCGGAGGTGGAGACGAATATCGTCTTCTTCGAGGTGCACGGTACGGGAATGACGGCCCAAGACTTCACCCAGGCGCTCCTGCGCGAAGGAGTTCGCATGGGAGCAGTGGGGCGCTATCGCGTCCGGGCTGTGACACACCTTGATGTCACGCGGCAGGACATCGAGCGAGCGATCGCTGCGGTCCATCGTGTGGTGCTCGCGCGTCGCTGAGTTGCAGCGAGCGATCCTGGCGAAGCACCAGAGGTCGAGTTCGGGAAGTGGCACGCCCAGCTGGGTGAAGAGCGTTACTAACTGGGCGCGATGCGCGCAGTCATGCGCGATTGGCTGGGCGAAGATGACCCAGGCTGGAAGAGAACCTGCGCCGAAGGTTGATGAGTGGAAGGGGGTGGTCAGGTCAGGCGAGATCGCCCCAGTCAGTGTGAGAAGCGCGGTACCGGTCTGGGCAAGCGAGGTGCTGATCACTTCGAGATCGATATCAGGCGTTGTGGCTCTTCACTGCACGTGCGAGCATTGTACACAGCCTCCGCTGTCGCTAGGTGAGCTGGCGTCGTGTGGATTGACCTGTAAAAGCCGGGTGGGGGCGGCGCATCGAGCACTGTCGGATCCATTGTGCGGCAGTGGGTTAGGATTTCCTGGTTGGCCCATTGGTTAAGGCGCGGTCACTCGTGGAAGTTCATCGACTACTCTCCTTCGTCGATATGCGGGCAGCAGCGCTTCACCGAACTGGGCCCCACACGGTCACGTCGTTGTTGCGGTCAAGGCCCAGCGCCACAAAAGTCGGCCAAGAGAGTTCTACAACCCAGCGACTGCGCCAAGCTGCGACGTGCCCCGCGGCGACCGTGTCTCCGATCGTACACCAGAGTGCGACGCTGTTGGCGATCAGGAGGAGACGCTCCCCAGGACGATAGTCGGGGTGAACGCAATAGAAGCCGTTCGGATCGGGAGCTGCATTGGCGACTGCACCGCCCCAGCGGGCATAGGTGGCAAGCGTCTCCTCCCACCACCTCACGTCGTAACTTGGGTCATAGTACGCAGCCTGCCCTCTCCCCACCTCGGCGAGTGTCGGGTTGGGGAGGAGCACAGCATCAGTGGGGAAGCGCTGACGGAGCTCGTCGGCAGTGCGCAGGACATCGCTTGGTTGTGCGCTGCTTCCCGCCTCTGCGAGGTAGCGTGCAAGCCCGGCCTCCAGGCCATCGTGGGCGATGAACGTGGCGAGAGTTGCTGCGCCGCGCCGGGCATTTTCGGTTGGGTCAAGCGGATACGGTGCATCATGGAGTCTCGACTGGGGAACGAGCAGCAGACCACGCGCAGTCGGTGTTTCGGCCAAGGGATCGAACCGGCTGGTGACGGCAGCGAGTGCGGCGACCAGATAGGGATCCAGCTGGGATGCGCGAGCGGCTCGGACAAGGTATTCCCCAAACGGTACTCCACTCGCCAGCGGTTGGTCACCTGCAGCAAGCGGTGTATCCAGGCCGCGCCAGACGCGGTAGTGGAGTCCGACGTTTCCCCATTCGACGCGCCAGGCTTCCGGATTCTGCGGATCGTATGTCAAGACGCGGCGTTCGAATGCTTGTACGAGGACCAAACGCTCTTCCCCGTGCACACGCGTCCGGACCCAGTACGGCTCGCTAATGGGAAGGCCAGTGAGAATGATCCAGGGCCATGGTTGGCGTCCAAGCCAGTCCCAGAAGACAGCCGGGATATTGTGGCCACTCTGCGCTTCGTAGAAAGCGATGCGAACATCCGGTTGTGTGATGGTTGCGGGGAGTACTGTCCCGTTGCGCTGAAGGAGCTCGGTTACCGGCTCACCGAGGCGTACTGGGGCACGCCGCTCGACAGCACGATCGCCAACGGTCACCAAGTTACGGAGCGAGGCATAGGTTGGGGCCGCGTCATTTTCGAGGGGATCTCCAGCAAGGGGGATGGCAGCTGGCGATACCGAGATAAACCGCTGGTCACCAATCTGGACGACGCCGAGCACCATATCGCGGACGAGCAGGCCGAGGGTGAGGTTTTTGCGGGGATCGGTGGACGAAGGATCGGTAACTTCGACGCGGGCCTTGTCGAAGTAGTACACCGTCCGCGCACCACCCGGGACTTCTCGATACGGCTCGGTCGCGACTGCTC
>CALIMB010000070.1 GCA_938028665.1 uncultured Thermomicrobium sp. | reverse complement strand
CGCAAGCGTCTCCGTGCCCGCCCGGACGCCAACCCTGATCGCCCAGCATGGGAGGTTCTCGACCCTCGCTGGTGCCGCATCTGGATCTTCGGTAAGCCAGACTGGACGAGTGGTGAACGTGGCTGGGAAGTAGTGGCCGATACTATTGGCCGGTGGCTGCGTGACACTCGTCGACAGCTACCGACTTCACAGCGACTGATTTTTGGTGCACCGCTGGTCATTCCACCACAGCATGTAACTCCACCTCCCGGGTACGTGCCCGCTGATCGGCGCCCTTCTCCACTTTGGTTAACTGTGACCCGAGCCGAGAATGGGAACCTCCTTGGCGTGGCGACCCTGTTCCAATGCCAGTTCTTGCCTCGCCGCTCCAACAGTCCGGAGCAATTGGAACGACTCTATGACCATATTGCTCAGGCGGTGAACAATCTCCCCAACGCTGTGGAGGTGCACTATGCCTGACGCTCTGCTCCGCTTTACCTTTGGGCCTATCCAAGGTTTTATTGCCGAGGCTCGGCGCACGGCGGACCTGTTCGCCGGTAGTCGTATTCTCGCTGAACTTGCCCGTGCCGCAGCTGATGCGCTCCAGCAGCGGGGAGCCCAGTTAGTCTATCCAGCTGATCTTCGCAGTGACCCACCCAACGTGGTCGTTGCGCGCGTGCCCTGGGAGCAAGCTGAGGAGCTCGCCCAGCAGGCTGCCGCAGCGCTGCAGAAACGCTGGCAGGACTTTGTCGACCATGCTTACCGCGAGCTTGAGCGCCTGGCGACGCTCGACGATCTTCTGCGGCAGCAGTGGCAGCGCCAGACTGCTGATTGTTGGGAGATCTACTGGGCTGTTGCCCCGATGGAGAACGGGAACTATGTCACTGCCTTCCAGCGGACGGCAGCCGGCGTGGCTGCACTCAAAAAAACGCGCACCTTTAGCCCGCGGCTGGAGGTTGGTTCGAAGGATGTCCTGAGTGGTAACCGCGCGGCACTCGCTCGCGCTGGTGAAGATCCGCGAGCCTTCTGGCGCACAGTGCGCCGGCGACCGGACGGTGCCCGACTTGTTGGCGAGCACGAGGTGTTGGACGCGGTGGGTGCGGTGAAGCGCTTTTTCCATCTCGATGCTGTCTTCCCTTCTCTCCCCACCGTCGCGGCTCGTCCTTTTGCTCGGGTGGCTGCGCAACGGGCACAGGGAAAGCTCGAGGGCTACCGTGACGCGTTTGAGCTTCTCGTCACGTCGCTCGGTGAACGGCCACAGCGGTACCGACGCAGCGGGCTTGGCATCGAGACTTTCCCGTATGATGGTGCCTTCCTTTACGAGGCGACACTCGAGTGGCCAGCGTTGATCGAGGAGCTCGGGCTTGACCCGGCGAGCAGTGAAGCGCTCCGTAGCCGGGTCGAAACGGTGCTGCGCAAAACTCGCTCTGCCCTCGCTGAACTCTATCGAGCAGTCCGCCAGCGTCCTTCACGCTACGTTGCTGTCCTCGTGCTTGATGGTGACTCGATGGGCGAATGGCTGTCTCGGGCCCTCGCTGAGGGAGGTGAGGCGGCGCACCGGGAGATCAGCAAGAAGCTCGCTAGCTTCGCACAGCAGGCACAGCAGGTGTTCGATGATCTCTTCCCGAACGCCGTATCGATCTATCTTGGGGGCGATGACATCCTTGCGCTCGCCCCGGCCGAAGAGGTTGTTCCTCTTGCCCTCGCGCTCGCTGAGCGGTTCCATGAGGTCACTCGTGGTCGCACGGCCTCAGCGGGGATCGCCATTGCCCACTGGCTAGAGCCACTCGGGGATCTCCTGCAAACTGCTCGCGAAGCAGAAAAACGCGCCAAGCGCCTGCCCGGCAAAGACGCTATCGCGGTAGAGCTTCAGCCACGTGGTGGGGAGATTGTGCGTGTCGTTGCCAAACGGACGGCGCTTGCCGAGCTTTGTCTTGACGATCTTGTCGACCGCTTTCGGCGTGAGGGCTCCGGCAGCCTTTCCGGTCGTCTCCCGTTCGACCTCCGGATGGCTGCTCGTGCCCTACCGACGACGGACGAAAGCTTCCGTGCGGTGCTGGTACGGTCAGTTAAACGGCAAGGTGAATGGCCAGAAGGTACAGCACAGGAACGTGATCAGCTTGTCGCGCGGCTGCATGCCTTTGCGCGGAGCTATGACGACCTTGGGAAGATCGCCGGGCAGCCGGGGTCTGCACCCTTTGCTCGCGCCGTGCCCGAAGGACCTGCCCAGTTGGCCGATTGGCTGGCTCTAGCGCGCTTTCTGGCGAGAGGAGGCGGAGGTGAATGAATACGCTCTTCCTTGAACCACTTGATGTGTGGCTGTTCCGCGATGGGCGCCCCTTCACTGCTGGCCAGTCCTTCCGCGCCGCTAGTCGCTTTCCACCAAGCCCATTGACTCTCCAGGGTGCGCTTCGTGCCTACCACTTGCTGACGCACACTCGCATTCCACCCTGGGACACTCCTGCCGTCGCCGCAGCCGTTGGCGGGTCTGAGAGCTGGGGACCACTCCGCATGATTGGTCCCATCCTAGCTCGTCAGGATGAGAGGGGATCGCTTGAGGTCCTACTTCCTCCACCAGCTGACGCTGTCGTGCGCGGCCAACAGTTGCAGCGGCTGCCTGCACCGCAGGAGCCACCCGACTGGTTGCGTCTGCCAGCCCCCACTCGCGCACTCTTTCCGCTCTGGGAACTTAGCGAGACGACTTCAGAGAAGGCGAGCTCCCGTCTCTGGCTGCGGATGAGTGATTTTCCGGCTTATGCGCGTGGTGAACCTGTCGACGGTGTGCCGCAAGATGAGCTCTGGAATGAAGATATCCGGATCGGCATTGCGCAGGATTCGACTCGCCGCACGACGCGTGAGGGGCTCTACTACGAGACACGCTTTGTTCGGCTGTATCCTGGTGTTGGATTAGTTGTCTCCTTCACTGGATTCGATTGGCCTGAGCCAGAAGGGGTGCTGGCACTCGGTGGGGAACGCCGCTCGGCACGGTTTGTCACCGTGCCAGAACTGACACTGCCCACGCCACCCGATCCCCTCCCTGAGCGTTTCTCCCTCTACTTCGTGACTCCGGCTGTTTTCGAACGCGGCTGGCTACCAGCCGACTGGAGCGTTTTCTTTGAGGGACACGTGGAGCTGGTTGCTGCTGCGCTCGAGCGTGCTGACATGATCGGTGGCTTTGATATCGCACAAGTGAGTGAGCGACCTGCACGCCGTGCCGTCCCTGCCGGGAGCGTCTACTACTTCCAAGCCTCAGGAAGGGCGCGTCTCCGGTGGGACAGCGATCTACCCTGGGTCACCGTCAGCGACTGGGGACGCGAGATCGGATTGGGAACCGTGTTGATCGGAGGTTGGTGAGATGGCCGAGGCGAGTGCATTGCTCTTTGCCTACTGCGAGACGCCCCTTCATGCCGGGACAGGCCGTGCTGTCGGCACAGTAGATCTGCCTATCCAGCGTGAGCGGATGACCGGATTTCCTATTGTCCAGGCTTCAAGCGTCAAAGGTGTCTTGCGGGATATCACGCGCGCCAATGGGAGTGACGCAGAGCGCCACCGTGCCATCTTTGGCCCGGAGCGTCCCGAGGAGGCGTCGAGTCATGCCGGCGCGCTGCAGGTGACCGACCTTCAGGTCCTCCTCTTTCCGGTCCGGTCGCTGGCTGGCGTTTTTGCCTGGACGACCTGTTCTGCTGCGCTTGCCCGACTTGGGCGCTTTGCCAAGCTGGCTGGACTGGAAGGGCCAGTCGATCCCACTCGCTTTGCAGCGCTGGTCCCGGGGCAGTGCGCCGTGGCGAATGGGAGTGCTCTGCTAGCACAGGCCGGTCAGCAGCTGGGCGTCGTCCTTGAGGAGTACAGCTTCACCCTGAAAGGGGAGCTCGCAGGGCTCGTCTCAGCGCTTGCCGAGTGGCTGGATGCCCATGCTTTGCCGCAAGGCTCGGAGTACGCCTGGTGGCGCGAAAACTTGGCCAAGCACCTTTGTGTGCTTGCTGATGACGACTTCCGCGACTTCGTCCTCTATGGGACCGAGATCGAGGCACATGTCCGGCTGAAGGACGATACAAAAACCGTTGACCAAGGCGCACTCTGGACAACCGAGGTGCTACCCGCTGAGACGCTTTTGGTCGGTCTCATTGCTACCACGCGTTCCCGCTACGATAAGGTCCAGGAGGACGGGCAGACACTTCTCCATTGGCTGCTCAAGAAACTCGATGGGCAGCGTGTCCGTCTCGGTGGTGACGAGACGACCGGCCGTGGTGCGGTCATCCTGCGCGTTGCTCGCGTGTAATGGAGGTGAAACCATGAGCCAGGTGCCGATACGATCTCCGCGCCAAAGCATCCAGCGGACGCTCGAGCAGCAGCGAGCTGCCGCCGCGTGGCAGTGTGTGGTCGACGCTCGCAACACTCAGTACGCCGAGAAGTATGGCCAACTTGCCCGTGAGGCTGCTTCGCTTGTCCAAATGCACGGCTTAGGCCAGACACTCGCCTTCCTCATGTCGAAGAGACCCAAGAAGCAAGAGGAGGTCAACGAGCATTTCCAGCTTGCCCGAGACCTTTCCCGCTGGGTGAGTCAACAAGTACTCGGTGAGCCACGTGATGACCTTCGCGAGTGGATTGTCAGCCAAGCCGACGTCGCTGAGTATCGTCGGGCAACGATGGAAGCGCTTGCCTTCTTGACCTGGTTGAAGCGGTTCGCTGAGGCTGAGCTGGTGAAGGAGTAAGCTGATGCCCGAGCGACCACGACCCAATCAGCCGCGCCGCGATGACTCTCGTCCGCGACGCGTAGGTGGTGGCCCGTCATCTTCCCAGCTACCGAGATCCGCACGCGATCACCCACTGCTTCCTCGCCCAACACGCCAATTCTTGCCGACGCCCCAGCAGCAGACGGCAAACCCCGGGCTCCTCTTCGATCGCTTTGCCCCAGAGACCGCCGTCTTTGGCGATACGGCGGAAGGGACGCCGCGCCGAGACTTCTTGCGCCAAGTCCTTGCGGCCGCAGAGCGGCTCGCAGCGGATAAGCTGGCCCAGGAGATTCTTGCCCGTTGGGAAGCGACCGTCCGTGCTGCAGGGGCTGAGCCGGTAGTCGTGGAACTCCAGAGTCGACTGGTGACTGGTCTAGGTGCCCATGGTCCGCTCGAAATCGGCTTCCGGTTCGATCGCCTCGGTTTCCCCGTGCTTCCTGGCAGTGGCCTCAAGGGAGTCGCCCGTGCCTACGCGCATCTCGTGGTGGGACTTGAGGAGACAAATGAGGACTTTCGCCAAGTTTTCGGTCATGTCCCCAAGAAGGAGCGCGAGGGTGAGTCGGAAACGGATGCCGAAGCTGGCTCCCTTGTCTTTTTCGATGCCTACCCCGAACCTGGGTGGCGCCTTGAGCTGGACGTGATGACTCCACACTACCCAGAGTACTATGCCGGGAAGGCGCCACCGACTCCCTGGCAAAACCCAACCCCAATCACCTTCCTGACCGTCGCGCCTGGGACCCGGTATCGTGTCGCGGTAGGCCTCCGTCAGGGTATCGAGGATCCAGGTGGCCGCCTACGAACCGTAGCGCTCAAATGGCTTCTTGCCGGCTTGGCGCAACTCGGGTTCGGTGCCAAGACAACCAGTGGGTATGGTGTGTTCCGTTCTGGGGGGTGAGTTATGAGCACTTCCACACGCCGTGTCCTCGTTCTCAACGTTGGGAAGCCAGAAAAGCCAGAAAAGCGAGAGGTTCTTGACATCTCCAAGCGTCCAGAAGTGGTCTCTCTCCGTCAGTCTCAGGCCGATTACGTCGTCTTCATTTCCTCTCGCCCTGCCGAGCCCCAGACTGGCAGCTACTCCTTGGTTGATCGATATGCCGAGTTGGTGGGCCTCTCACCGGATCAGTATGAGAACCTCGTGCTGTCGGATCCGGACGACCTAGTGGATTGTTATCAGCGTCTTGTAAGGCTCTTCCAAGACTTGCGTCGTCGCTTTCCCTTCGCGGAGCTCCTTGCCGACTATACGGGAGGTACCAAGTCAATGAGTGCTGCCATGGTTCTTGCTGCCTTGGACAGCGAGCAGAGCCCGGAAATCAAATTGCGCTTTGTCCACGGGCAACGCGGTGGGCAAGCCACGGTCATTCCCGGTACCGAAAGCTTTGTTGCTGTTTCTGGCATTTACGACCTACGCGCTCGGCGCCTCGTGTTTCGCGCTCGGGACGCTCTTGAGCATTTCCATTACGCAGAGGCAGATCGTCTGCTGGGGCTAGCGCTCCAGCGCGAGATCTCCTCATCCTTGCGTGATCAGCTGAAACCAATGCAGGACTTGTGTCGTGCCTTTGATGCGTGGGATCGCTATGAGCTGGACCTTGCAGCCACCATACTTACGCCTTATCGTGCGAAGTGGTATCAACGACTCGAAGTGCTCAGACAACTGCAAGCGGTCACGGAAGCTTTTGCCGTACATCAGAACCAGCAATCCCCTGATCAACCACGCCTAGCCGGTTTGGAGCAGCTCCGCGATCCCTACATTGCTGTCGAAGATCTTCTCCTCAACGCGGAGCGTCGAGCCGCGCAGAATCGCTATGACGACGCCATGGCACGTGTCTACCGGGCGCTCGAACTCCTGATCCAACTCCGCCTCTGGCTTGGCCACCATATCGATACGAGTGACGTCGACCTTGCGCGCCTTCCTGAGGCGCAACGCGAACGCTATGCGTCCCGTGTCGAGCCAGGACGTCCCCTCACACTCGGACTCCTGCAGGCCTGGGATCTCCTTTCCGACTTTTCTGATGAACCACTTGCCGACTGGCTGCGGGCGGAGCGAGGCCGACTCCTCGATTGGGCGCGGCATCGCAACCACTCGCTCCTTGCACATGGGTTCAGGCCAATTACGGAGGATATGTGGAAAACCTACGGCAGCCTCGGAATCGATCTTTGCCGTCGGGGACTACAGATACTTCAGGAGAAACAAAAGCGCCGACCGCTCAAGCACGACCAGCTGCCACGAGCAGAACTTCTGTCCGAGTTGACCGAAGAAGACGCGTAGGATTCGCTCTGAGCGACCAGGCAACCTGGTGTACGTTCCGCATCATCAATCTCTCCCTCCTTTTGGTGGAGGCATCGCCCCGCTCGACAAATTGCGGCTCAGCGTTTCGTGCACCAAGTTGCCCAGTTTCCAGAGTGCATAGAGGGGGCGAGGATCCTACTCGTCCCCGGCGATTTCTCTCTCTGCTTCACAACAGGTGCCAAGAGCGGTAAGGAGCGCAAGTCGTGATACTGCCCAAGCAGAGCACTTTATGGATATACTAGAACTGAATCCCAAATCTCTAGATATAACAGAAGCACTGTCACTCGCTGAGTGATTCTTCTTAAGAAGGGAAATAGCACAGGTTCCCTTATGAATACTCTCTCTTTCCTCGCCATGATCGCGCAACCTCAGTATCAAGCAAGAGGACCTGTTCAGCTCAAGCGAACGCGCTCGTCCCCTCCAATGGGACGATCAGGTCTCCGTTGGACCCTGGCGTGTGCGCGCCTACGAGCCAGGACCTGGCATGGGGTAGTGACTATTCGATCGTTCGTGCCGTGACAATGCTGAAACAGTCGACCGAGCTGTTCGTTTATCTGTAAGGTGGAACCTTCGTGCAGCCTCTCCGAACTCATGGGAGGGGATAGGAAAGGTGATGAGGCGACTCGGTCTCTTACTCGCTTTGGCTTGTGTCGTTCTCGGTACGACCCCAGCTGTACAGCCGGCTCGGGCCGGTAACAGCCCCTCGATCGTCTATTTTCCGGCAACTGGTCATCACCTTGCTGAACCGTTCCTTTCCTTTTGGCGCGGACACGGGGGGCTCCGCATCTTTGGCTATCCAATCAGTGAGGCGCACGAGCGGGAGGGGATGCTCGTCCAGTACTTCGAGCGGGCTCGCATGGAAGCACCGCTTTGCTGCTCAGGACTTTCTGATTGCCCGGTCCAGTTGACGCGAACTGCTGCACTGCTGAACGCGGGACGAACTGAGTCAGCCTTCTTTCCCCTGCCAAACACCGTATCGCCGGATACTCCATTGCGGCGTTTCTTCCCAGAGACGGGGCACTCACTTGCGTATGGCTTCTTGCGCTTTTGGCTTCGCAACGGAGGCCTTCCCATCTTTGGGTATCCGATCTCTGAGGAGTTCAGCGAGATTGATAGCGCCACAGGTCAATCTATTACCGTGCAATATTTTGAACGTGCCCGCTTCGAGTGGCGTCCAGACAAGCTGGGGACACTTTGGGAGGTTCAGCTCACGCGACTCGGCGTTGAACTTGCTGTGCGCGATGGTGTCGACACTGCTCCCGTACCACGTCAAGCAGATGTCCCTGACTATGACCCCGCACTTTTCCCTCGCTCATTCCGTCTCCCTGTCCTGATGTACCACGACATTGGTGAGCCAGCGAGCCGCTACCGTATCCCGCTTTGGAGACTCGAACAGCAACTCGACTGGCTCCTTGCCCACGGATACGTCACCGTTTCACTGGAGCAAGCGTTTGAGGCCTTGTTGGCCGATGGACCTCTTCCCGAACGAGCAGTGGTCATCACTTTTGACGATGGACCACGGAGTCAACTGGCGGCTGCACGCACACTGGCGGCGCGCAATATGACTGCAACGTTCTTCATCGTTCCAGGCCGTAGCGCGCTTGGTCCAGCTGAGCTTCGTGAGTTGCGATCGATGGGTCACGAAATCGGTTCCCACTCCATGACCCATCGCATGATGACGCGTCTCAGCGATGGGGAGATCCGTTGGGAAGCCAGTGCCAGCCGCCAGAAACTCGAAGAGTGGCTTGGTGAGCCAATTTGGTTCTTCGCCTACCCGGGTGGTGATTGGAATGGTCGCGTTGCTGCTATTGTCAGTACCACCGGGTATGCCGGAGCCATGGCCGCCTGGGGCGGTACACAGTGGAGACGCGACAAACGCTGGGCCGAACCACGGATCGAAATCGATGGGAGAATCTCGCTCGACCGTTTCGCCTGGTTCGTGCAGCGGTTTTGAGGGATGTCAGTGCTCGTGTTCCTCTGGCTGACAGCAGATGGCCCGGCACCGGTGCCGGGCCATCTGCCCCATCACACTCGCGGAGAAAGGAGATCTGCTCAGCTGCCCTGCTTGGCACGCTGCCGCTCTAGGAAACTGCGAATCGCCCCTTGGGCTTCCCATGTCGTCAAGACGCACAAGGAGACTTCCCGTTCAAGGCGGAGCGCTGAATCGAGTGGCATCTCCAGTCCTTGGACGATTGCCGCTGCCGCCTTGGTGGCCCCTCCCGCTACCGGCAAATACGCGTGATCTGGCGCGCAAGATCAAGCGCGTGTCAAGTACTCTACGGGAGCCGTAACCAGATTGACTAGCCCCCAATCTTCGGCTTCGTCAGCAAAAACTCTCGACCGGTCAGCACCAGCTCCATGGCACGGCCCTTTCTGAGCCGCCGCGCAAGAAGCTGTGTTCTGCCTGCCTCCGGGATGAGACCGCTGCGGATCTCCGGTGCAGCAAAGCGCGCAGTCTGCGCAGCAATGACAAGATCGCGCGCCAGCGCTAACTCGAGCCCGCTACCGAAGACGTAGCTGGAAACGGCTGCAACCAATGGTTTCGGAAAGCGCCGGATCGTGTCCCACAGCGGCAAATCGGAACGGCTGCTTGCCAATTCTGCGACGGTCACCTGAGCAAAGCCGTCACTGTCCGCGCCGGCTGAAAACAGTCGCTCGTTCTCTGACAGGACGACGCGTACTGCATCGTCGATGTGCGCTTGGTCTTGGGCGGTGCACAGTTCGCGTAGCATCTGCTCATCGATCGCGTTGAGCTTGTCCGGTCGGTTCAACTGGAGCAACAACACACCATCCTGCAGTTCACGGACTATCCACTCCATTTCCGGAAAGAACATGCCTCACCGTCGTGGCGCACTCAGAGCTTGCAGCGTCGCTACTGCCTTCCTGCGAAGTTCGGTCTGGCTGAGCAGCTCGACAACTGCTGCCCGCTCGGCCTGCAGGAGCTCCTCCAGTGTCCCAGCGCTCCGCAGCGCACGGGCCAACACCTCGACCACACTCTGTGTGGTCGGATCCAGCGCAGCGAGCGAAGGAGTGGTCATCTGACTCACCTCCGCGAACGCCTCACGCGAGGCGAGTGGTCGCACCGGCACACCGTGAGCCAGTACTCGGGCCAGGTTGGCTGCTGTCTCCAAGAGCCCATCCCGGTCGATGGTCACCAGCCAACGGTCACCAAGGAGACCGAGTGTTCCTGCCAGGTGGGCCGAATCGATCCGTTCCGCCAGCAGGAGTATGGTCAGCGCGCTTGCCGTCCCCAGTTCCGCGCGCAGCGGGGTAGGGAGTGTGGACGTCCGTGCCTCACTGCGCACACGGAGTGCCACCAGCGCACCGAGCGGCACCAACCCCGCTGCCACACCTGGGTACCCAAGCGGCGTTGTCAGGTAGGCAACCGTCGCGTCACTCCAGAGTGCGAGCGTGGTCGCCGCGCCCCGCGCCTCGCCGTCGAGTGCCGCAACGACAGGCACCGGAACGGTCGCAACTGCTTGCAACGCTGCGTGCACTGCGCGGAGCCGTTCCTCCAGCACCGCCTGCTCGCCCGATTCAGCCAGCTGAAAGAGTTCGCCATACGAATAGCCCAAGCTGTCGAATGCTGGAACGAGCACGAGCGCACTCGGCCAGCGAGCCAGGGCCTCCTCCAGTGATCGCGGCAGCGACTCAAGCAAGCGTACCCGCAGCGCCAGCACACCGTCTCCAAGATCGCGCAGGCCTTCACGCTCGAGTGTTTCGCGGATTCGGATCTGCCATGTACGACGTGTCGAGGAAAGTCGCTCTTCACCAACGAGCTCACCGCTTCCCGGATCCAACACCTGACCATTCAGGAAGAAGCCGCCTCGTTGCTCAGCGAGCGTGAGCAGCTCGCTCGCAGGTATCCCTGCCTCGGCCAGAAGTGCACGTACCCGCTGCAAGCCGAGGAAGTCCATCTGGGCATAGGGTCCCATCACCCAGCCAAAGCCCCACTCCAGTGCCCGGTCGACACTCGCAATGTCCCGGGCCGCGTCGGTCGTCCGCTGAAGCACATACCCAAAGGTTCGGCCGAGCAGGTGCCGCAGATAGTCGCCGTACGGAGAAGGCAGCTCGAGTGCGCCGAGTAGGCGCCGCGGGAATGGCTGGCGCAGCAGTTCCTCGAGGCCGGGGATCGCTGCAGCGCGAAAAGGTCGATCGGTACGCTGCGCTGGATCGTACGTCAGCTGCTGCTCCCCTTCGCGGCGGTAGATTCCACCTCCGGTCTTATCACCAAGTCGCCCTCTCTGGTACAGCTCAAGGATCCAGTCCGGTACGGCGTAATCATCCCCGGTCGATTCCTGCAGGCTGCGTGCTCCCAGTACCAAGATATCCAAGCCGGTCAGGTCGATCGTTCGGAAGGTTGCCGATCGGGGACGTCCCAGGACTGGGCCGGTGAGCGCATCGACCTCCTCCGGGCTGAGTCCAAACTCACCAGTGAGGCGGATTGCATGGACCAGGCTATAGATGCCGAAACGGTTGGCGATGAATCCAGGAGTATCGCGTACGAGGAGGACGCGGCGACCCAGACGTTGCTCTAAGAAGCGCACAAAGGTTGCAAAGCGTACAGTTTCTCCCTCTGGGAACGCTGTGACTTCACAGAGCAGGAGCGCACGGGGTGGATTGAAGAAGTGCGTGACGAAGAACCGCTCACGCCATGCGCCTAGTTCCTTCGGCAAGAGTTGTTCCAGCGTGAAGGTTGAGGTGTTCGTTGTCACAATTGTCCCAGGAGGGAGGACAGCGTCTAGTCGGCGGAACAGGTCACGTTTCGTGTCGCGGTTCTCGACAATCGCCTCGAGTACCCAGTCGCACTCCGTGAGCCACGCAAGATTGTCCTCGACATTGCCTACTTGGACGCGATCGATTGCACTGGGATTGAGGAAAGCGCGCTGCTGCACGGCGCGCTGCAAGCCGCGGCGTGCTGGGCCAGCGGGATCGTCTTGCCCCTTGACATCAAGCAGGATCACATCGAGTCCGGCTGAAGCGGCAAGCGCCGCAATCGCTGCTCCCATCGATCCGGCACCGATGACGCCGATGCGCCGCATCACCGATTTCCCTCCCCTATCCCTGAGTCTCCACACACCGTGTCACAGCCCTCCCTGGCGAAGGCTTCGATCATGTCGCTGAGCAATCGTGGCAGCGCAGGTCGTCGGAGCTCCCCAGAGAGCTCACCATGGGTGCGAGTATTGCACGTCTTCTCTTTGTCCTCACGCCTCTCCCGCAAAAGAAACGGCTCCCGCCCTAAGTCTCTCTTGGCGTGCCCCAACAACTGTGGCGGAAATGAGAGTGCTGTTCTGCTCGCTTGTGTCACCGTGTGTGGCGCACAGCAGACCAGCCGAACGGGGAAGGAGTACTCCAGCACTTGAACACCGGGCACCGAGGATGGTAAGCAACCAAGAAACCACACTCGTTATCCGGGAACCGGGCTTTGCGAACGGAGCAGTCTCGTCATGTGCCTAGCCGGGACCACGCTGTTCTCACAATGCTTTGGCGTCGCGGCGTCTTCATCAGGAACAGGCGATGCGTGTCTGGCTCTGTCCTCGCAGTTGTTCTCCAACCACATTTCATAGTACCCTTGAAGAGGTACGGCGATGAGGCTCGCCAGGCGGCGTCAAGCTGCCAAACCGCCGGATCGTGGCTGATAGCCTCTGTCAGACCAGGTCTTCTGGTCGACAGAGGTTTTTGCATCTGGAGGTGCAGCATGCGCCAAGGTCCCGAGAACCGAACGTTTGTTGACCGTTTCCGTGAACTCCTGGCGCGTGGTCAACGCACCTCGCTCGACCGCTATCTTGCGGCAACCGTTCAGGAGGCGTTTGCCGAGCCGGGCTGTCCGCTCTGCCGTCTCCTCTCCCAGAAAGAACGACGCAGCCTAGAGTCTCTCCTCTGGGAGCAGGTTAATGATCCAATGACGGCTGATCGTCTCGCCGCTGCGCGCGGTTTCTGTTGGGAGCATACGTGGGCACTCGTTCCCGCTGGTGCAGCGGTGCATAGTCACCTTGGGGTCGCTATCCTGCTGGAGCGTATCCTGCGTGACGCCTACCGGCATGGTCAGACTCCGCACTCACTCGAACGCTGGCTCGTGCCAGAGGATCCCTGCCCCATCTGCGAGTGGCTGGCAACCGCCGAGGAGTCACTCCTCTGGGCCACAGCTGAGCTTGCCTCTCACGACCCGCGGCTTCTCCTCGAACAACCTGGTGTCCTCTGCCGGCCGCACGCAGCGGCTCTGGTCCGTCTTACTTCCGCCTTTCCCTGGGACGTGTGGGAGACCCGGGTTGCGCACCTGCGACCACGCTGGTCGCACCTGGAGCAGCTCGCTCACGATGTTGGCCGTCGTCCCTGGCACCTTCCCCAGCCAGCCGCGCTCCCGGAATGCTGCCCCCATTGTCTGGCTACCCTGCCGCAGCGCGACCGCACCTGGGCATGGTTTTTGCACCAGCGCGAACCATCTGCAGAAGGGATAGCCCTTGAGCCCTGCTTGGGCCATGCCGGCGCGGAGGATTTCCTCCACTGCCGCGTCGCGCTCGCCGAACTTCTCGACGATCTCGCAGCGTTCATTGCAGCCGCCGACTACCGTTTCCGTGGTGAATTGACACCAGGTCAGCGCTCCAGCTGGTTGCGTGCGATCGCTCGGCTCGTCGGAACGGTTCCCAGTGCTGGAGTGCACGAACGTGGACGACCTTTCCGGATGTAGGATGAGGGACGATATGCGCATAATGCGACAGGAGGGCGAAGCATACGACATGGCTTTAATCGAGGGGCTGCGTCATCCACGGCCGGACATCGCCGAGACCTGTGCGTGGGTGCTTGGTCAGCGCCGGACGCGCCATGCTGTGCCCGCCTTGATCGCCGTCCTGCAGGAACGACCGAAAGAGGTCGATGTCCAGGTCGCGGTTGTCCTCGCCCTCGGTCGAATCGGCGATCCGGCTGCCTTCCTCGCCCTGGTTGAAGCTGCTCAGTCTGGCGCGGTCCGTGTCCGACGCGCAGCGCTCCATGCCCTGGCCGAGCTCGACTTCGACCGTGCCCGCCCGGTGCTCCAGCAGATTGCTGAGACCGATCCATCCTCCGGAGTCCGCGAGGAGGCACGCCGGCTTTTGCGAGAGGGGGGTGAAGTGTGAGCAGCCCACGCATCCCTGGACTCCACCCGTTGCCACCCGACCGCGTTCAGATGCTGCGGGAACTCCTCCTCCATATTCGTGATGCAGTGGAACGCGTGATTGTCGGTAAGCGTGATGTGATCGAGCTTGTTCTCATCGCGGCGCTCTCCGGAGGGCATGTCTTGGTGGAAGACGTACCTGGCATTGGTAAGACGAAGCTTGCCCGCTCCTTCTGTCAGGCTTTTGGTGGAGTTTTCCATCGCATTCAGTTCACGCCTGATCTGCTTCCGGCTGATGTCACCGGCTCGCTCGTCTATGAGCCGGGACGTGGCGCCTTTGTGTTCCATCCTGGACCAGTTTTCGCCAATGTCATCCTGGCTGACGAGGTGAACCGGGGGACGCCACGGACCCAGGCGGCCCTGCTCGAAGCGATGGAGGAGCGACAGGTGACGGTCGAGCGAGAGACCTATCGCCTGCCCGAGCCGTTTCTTGTCCTCGCGACGCAGAATCCGATCGAGCTCGAGGGGACCTTCCCACTCCCTGAGGCGCAGCTTGACCGCTTCGCCATGCGGCTGAGCATCGGGTATCCGATGGCCGATGATGAGGTCGCCATGGTTCGCCGCTTTCTCGGCGGGGATCCGCTCGTGGACCTGGAGCCAGTGACGCGTCCCGAGGAACTTGCGGCGGCTATCGCCGAGACAAAGCGAGTCTTCCTTGGCCAGGCAACACTCGACTATCTTGTGACGCTTGTCCGTCGCACGCGTGAGCGCGAGGAGGTACAACTCGGTGCCAGCCCGCGTGCCACGCTCACTCTGGCTCGTGCAGCCCAAGCGGCGGCGCTCCTGGCCGGCCGACCCTTCGTCATCCCGGACGATGTCCGGAGGGTAGCCGTCCCGGTGCTCGCACATCGTCTGCGCCTCGTTCCTCGTGCCGAGCTTCACGGCCTGACTGCTGAAGCGATCGTCCGAACCGTGCTCGACGAGGTACCGGTGCCTGTGGAAGAGCTGGTTGAGGAGACCTGACCATGGACGAGGCACCTACCGTCGCTCCCCTTGAGCGTGAAGAAGTGTTACCCAGTGGACTGATCAGCGCGCTGCTGCTCGGGCTGGCAGCAGTGGCATTCGGTCGACCAGTCCTCGCACTCGTCGCTTTTTCGGTCGCGGTTGTCCTTGCTCTCGGGCTTCTGTACCTGCGTTTCGGCTTCACGCGGGTCCGCTATTGGCGGACGGTCGTACCAACCCATGCATTCCCCGGAGAGATGGTCACGCTTGAACTCGCCCTGGAGAACGCCAAGCCCCTCCCCCTTTTCTGGGTCGAGATCGTCGAGGAACTCCCTGCTGCATTGGACCTCCCAGGGGTCGTGCTCGGCCCCTCGCCGAAACCTCAGCGCAAAGTGCTCCGCACGTTGTTCACCGCCGGCGTGGCTGAGCGCGTGCACCGACGCTACCGGGCCCAGCCGACACGCCGCGGATACTACCGGCTCGGGCCGGCACGTCTGGCCACAGGGGATCCGTTCGGTCTGGCCCGTGCTCGATTGAATGTCGCGCCTGGTGGGGACCTTATTGTCTACCCCGAGCTCCGTCCGCTTGAGTCGTTTGGCCTTCCTGCTGAACACCCCTTGGGCGATGCGACACCGCTTCGCCCGCTTCTGGAAGACCCGCTACGAATTCAGGGTGTCCGCCCCTACCAACCTGGTGACTCACCGCGCCAGATACACTGGAGAGCAAGCGCTCGACTCGGCGAGCTCCAGACTCGCCTGCTTGAACGTACGGCCACACCAACGCTCGCTCTCTTCTTGGACGTCAACACCTTCGAGTACTTCTGGGAAGGCATCCGCCCAGGCGAACTCGAGTGGGCTATTTCGCTCACAGCCTCGCTCGCTGCCTGGAGCATCGACCAAGGATATCAGGTTGGACTCTGGGCCAACGCGCCGTTAGTTGGCGGTGAGCGCTTCATTCGCATCCTGCCGAGCCGGCATCCACGCCAACTCCAGCGTATCCTTGAGGCCTTGGCCTTGCTTGTCCCTCATACCGGTTACCGCATTGAGATGTTGCTCGGCAGTGAAAGCCGCGCACTCGTCGGCGGTGTGACAGTTGTTGTCGTGACCGCGCTCGTCACTGACGCGTTGCGTCAGACCCTGCTCTCCCTCTGGCGCCAGGGCTACGGTGCCACGCTCATCGCGGTCAACTGTGAGGCTGGTCTCCCCTCGCGCCGTGGACTCACGGTCTATGAGTTGGAGGCGAGCCGTGTCTCGGCGGCCTGATTGGCTCACGCTTGCCCTTGCCGTCAGTGCCGGTGCGGCCGAGACCGTGCCACTCGCAGTTGGGGTCGTCTGGCTGGCGACGCTGTTCGGGGGTGATGCTTCCCATGCACCAGGCTGGCTCGCTCTCACTGCGACCTGGCTTGCTGCCTTTGCGTTCGCACGTCTCGTCCTGGCTGCCACTCATGATCCTGCGTGGGTGCGTCCTCTTGCCGCGCTCGGTTGGTTCGCCTGGACACTCGCCTGGTGGATAGCTCGTGTGGGAGAACCACGGGCCATACTCGATATCCTCCCCTCGCTTGTGCGCCTTCAATCAAGCCTAGTCAGTTTGCTCGTTCTGAGCGCACTTGTGTGGTGGCGGGCTCTGACACTCGCTGGCGAGCCACATCCATTCCAGGGTGAGTACCTACGTTGGGCCGTCGTGCGTGATGTCGGACTGGGAGTGGGAATCGCACTTGCTGCGCTGGCCAGCGGTGGGCCCGCTGCACAAGCTGTCTGGGATAGCCTCGCCTGGAAGGCCCCCCTCCTTGTGCTTCTTCGGCTTGTAACCGCGGCGCTCATACAGGCCGAGGCGGTACGTTTAGCCTATCCCGGCGCAGCCGCGCCCGGATCATGGGTGCTTCGCTCGCTGGCCGTCGCCGCGGGGGCACTTAGCGTCGGCGCATTGCTCAGTCTCTTCGCTGGCCCAGCACTCTGGCCGCGCCTCGCTGGACCGGTAGAGTGGTTTCTGACGCTCCTCGTAGCAGTAATCGTGACCCTTACTGTGGCCCTCGCTGTCATTGTCTGGGCAGCGCTCCGATTCCTCGTCTGGATGGCGCGCTCTCTTGCTGGCGGGCGTGAGCCTGGTCCACCTCCCAGTCTGCCAACGCTCCCCGAGCTCACTCGTCCGCAGGAGGCGATACGGGTCTATGCCATTCCACCGTGGGTGCTGGAGCTGCTCGGTAGCCTCATCGGGATTACGCTCCTCGCTGTCCTTATTCTCTTCATCGCGCGTGCTTTTCGGCGCTACCGCACCTCTTCGGAGGAACCGTCTGCCATCGAACTCCGGGAGCGTGTCGCACTCGGCGATTTTCGTGATCTGCTTCCGCAGCTGCGCCTGCTTCCGCGTCGAGGAGCGGGACGGCGCGGAATCCTCTCTCCAACTGATGTCCGCAGTGCCTATCGCGCTGCACTGGTGCTCCTTGCCCGCCGCGGTCTCTCCCGCCGCCCAAGCGAGACACCGAGCGAGCTCGCAGAGCGCGTCGTGGCGGCGCACCCAGCGGTCGCTACTCCACTGACCGATCTCACCACGCGCTATCTCTGGAGCCGGTACGGCGAGCAGGAGAGCGCCGATGACCGCCAGGCTGCGCTTACCGATTGGCAAGAGCTCGAGCGGACGTTGGTCAACCACACCTGAGGACTCACTCATTGCTCGCCAGAAGTGCTTCTTCGAGATCGGCCCAGAGTTCTTCCGGATCCTCCAACCCGACCGAGAGGCGGAGAAGCCCGTCGCTGATGCCGAGCGCAGCGCGTTCCGAAGGTGGAAGCGCACGATGTGACGTTGTGGCCGGATGGACCACCGTCGTGATTGTCCCTCCGAGCGTCTCCGCGAACCTGACAAGCCGCAACGCACGCAGGAAACGGCGCACGGCTGCCTCTCCTCCAACAAGCTCGAAGGCGACGACTGCCCCGTAGCCGCCTTTAAAGAGTCGCTCCGCGAGCCGATGCTCGGGATGGCCCGGGAGTCCCGGATAGGAGACTTGCTGCACTGCCGGATGCGCGGCCAGCCGCTGGGCCAGCGCGAACGCCGAGCTACTGCTGTGGACCGCTCGCAGAGGAAGTGTCAGCAACCCCCGTTGGATCAGCCAAGTCTCAAAAGCGCCACCACGTCCCCCAAAGCGCACCACCTGCCGTCGGATCGCCTCGACAAGCTCCGCCGGACCGGCTACCACACCACCACTTGCGTCGTGGTGACCGCCCAGCATCTTGGTGGCGGAGTGCACGACGAGTGTTGCACCCCATGTCAGTGGACGGCAGTGGATCGGGGTGGCGAAGGTGTTGTCCACCACAAAAAGTGCTCCCGCGGCATGAGCAAGCGTGCCCAGCCACGCCAGGTTGCGTACCCGGAGTGTCGGATTGGTCAGCGTGTCGACCCACAGGAGCCGGGCTGGTTCGCGGAGTGTGCGCTCGACGGCTGCTCGATCGCCGCAGTCAACGAAGTCGACCTGGACACCGAAACGGGCGAGATCTTGCTCGAGCAGGAGTCGTGTGCCCCGGTAGACGTGAGAATCGGCGACGACGCGTTGCCCCGGCTCAGTCAGGGCAAAGAGGGTTGCCGCAATCGCACTCATGCCGCTCGCAGTGACGATGGCGGCTTCGGCTCCTTCGAGTGTCGCCAGTACCTGCTCAAGCTGGAGGTGGTTGGGCAGTCCGTAGCGGGCATAGATATACCCCGCCACCTCCCCCGCCGTAATCGCTTCCATCGTCTCCATGTCTGGGTAGGAAAATGCACTCGTCTGCCAGATCGGTGGTGCGAGTGGCACTGTCGCGCTTGGTGTTGGGAGCAGCCCGGCTTGGGCACACACAGTAGCGGCTGTCCGTTCGGATTGCTTCTCAGGCATACTGGAACCCCCTCTCCACACTCGCGCCTCGTGCTCGGTCCGAGCATACTCAGGCAAGAGAAGGTGCAGCCGACGGGATGGGTGACGAAAGGATAGGTGGCGGGATGAGCCGACTCGGCTATTCTGCGAGTTTCGAGCAATTCCACCCGAATGATCTTCTGCGCTGGTGCCAACTTGCTGAGCAAGAGGGCTTTGACAGCGTTCTTGCTGCGGATCACTTCCACCCCTGGACACCCGAACAAGGGCAGAGCGCATTCGTCTGGGCCTGGCTCGGTGCGCTCGGAGCGACGACACGACTGCGCTTCGGTACGGGTGTCACGCCACCGATCGGTTTCCGCTACCATCCGGCCATCGTGGCGCAGGCCGCAGCGACACTCGAAGCGATGTTTCCTGGCCGGTTCTGGCTGGGCCTCGGCGCAGGTGAGGCACTCAACGAGCATATCGTCGGCCGCTACTGGCCAGAGCCAGCCGAGCGGATTCGCATGCTGATCGAGGCGATCGAAGTCATCCGGAAGCTCTTCACCGGCAAGGTAATCCGACACGAGGGAACATACTTTAAAGTTGAGAGCGCCAAGCTCTACACTTTGCCGGAAGTTCCGCCCCCCATTATTGTCGGTACAGCTGGCCCGTATATGGCCAAGAAGACTGGCGAGCTCTGCGAGGGCATCCTGACTCCCGGTGCAAGCGATGAGAAGCTCCGCATGCTGCTCGATCGCTTTGCTCGAGGGGCACGTGAGGCCGGCAAAAATCCAGAACGGATGCCACGCCTGATCCAAGTTCACGTCTCTTGGGCCAACACCGACGAGCAGGCGCTCGAGAATGCATTGCGCGAGTGGCCGAACGGTGGTATGGCCTTCCCCAAGGGCGATATCCGTAATCCCGAGGACTTCCAGGCGATGGCCCGCCTAGTGCGTCCGGAGCACTTTCATGGTCGCGTGCTCATTTCGGCTGATCTCGACCGCCATGGCGAGTATCTGCAGCATCTCATTGACCTCGGCTTTACCGAGATCTATGTCCACAATGTCGGTCGGAATCAGGAGGAGTTCATCCGCGCCTATGGTCAGTATGTGATCCCTCATCTTCGCTGGCCGGCTGAGGCACCACTGGCTCATGCGCCACGAGTGGCGGTTGGTCCTGCAACGGAAGATGCGGGGGAATGACACTCGGCTACGCTACGACAAGCTGTCCATCCGTTGCTGTTCACGTCCGGCCCCGACGAGCGAGGGATGGGAGACGTGAGTCCTCTTGGCCTCGTGAGACCAGTGTGGGTGGTATTCGGAAGATTCCGTGAGAGGGTGTTGCAACGTATCGGCACGGTGCTCGGCCCAGAGAGCTTCCTTCCAGGTGGAAATTAGATATTGGCAAGGTTTCGGTGCTGCGTCCAGTGGACTCTGGAGGATGAGGGGCTCGCTCGGCCCCAGGACGCAGTGGCCGAAATCCAGCAGAAGCCTGACGGCACAAAAGCGTGCCGCGGAGCTCCCTGACGCGCCTGGCTTCCGGGGAATAGTCCGTCTTCATCTGAGAGACCAAGATCTGGTACTGATAGGAATCAGGGCTCTCCACATGGTTTGTCCACCCTGCAAGTAATTCTCCCGGCAGTGAGTACCAAAAGCGCGCTCGGACAGTCCGTACTATTTCGCCCGGTGTGCATGACTGGTCAGTGCAAGCGTCACTGGGGAGTACGATGGGAGGGGGCTGAAGCGAGAGTACGGTGCAGCACCGTAACGGCATGGGGCTGCGCGAAGATGGACGACCCCCGCCGGGTCGTGCTCCCGCGGGGGTCGATGCTGTGTCGCTCGTGCAGCGTGTGCTTACTGGCCGCTCAGCTCGCCGCTCTCGTGAGCGCGGATGCGCTCAGTCTGGCAGAGCTCCTCCGTGGCCGTGCGCTGCTCGGCTGGCACCGTCTGAGCCAGCGGTGCAATCCGTGCCGTCGTCGGGTAGACGACACGAACAACCCGGATGACCGGCTGTCCATCCTGGTTGAGAATGGTGTAGCGAATGACATTGCGCATCGGCGCACCCCCTTTCCGTCAGGACTTGTCTCGTTCCTGACCGACTGCCCCCGGACCGACCGGGGGCGCGGAGGTGCCGTGCGCGCGGGGATTTACGCGACGAACTGCTCCGACCCGGACGGCCCGCGGGAGCCGGTACTGCGTTCTGGAGGCTGACTGCGTTCCACTCGCTGTACCCTCCACATCGGACCGACTCAGACGTACGACCCCGCAGGGTCAGCACGCCAACCTTCTATAGTATATGGAGTGGCGCTGTCCATGTCAAGCAATCGACGGCCGGTCTTCTCCATGTTCTATCGTCTGCTTTGACACTCGGAGAATAGCTGTCACTCGCCTCTTGATCCTCTCGTGACGCTCGGAACGTTGCGCCCAATTGTCCTCTTTCCGGTCGATCAAAGCGCAACGTGATCTCACCTGCGGTTGTGTGGCGCTTTCCCGAGTGGCTTCATCATGCACGTTGTTCTCTACTGTTCTCTACTCCTTGAGGGATCTTGTCGAGGCGCAATTGCCGGTTCCTCCTCTCACCTGCTCGGCAGCATCAGGAGGGAGCACGGGTTGACAAGCTCAAACATGGCGATGCTCACTGATCTCCCACGCGCATCCGACACAAAACTAGCGAGCGAAACAGCGATACTTTCTCTACCGCTCTCGCACTCGTAGACAGGGAACGAGTCGAAAAGGTATGCGTCAGCAACGCTCATGACTATGAGCGAGGTGAGGTGGTGTTCAGGAAGCCGCGGGAACGGCCACGTACCCGCTCCTTGATTGGCCCGTGCACAAACCAGTGGGCCAGCGTGGGTCTCCCATACTGTCGCTGCCGCGCTACCACCTTGCACGTGCCAGAGCATTGTGGTAAGTATGCGGCACACAAATGTCTCGTGTGAGGGTGCCTTTCACGCTAGCGCTATGTCGCGTCGGAGCAGTTCCATGCGCTGGGATCCTCGTGCACTCGAGTTCGATCGCGAAGCCTGGGACGCTGTGCATCCGCAAGCACGTCGACGCCACCCTGCCGGGCGGTATCCTGCCTCGCTTGAAGACGCCCGCCGAGCCTGGGAACCGGTCGTCTGCCCACACTGTGGTCTAAGACACTCCGATACCCGGACCGTGCGCTTGCGTCGCGCTGGTCGCACAGTCGAGGCACGCTGCGCTGCCTGCGGGGCGATTGCCGCGGTCTATGCCGAGGGTGTCTGGTCGTCGTGAGTCGCTGGTCGATTGGTCGTCAGCTCCTTCGTCGCTGGCGTGAGCCGCGTGCTGGCCTCATCGTGACGAGCTCACTCGAGCTCGCGCCGGGGCTGTATCACCTTCCTGATCCCGGTGACGGTGCCCTCCGGATTACTGGGGATGAGCTCGTTCTGGATGCTCAGGGTGCAGTCCTTGATGGGGGCGGTCGTGGTGGAACGGGAATCGTCCTCTACGGCCGTCGCCGCGTCATCCTGCGGAACCTCGTCGTCCGTGGCTACGCCTGGGCTCTTGAAGCGATCAATTGTGAGGAACTCGTCATTGAACACTGTGATTTCTCCAACAACGGCGGAAGCGAGGGCACATTCCTTGACATCAATCGGACCGAGGCGACGGCTGGCGGCGGCCTCCGGTTTGTCCACGTCAACCAGAGTCGTATCACCCGCATCCGCGCCCAACACCAAGATGTAGGCATCGATCTGATCGCCTGCCGAGGGTTCGTCATCGCCGACTGTGATCTCTCGTACAACACTGCATGGGGGATCCGTCTCCACGGTTCCTCCGATTGCCGCCTCGAGCGCAACCGTGCGCATCATGTCAATCGCTGTGGTGGTACTGGCTGCGATGCTGCTGGCATACTCCTGACCAACGGTTCCCACCGTAACCTTGTCGTGGGCAATGACCTGCGCTGGTCGGGTGATGGCTTCTTTCTCGGTAACCAGTTCAGTCCGCCGTCGAATGACAACGTGATTGTCGGGAATGATGGTTCGTACTCACCCAACAATGCCTTTGAAGCGACCTTCTCCCGTGGTAACGTTTTCCGCCGCAATCGGGCGTGCTTTAGCAACTTCGGCTTCTGGCTTGGTTTCTCCACTGACACGGTGCTGGAGGAGAACCTGATTACTGACAATCGCTGCGACGGTGTCCACTGGGAACATGGCGCACGTGGCCTGCTCCGAAACAACCTCATCGCCCGGAACGGACGTTACGGTGTTGCCTTCACGCTTAATCCGGCCAACCGTGATTTTCCCGACCGTTGCGTCTCAACCGGCCACGAACTCCGGGATAACCGCTTCGTCAGTAATGGGCAGTGCGCTGTTTACCTGCTGCATACGACAGGGACGCGTCTGGAAGGAAACCGCTATCGTGCGGAACGCCAACCGTGGCTCGTTGACGGTACTTCAGCGGAGAACACGCTGTGCGACATTCCCTTTAGCGAATGGGAAGTTGTTGTTCCGCTTCCAACTGATCTCCAGTGAGGAGCGCTGCCAAATAGGCGAGCGTTACCCCAGCTTGTCCTCGCACCACAATGTGTGCCTCACGGTCGAGTGGGGTCGGCTCGTCGTTGATAATTGCGACGAAGGCTCCGGACCGAGCGGCACGCCGCGGCACGTGCGCAGCCGGTACGACTGCAAGCGACGTTCCCACAACCAGCATCACCGGCGTCGCTTCCGCCAGTGCGAGCGCTTGCTCCAGAAGCTTGCGCGGTACTGGCTCGCCAAAGGCGACAGTTGCCTCCTTGACCAGCCCGCCACACCAGGGACAAGAGGGAATTGTGCCTGGCGGGCCCGGATCGAATGATTCAGCTGGCCAGCGTGCTTCGCATGAAAGGCACCGGATCAGATGTGCGGTCCCGTGGAGCTCGATGACCCGGTCCGGCGGGCTTCCAGCCTTCTGGTGCAGGCCGTCAACATTCTGCGTCACAATGACATCAAGAAAGCCGGCCCGCTGTAAGCGAGCCAGCGCTCGGTGCCCTTCATTTGGCTCGGCGGCAGCAAGCACCGGGTAGCGAGCACGACGCCGTTCCCAGTAGCGAAGTCGTACCGCCGGATCAGCGAGGAAATCACGGAAGTACGTTGGATTCTGCCGTGACCACAACCCGTTTGGTCCGCGATAGTCAGGAATCCCTGATTCAGTCGAGATACCTGCGCCAGTGAATGCCATACCCGGTCCGCGCTGGTAGAGCGCATCGGCAATTTTCTTCACCTGGTCACGCTGCTCGTGTGACAGCGCTTCTCGGCTCATGAGCAGTCACCTCCTGTTCTCCACGCCGGCTGGCCGTGGGTGATGGTCGGCGTAGTTTGTCCCAAGATAGTGCGCCGATATCTAACCGCCGCGACTTCGTTCGCATACAGCACCCTAGATTGATGAGATTCTGCAAACTCTTTTATTAGTACTCACCACATCATAAGCTTACGAATATGACAGTGCTGTAAACGCTAATTATTAAATCCTACGCATTGAATTGCTGAGAGTCTTCAAGATTACTTACGTCATGCTCTTGATCCAGGTACAGTAATCTTTCTTGTTCGTCATACGCAAACAGTTCCGCATACCGACCCCACTCAATAGCCGTTGCAAGCTGGCGACGAGCTTCTGCAGAACGATAATGGACTTCTAGTCGCTTCAAAAGCTCGTCCTCGGTTTGGCGCAAGTCAGGGGTATCTTGAAGCAGGTGGACAATTTCACGAATAAGGTCGACGTGTTCCCATACCAGTTTCCGAAAGTGCTCCTTCCGTTTGCGGACATCGGCCTTAACGAACGCTTTGCCAGTATCGGTGAGCAGAACATCTCCTTCCACAATTGCACACAAGCCCAGTAATCGTGTCGCCTCAATCAATGGAAGTAACTGGTCGGCAGTCAGCTGCAGCTCTCTCGCCAGCTCAAACACATCCTCGTACCCGCCCCCCTGCGCGATCCGCTCCACAAAGCCGGTCAACTCTCCCACACCAACACACGGCAGTACTTGATACGATGGATGCGCAGGAGCCTGTACAACTCGTGCCTGTGGAATCAGCCGTTGCACATCCTCCTGAGGATCCGTCAGCAGACGATACAACAAGTCTACCATATCATGGGTCGCTTGACTTTTCTGCAAGCGCTGCGCAAGCGGCAGCCCCGGAAGCTCCGCGCGAATGCGACCTGGATTGGCGCTAAATATTATGAGTCGATCGGCCAGGTACACAGCCTCATCGATGTTATGGGTGACAAGAACTATCGCTCTGGTTGGAATCCTCCCAGTGAGCCACAAATCAAGGAGATCACGGCGAAGATTTTCAGCAGTCAGCACGTCAAGTGAGGAAAACGGTTCATCAAGCAGCAAAAGCTCGGGTTCAGCAACCAGTGCGCGGGCAAAGCCGACTCGCTGCTTCATCCCTCCCGAAAGCTCGCGAGGATAAGCATGCTCAAAACCACCCAGACCAACCATCTCGAGGGCTGTCAGCGCTCGTGCTCGCCGTTCATTCTTGGGCAAGTCTTTCCGCAACAAACCAAGCTCCACATTCTCCAAGACTGTCAGCCATGGGAAGAGTGCGAAGGATTGGAATACCATCCCTACCAAGGGGTTCACCCCACGGAGTACTTCACCGTGTACACGAACTTCTCCCCTTGATGGAGCAACCAGCCCAGCAATTATTCGGAGCAGCGTCGATTTTCCTGACCCTGAAGGGCCGAGTAGCGCCACAACCTCTCCGTCACAAAGCTCTAGACTGACGTTGTCAAGCACCACAACGTGATCCCCATTCGCATCGTACAACTTGGTTATCCCGCGCGCTTCCAAGAGAACTGCTCCCTTATTTGGAGTGCGAAGAACCGACGTTCCGAGCATTCCGGTCTTCCTTTCATTTCTCAAGTCGGTACCGCTCTGTAGCAAAACGGTAGAGCCGACGCCACAATGCGCGGTTCAAACCGACGACAATCGTCGCCATCACCATCGTTGCAGCAATCAGGGTGCGATAATCGCCCGTCTCAGCACTGCGGGCAATCAAGGCGCCTAGTCCACCAGCGTCGTACACCTGACCACGAAACGTGACGTATTCAGCCACGATCGTTGCATTCCAGGCTCCACCAGCAGCCGTTATCAGGCCAGTGACAAGGTAAGGGAACACAGCTGGCAACGTAAGTAGCCGCCACCGTTGCCACCCGGTCAGTCGCGTGATGGCCACAACTTCACTGAGATCATTCGGAATTGCGCGAACTCCTGCGATCACGTTGAACAGGATGTACCAGTGTGTGCCAAGGGCCATGAGCAGAATGCCAGCGACCTGTAGACCGCCAGGCAGGCGGAGCAGGACAAGAACGATCGCTGGAAAGAGGGCCGTCGCAGGAATCGAAGCAAGCGTCTGGACCCACGGCTGAACCATTCCAGCCAGGCGCCTGTTGAATCCGATCGCTGCCCCCACAGGAACCGTCCACAAGGCCCCAAAGCTCACTGTCAACATGACTCGCAGAAGTGAGAGGCCTGCTGCTCTCACTATCCTTTCCCAAGCGCTGATCGGTATCCTCGCCAGGGCTAACCCCGCGGCATTCTGGACAATAAGAGCGAGTAGGATTACTGCACTCGCTAGTATGCTCACGACCCAGAACCATCGCCCTCGGGCAGGAACCTGCTCTTGCTTAGGGAACGATGCAACCCGCGGGAAGCCAAACGCCCGGTCTAACCAGCGATCCACTGGCTCGACAAAACTGCGCTCTAGTGCGTGGTGCAGCCCAAGGAGGATAAAGGACCGGCGCAACCAAGCAAACCCTACTCTACTCTCTCGCGGCGTCCCCGCTACCTCTTCCACCTTGAATCGATCCGCCCACGCCACCAGTGGTCGCCATACCATGTGATCGAGTGCAATAATCAGAATCACCAGTGTGATAAGCCCTGCGGTTAGCGCGGAGAAATTTCCCTTATTCGCCGCAACAGAGAGGTAGGCACCAAGCCCAGGCAACAGAAAAGTTCTTTCCCCCAACGTGAACTGTTCTGCTGCCATCAGAAAGAACCAACCTCCTGCCCAACTCATGATCGAATTCCAGAGCAGTGGAACCATCGCAAATGGCAACTCTAAACGCGTGAAACGTTGCCAGCGGCTCAGCTGTAGGATCTCTGCCGCTTCTCGCAACTCGTTCGGGATGGTCACCATCGATTGATACAAACTAAAAGCTAAGTTCCACGACTGGCTTGTGAAGATCAGGACAATAGCCGCCAGTTCTGCACCCAGATTCCGGTGGGGGAATAGTGCAACCAGTGCAAGTACCACGCCAGGTAGAAAGGATAAGATGGGGATACCCTGGAGAACGTCGAGGATCGGTATGAGAATATGCTCCAATGTTGGTCCAGAGGCAGCAAGTCTCCCATACACAATGGCAAAGCTGAGCGAGAGAAGATAAGCCAGGAGCATTCGTGAAAAGGAGTAGAGCGTATAGAGCGGAAGCGAGCTCAGTGACAAACTGATCGATACCGCTGACTGACGGGGTGCTAGCCAGTGCGCTCCAACGACTGCAAGCCCAGTGGTTACCACCCCGAGGAGCAACAGAACAAGGAGATCAGCCCACCAAAACCATCGGACTCGTTGTACCAGCTGACGCTCTGCCGCAACCGGCCACATCCGTCCCATCCACACGGCAGCACCTCCTTCCCGGCCTACAACCACCGTGCCTGGCTGGCCGGGAAGCAGCTACCGTGGGACAGCGGTGTGCGCGTTCAGCTTATCTCCCGGCCAACCAGCGTCCTAAACCGCTCAAACTCGGTCCTTCATCCATTTCCTCAGCCTCCTTGCTGTCCTGTTCTCCTCCGCTTGGCGAGATTCACCGGCGCCAGCCCTCCAGTGGCACGGCCAAGTCAACAAGTATAGGTCCTCCGTTGGCGAACTTCCTCCCCGGGGTCCTGCAGTTTCATGCCCCTTCTTCGGGGTTCAGACAACACAGACTCTTCGATATGCTTGCGTCGGCCGCAACGCTTGCGCGTCACTGCTCCCTCCCTCACAATCTCGTGAGGAGGTCGGGCCAATGTCCGGCTCTGCAACGGTAACCATCGTTGGTGGCGGCATCATCGGGTGCGCTATCGCTGCGGAACTCATGCGACGCGGTTGGCACGGTGTGCGTGTCCTCGAACGCGTGACGGTCGGTGGCCAGGCGAGTATCGCCTATGCCGGCCTGCTTGGTTTACCTGGCAGCGGGGCGCTGGACGATCCGCTAAGTGAGTTAGGTGCGGCAAGTCTTGCCCGCTTCCCGGCTGTGGTCGCTGACCTGCGTGCGCGTACCGGGATCGACGTGGAATTTCGTCATACCGGCGCCTTGCAGCTAGCCCTTACCCTTGACGAGGAAGAGGCACTCCGCGCGGCGCTACCCCTCTTGCGTGCCCGCGATGCCGCGTGCTGTTGGCTCGACCACCACGAGCTTCGCCAGCTTGAGCCAGCAGTCTCTCCCCTCTTCCGTGGTGCACTTCTCCTCCCCTACGAACACCAGGTGCTCAGCCCGCGCCTCGTTGAGGCTTTCGCACGTGCAGCCTCACTTGGTGGTGCGCACATCGATGAGGGCGTCGAAGTGGTCGGATTCGAACGTGCTGGTGAGCGTGTGATTAGTGTCCAGACTCGTACCAGTCGTATTCCTACCGATCAGGTGATCATCGCTGCTGGAGCCTGGAGCGGTCACTTGACTGCCCAGCTTGGTGTGCCACTACCAGTCGGACCCCTGCGCGGACAGCTGATCCGCCTCCAGGGATGGGATCTCCGTGTCCGTCACACCGTCTACCGTGGCGATCTCTATCTTGCCGCCAAGGCTGATGGTACCGTTGCCGTCGGCTCAACCGAGGAACTCGCCGTCTACGACCGGCGCCCAACGCTCGAAGGCGTGCGACAGCTCACCACCTTCGCACAAGAGACGATACCAGCGCTCGGTCGCGCGATCTTTCTCGACGCGCTCGCAGGCCTTCGCCCCTGGTCGGCCGATGGGCTACCGGTCCTGGGCCGGCTGCCCCACTACCAAAATGTGTGGATCGCCACCGGTCATGCTCGCAATGGTGTCCTCCTCAGTGTTGTAACCGCCGAGCTCCTGGCTGATCTTTTGGAGGGGAAGGCGCCTGCGCTGTCACTTGAACCTTTTGATCCAGCTCGCTTCCTTACCCCTGGAAGCTGAGCGCTTGCTGTACCTGCGCTCGGCTCGTACCACCGGTCAAGGGAAGCAAAACGACTCCGATGACGCACGCGGCTCCTTCTTGGGGTGTGTGTCTCCAGTGTACTCCAGCGTGTAAGGGAATTTTTGTCTGGCTGCCTCTCCCCTCCGCTTCTTAATCCTGTCCGGACTCAGCGCGCTTGGTGCTCACTCGTCGCTCGTATACCACGTTCGTCTCGCCCGGCAGTGCTCGCCAGACCCAGGCCACCGTGAGCCCCAAGGCCGCCCCGATGACCAGGAAGGGAGCGTGCAGCCCCAGTGCAGCAGCCAGCGCTGTTCCAGTGAGTGGCCCAACGAACGCGCCGAGCGAGGAGGCGGTCGTCGTAAAGCCGTAGATCGTCCCGCGTCGCTCCTCTGGAGTGAGCCGAGCAACCAGGGCATTGGCTGTCGGCAGCATTCCACCCGAGGCAACTCCAAACAGCGCTTGCAGAGCAATCACCTGCCACACCGAGTTGACCAAGGCAAGGGGCAGAAAACTCGCGACAGCCAGTGCTCCGCTTGCCACGAGCAGTGGCCGCTGCCCCACCCGGTCGCTCGCCCGGCCAAGGACAACCGACGCCACCGCGCTGGTGATGCCGCTCACCCCCATGGCGAGTCCTGCTAGCGAGTTGACCCGTGGTGTATTCCTGGCCAACTGCTCAATCAACAGCGGGACAATTGGCTGCAACGCCATACTAGCGGCTCGCAGCGCCAACAGACTGACAACGATCCCAAGTAATGCCGGTGTGAGGAAGAGCCGCCAGGTGTCGCTCAAGGACTCTCGGCGAGGTATCGATCGCGCCGGCGGTTCAAATTGCTCCTCGACCAGAAAGAAGACAAACAGTGCTGAGGCGAGGAGTAGACTCCCTGCGAGGACGAAGGTTGCCCGGTAGCCGATCTGGTCAGCCAGCACCCCGCCGAGCAACGGGCCGACTGCCGAGCCAGAAAAGACCGCCATCTGCATCAGGCCAAGTCCGAAGCCTAGTCGCTCGCGTGGTACCGTTGCCGCCGCCAGTGTCGTGGATGCTGTCACTGTTCCGGTGAAGCCGCCCTCAATCAAGCGCAGGACGAACAATTGCCAGGGGCTCGTCGCTGCTGCCATGAGTCCGATCGTCAGTGAACCAGCCAGCATCGCTCGGAGCACCATCAACTTGCGCCCGTAGCGATCAGCCACTGCACCCCAGAGTGGTGCGGTGATGGCCATGACGGCCGCACCACCGGCGTTGATTGCCCCGGCCCAGAGAGCCTGTGCCTCCAGGCTCCGTGCGCCGAGCTCGGCGATGAAAAAGGGCAAGAACGGGGTTCGCAGGCTGAACCCGACGATCGTCAGGGTCTGAGCAAGCCAGAGGGCGGCGAGCGTTCGCTGCCAGCTCCGGGTGCGCCGCTCGGTCATGGCACCCGGCGATGTCCCCATGAATCTCGGCACTGTGCCCCGTACTCCTCCAACACCAGTGACTAGTCACCGGTGTTGTTCCGGGCCCAGTCTACGCCGCCTCAGCCAGGCCCGCTACTGTCCACCGGAGCCATCAGCGTCGGGTCATTGGGTGCTGGCCCGCTTGGAAGCGTTCCGTACCGCCAACGGTAGTAATGCTGCCCGACATTGCCGAGCTCGACCTGCCAACCTGGTGGGTTATCTGGTGTATAGGTCAAGCAGCGCCGTTCAAAGCACTGTACCAACACGTCGCGCTCAACCCCCGCAACTTTCGCGCGTGTCCAATACGCCTCGGTAATCGGAAAGCCGGTCACGGCAAACGGCGGCCAAAACAGTGTATCTGTGCGAAATGCCCCACCCAGGTAGACCAGACCGCGCTGCTGGAGAAAGTCCCAGAAAACCGAAGCTACCCGGTGCTTTGTCTCTGCCACCAATGGCCCGGCGTGCACACCGTATTGCGCCAGCCGGGCTTGCTGCTCGATCCTTCCTGTGCGGTCGATTGCCCAGACAAGCACTTCCCCTTCCCCAGGCGGAGCAGTACTGAGGACCTGGCCGAGCGTGGCATAGGTTGGTGCTAGCGGATCATCAGGGTCGCCAGCAACCGGTATCTCGGCCGGTTGCCGCCGAACGAACGTGGTATCGCCGACTTGTTGGAGTCCGGTAAGGAGCTCCTTCGCTAGGAGTCCAGAAGTCACAGCCCACGGATCGTCTGGTGGTCGGTTAGGGTTGGTGAGCTCCAACCGAGCCTTATCAAAGTAGGCTACCGCACGCGTGCCGGCTAGTGTTTCCCGATATGGCTCGCGAGTCACGGCGAAGGCACTCGGCCCCCACAGCCAGGAGCGTGTCGCTGTTCGCGTTGCCACCGGAAGATCAGCGCGTTGCCATGTCTGGGCGAACCGACGCACGACGGTACGCTCTACCGCTTTGTCCGCTGCGAGCAGTCCGCTCCCCGCTCCCGGTTGACCAGGCGGATCCAGCGGGCGGGCTGTCTCCCGCAATGTCTGTCTCACCCACTCAACGCTACTGTCAGGAGCAACTGAGCGCAGAAGCGCAGCTGCCGCACTCACCATCGGCGCGGCAAATGAGGTGCCTGTACGGGTCTCCCAACCTGCCTGCTGCCCATCCCAGCTTGTTGTGAGGATCTCTTCCGCCGGCGCAACAAGATCGACCCGCGTGAGCCGCGACGTGAAGCTCGCTAGCCGTTTCCCATCCGCAGTTGCACCACCAACCGCGATCACTTCTGGATAGCTGGCTGGGAAGGTCACTGCATCTGGCGTATTCCCCGCAGCCGCGACGACAATGATTCCTCGGTTGTATGCTTGCTCGATCGCCTGCTCCAGCGTTGCGCTCGGTGTGTCCGCGCCCAAGCTTAAGTTGATCACGTGTATGCCACGCTCGATTGCTCCATAGATCGCTTCCGCAATAGCGAGGGAGCTCGCCCCGACCTGATCCCCCACCTTCAGCGGGAGGATCCGCACCCCTGGGGCACCTCCCACGATTCCTGTCCCGTTCACTGCTGCGGCGATGATCCCCGCGACGGCAGTGCCGTGTCCTACCTCGTCTTCCGGAATCGGATCACGGTTTAAGTAGTCGTATCCCGGCAGAAGGTTCTCCGCCAGGTCAGGGTGGTCAGCTGCTATGCCTGAGTCAATGACCGCCACCACCACGTCAGCTCGCCCGCGCGTGTCGTCCCAGGCAGTGGGAAATCCAGTAACCTGAAGCCAGCTTTGTTGCGGGACGAGTGGATCCCCCGGTATCCATTGGTAGCTCAACCGCACCGCAGGCTCGACGAATGCTACCCCTGGCCGAGTGAGCAACTGGGCAATCCAGTCGGCTGCTTGCTGGCGCGTGATGAAAGTCACTCGCCACCATTCGCCGTCAGGATCAATCCGCTCCAGACGTCCAGGTACCTGCTCCAGACAAGGTGGGATGACGGCGCTGGCTCCAGCGCGGCAGCGTGCCGCATCTACCGCAACCGACCACTCGAGCGCGCTCGGCGCGTCGGCAGGTTGTGCGCTGGTCCTCGGAGTCGGTAGCTGTGGCCATCCCAGTACCACGGCAAGGGCGCAGATTATGAGGAAGCGGAGGAAGAAGTTTGCTCCCTGCCGCTGATGATTCCCTTTGGCTGTACGCGGTCGTCTCACCGGCCTGGAACTCCGTCCGGTCTCCACGCGCTTGTGGTTTGCCGGCTGCCTCTCATCGCCCGGTCATGTGAGCACTCAGTGCGTACCGAAGAGCCGGTCGCCAGCGTCACCGAGCCCCGGTATGATGAAGCCGCGGTCGTCTAACCGCTCGTCTAACGCGGCGAGGTAAATCTGCACATCCGGATCGGCATCGAGGAGGTGTTGGACACCGTATGGTGCCCCGATGATCCCGAGAAACGAGATCGGTCCGCTGAAGGTCTCTCGCAGCAGCTCGACCGTCGCCACGGCTGAACCACCGGTGGCCAGCATCGGGTCGACAATGACCACGTGACGCAGTACATCGAACCGACCAGGAAGCTTCTTGTAGTAAATCGTCGAGCGGAGCGTTGCTTCATCACGCCGGGCGCCAACCAGGTAGATTGGTGCGGCAGGGATCAACTGGCGGAGCGGGGCCAGCATACCGAGCCCAGCGCGCAGGATCGCCAGTACCGCCAGACCGGCAGAGATCGCGCCACCATCGGCCTCCTCCCCAGTTGGCGAGGGAACACGGAATACTTCCAGCGGTTCCTCGCGCAGCGCCTCATAGAGGAGGAAACGAGTCAGCTCGTGCAGTACACGCTCAAACTCAGCCGGTGGGGTGTGCTCGTCACGTGCGACCGTCAGGAGCGCAGTCACTAACGGATGCTTGAGGACACAGAGGCGAGGGTGTCTGAGGACGTCCTCGCGCCTTGGCTGTGGCACGCCGCGCATCGGCGTCGGATGAACGAGCTGTTCTGCCATGCGATACCCCCTTGTGCCCGCGACACGGGTATCTTCCGTGCCCGTCACTCCCCATCCACCGCCAGCCGCCACCGGGCGGCTGTGCCGCCTGACCCCGCTCACCTCGGCAGCAGCCTCTTGGGGTTCGAGTATACCGCCACAGTGTGGGTTACTGTATGACCGGCGGAGAACTGCACTCGTTCACCGACAAGCGGAACATGTGCAGGTGGGTGGACTGCAGTGCTTTCTCGTGGTGTCTTGCCTTCTGCTGTGGCACAAGTGATCGCGTTGGGCGCTTCTCAGCGCCATGCTTCATGTACCGCCCAGCGTGTGGTGGTCCAGTCTGGTAGGAACTTCATCGATTTCGTCTCCAGTAGTGATCGGCTCCAGGCCCGGTACCCAATGACACAGTGTGTGGAACGGAGGTGAGCGCTGTTGATCCTGCCGCAGTATCCCTGGACACTTCCCCGCGCTCTCGGCTACGATCCTTCACCGAGGTTCGGATACGCTACCAGTGAAGGATCTGCCGCATGGCTGTCCGGCCTGTTCCGGAGGAGCCACCAGTAAGCAAGCCCGAACGCGCTCTGAATCCCGAGGCGACGTGGGTTCTCCTCGAGCGTGTTGGCCAGCTGGTCGAGGAACTTCGGCAACGTCGTTTTGTTGGCGAGGATCCGGTCGTTGAGATTCCCAGCGTCACAAAACGCCGTGTCTCGCGAGCCATCCTGATCCAGGAAGCGATTGTCGCCGCACTCGCCGCGGAGCGTCTCGGTGCACTTCTCGACTTGAACGGCACCCTCGTCTCAATGGCCGAAGACATCGCTGCCGACGAACTGGCCAACGCGTACCGAGCGCTGGCGACGTGGGATCTCCGCGCTGCGGAGACAGCGTTGACTCGTGCCATCCGAATCACTCGCTTCCCCGAGCATCAGCAGCGCATTGCACTTGGCTGGGCGCTCCACCGTCTCGTCAGTGACCTCCTCCGGCTTGTCCCTGGGGAGTCAAAGGAGAAATTGCTTCCGGCGGAGCGTCTCGTGGCTGAGCTTCTTCCAACACTCGATCAACTCCCGGATGACGAACGCGCCTTCTACCAGGCAGAGGTGTGCCGGCTTGCGGACGCCTGGCGTGAGGCTGCAACGGATGAGCGATGGTGGTGCGTCTGGGCACTTCTCCGCGCCCGCGTTGCGCTTCTTCGTGGTGAGGGAAATGAGACTGCATTAGCCTGGTTGCTGCGGCTGGCGCGACGGGCAGGGCTGATGACCAACGATGATTCCGATGGATTAGCTACGCTGCTCCGCCGAGCAGAAGCCGTCTTCCAACTTCTTCTGGTGACACCAGAAGATCAGACTGCCCAAAGCGAGCTCCGCCAGCTCGCGGTGGAAGCATCACCCCGCGACCTCTTCCGGGCTCTCGTCGCCGCACTGACCGCACAGTGGGGCGACGACGCGCTCGCCGCGACGCAACGCTTCGCCCTCGCACTGTGGGTTCCTGAAGCGCCAGAACGACCGGAGAGGACCTCTTAATGGCCCAGATGACTACTTCCCCGACCTCCAGCCGAACCTTGGACCTCTGGCACCATCTCCGCATGCGCTGTGGTGAGCCCCAGTGGCTTGATGTGCCAATCCTCGTCGAGCCGATAAGGGAACCAGAGCCGCATAGGATTATCCTCCAAGCAAAGACCGAAGATGGCAGAGACCTCGGCTCCTGTATCGTCTATGCCCATGAGTGGTACCCAGGATGCACCACTCAGAATCCGTTTTCGCACTACTTTCCGGTGCTCAGGCATGTCCTCGATGCGCGTCTGCGTCGCAAAGAGCACGAACCTCTCCTTCTGCAGGTTCTGAAGGCTGTCTGTGCCCGTACCAAGCGCGGACATGAGCAGATTGTTCTCCTCAAGTTCATTGTTGCTCCTGAGTACACGGTGACCGGTCGCTTCATCGAGGACCTCTATAATTGCCCATTGAAAGTGCTCTTTGAACGCTTCCTGGTACTCCCGCGCGACTCGCGTGAGCCTGCGCCGTACCTCGGTGAAGTGCGTGGCCGAGCTGTCCACACCGGGTACCGCCGTGCGCTCGTGGAATATGCCAGGACCCAGGATCCTGATCGGGCTGCTCAGGCCTACCGGGCTGGTGTTTGGCGTGAGTGGACACGGACGCTCCAAACGCTCCTCGCGACGCACAAAACCCGCGATGGTGGTGCGCCACGGGACCTTGTGGAGTCGTTCACCGCTGCTGGTGCCATCCTCGAGCAGATCAGCGCTGGTGGTGTCGCGAGCGGAACGGTCGAACTCTATCTCGAACGCCTCTTCTACTCCGCAACCCGTGGTCTTTCTGGCCGGGCTGATCGAGTCGAGGTGCCACGTGATCCCACGACTGGTCGGCTCTGCATCGCTGAAGTCAAAACACAGTCGTCCGTCAGAGAGCGGGATCCGCTCACCGGTGAGCGCTTCCCTGGCGGTCTCCAAGCACTTGCCTATCGCGAACTCCTGCAGAGTCTCGGCTTCCGCGAAGTTGATGCCGTGGTCGAGCTGGTCGATGGGAAGAATATCGTGACCAAGCCACTCGGTGACCATCCAATTGTGCGACGGCTTCGTCTCGACCTCGCAAAGCCGGACGAGCGGATCATTGACCTTATCATCCAAGCGCGCAACGTCTACTATTGTGTGGCAAGCGGGCTCTTCACAGGGTATGACCGCTACCGTCTCGATAATGCCACGCGCAACTGGCGCCTCCCGGACGTCTCTGGCCAGTTCGACCTGCTCAACGATCGTCCACCATGCCGCACCTGTGTGGCCCGCCAGCGCCAGGTTTGTCCGAGCAGCCGCGACCGCGAGGGGCGTACGCTTGAGGGGCTTTTCCGCTATGCTCCGCCTCCCCTCTTCTCTTATTGGGTGTGGTTCCACCGTCAGCTCAAAGCGGAAGAGCGTGCCGAGCGGGAGCTTCTCTTCCACCTTGTCCACACCTCGCCTGACATCCTGGAACGGGAAGGTATCACGCTGGCCGATCTCCGCCTCGAGCGCCAGGACGGACGCTTTGCTACCTTTGTCCGCCCTCAGCGCCGGCTCGACACCCGCATTCGCGAGGATGACATCGTCCTGATCACTCCTCAGTGGTCGGATCACCTCCTTGGGCGTGTCCCGCGTCCTGGTGAACTCTTCTCCGTTCAGGGTCGTGTGGTCGATCTGCAGGAGTTCGCGCTTCAGGTAGAGCTCGATGACCGCGTGCCCCTCACCGCCCATGACCAGGAACCAACGTATCGCGTCGATCAACTCACTGGTTTTGACATGCGTGCCTGGCAACTTGAAGGGTTGGCTGACTTCCTCGTTTCGGCAATGGTAGCGACCCCAGTGCGCGGGCGCATGTTGCGCTGGTCGGAGCTCCCGCCGCTCGCCCAGACGATTCTTGGCCTGCGCCAGCCTGTATCTATCCGGACCGACACACCACTTCCCACGTGGGCCACCTTGGGACTCAATGCGGCCCAGCGACGTGCCCTCGCGGCCGTCGCAGCGCTCGCCCCAGGTGATCTCCTGCTTATCCAAGGTCCTCCTGGAACGGGCAAGACCGCCCTCATCGCCGCAATGGTTCGTTTCCTCGTCGGGCGTGCCCTCTTCGATCCGGTGCGTTCGCCCGAACGTCGACCGGTGCTGGTGCTGACAAATACGCACCGTGCGGCCAATGAGGTGGTGCTCAAAATCGCTCAGACGGCACCGGAAGTTCTTCCCTTCCTCGTCCGTGTCGGCAGCGAACGCGAGGATATGGAAGAGGACGTTGCCGCTCAGACCCTCCCAACACGCTCCGGACTCCCGCCGGAGCGTCGTCGCCAGCCGCCAGGCTCAGATGACGAAGCAATCGAGACGCTCTTGGTCACCAGTGAGCGTGCCCAGATCATCCGCGAGCACGCCGCGGTCTTCGTTGCCACACTTGGCTCCGCCGATGCCGCTGAGCTCCGCGGTCTCACCTTCGAGACCGTTATCGTTGATGAGGCGGCGCAGGCCACCGAACCTGCTTTCTTGCAGGCCCTCCGGCGTCTGCCCTTCGGATACCGGGGTCGACTCGTCCTCGTCGGCGACGAGAATCAGTTGCCGCCAGTGGTCATGACACCGACGGTGCTCGAGCCGTGGGCAGATCTCGAGCGGCTTGGCATCCTTCGGGGAGACAGTCTACGTACCTCGGCCTTTGAACGTCTGCATCGGCGCTACCCGTTAGCCTGTATTCGCCTCACTGAGCAGTACCGGATGAACGGGCCCATCTGTGAGCTGGTCAGCCACGTCTTCTATGAGGATGCCCTCCGGCCGGCTGACGAGCGCGTTGCTGAGCGCCGTCTCACCCACTGGCTTGCCGAGCTGGGGGCTGATCCTCCTGCTGGGCTCCTTGGCCAGAGTCCGCCCATCCTGTACCTTGATACGAGTGACGATCCGCTCGCTCGCGACTCGGGTGCTCTTTTCCAAGCTGACGACGAGGGGCGCGCCAATGAGCGAGAAGCCGAGCTGGTTGCCCAACTACTGGCAGCATTCTTGCGTGGCCTCCCCGAACGCTTCCACCAGAAAGTGATCGAGCAGATCGGCGTCATCTCGCCTTACCGACGCCAAAACACGCTGCTCCGCCAGCGCCTTGCCCGGGCGCATCCATCACTCGCTGACCTCCGCGTCGATACAGTGGACCGCTTCCAAGGAGGCGAGCGGGAGGTGATCATCGTTAGCCTTGTCAATAGCAATTCGGAGGGAGTGATTGGCTCGCTGCATGCGGAGTGGCGACGCCTCAACGTGGCATTGAGCCGGGCCCGCTCGCTCCTGGTCCTTATTGGCGATCGGCGTACCTTCACTGCACCAGAGCACGCTGACGACGAGACGGAAGCCCGTGAGCGGTTTCGTCGCGTCTTCGCACGGATCGAAGAGCTCGCCCGGCGTGGCGAGGCGTGCATCATCCCCACGCGCGATCTCTTCGTCCCGGGAGAACAGCTGTGACGCTTGATGCGCCCTGCCTAAGCCCCGCGGCCCTCGCGAGCCAGCTCGCTGCCTTCGGCGAGAACAGCATTATGTGTGTCCACCAGGCCGAACTTGAGTATCCTGGTGCTCTTGCACCTGGGGTCCTGCTCCTGCTTGGTCGGATCAACCTCCTGCGCCCACTCACACGGCGAATCCCGCGCTGTTACGAGCACAACTGCCCCCTGACCACTCGTTGTCCCTACACCCGCGACTTCGAGGATAAGGACGGTCGCGGTAAGGGCGGGCGCAAGTTCCAGCTGACTACTGAGAGCCGTGCCTTCATCCGACGGCCAGAACTCCTCGCTGAGTGTCTCCCACAGCATCCGGCTGCCCAGTGGCTGGGCCAACGGTTTGCCGAGCGCAGGATCTGGTCATGCTTCGAACTTGCAGAACGCTGGCTCACCGATGCTCTGGCAGTCGTCGATCGAGCTGCCGCACCAGTCTCGGGAACAGACAAGACTCCTACCCAGCCCGACTTTGAGGGCTCGCGCCGGGAACTTGCCGCCTGTCTGGCAATACTTGTCGGTCTTGGTTGGCTGCGTTGGGAACAGGATGGACGTGCTTTACAGCTGATACGCCCGTGGTGGTAGATAAGGGCGTGCTGGTGTGAGCTCATGCCTGTCTGTGGTCTCAACTGCGATCAGGGGGCAACAGCCATGCGTTGGTCAACTGGTTGAGCAGTTGTCCGGGCTGTTGCCGGTTAGAGTCAGGGCTATGTCCAAACAGGTCAAAATCGAGGTATTGAGAACAGGGAGGTGAGCGCTAGCCGAATAAGACAAACACTGGTTGCTCGATCCTCCAACGGTTAGGGTGGGAACAATGCAAGGAGGACATGCAGTGTATCCTTCGACCTTCTCTCTTGTTGCCGTCGATCTTGCGACGGGCGAGCTTGGTATTGCTGTTGCTTCCAAGTTTCTCGCTGTTGGTGCGGTAGTCCCTTGGGCACGGGCGGGAGTGGGAGCTCTTGCCACGCAGTCCTATGCTAACGTCTCCTATGGCCCCCGCGGCCTGGAACTCCTGGCGGCTGGGTATGCAGCACAGGAGACACTGGCGCGGCTCCTTGCTGATGATCCCGAGCGAGAGCTCCGGCAAGTCGGCATTGTCGATGCGCGCGGTGGTGCTGCCACCTTCACCGGCAGCAGTTGCCATGCCTGGGCTGGGGGGCGTGTCGGTTCCGGCTATGCAGTGCAAGGGAATATCCTGGTCGGTCCCGCGGTTGTCAATGCGATGGCTGAGACGTTCGAGTCGACGTCTGGGCCACTTGCTGCGCGCTTGCTCGCTGCGCTCGCTGCGGGCGATCGTGCCGGCGGTGATCGGCGTGGTCGCCAGTCTGCCGCACTGCTGGTTGTCAAGGAACGAGGGGGTTATGGCGGGTACACGGATCGCATGATCGACCTCCGTGTTGATGATCATCCCAATCCGGTTGAAGAGCTGCAACGCCTCTATAGGATCTGGCAACTCTATTTTGCAAAACCAAGCCCGGAAGACCGTTTGCCCCTTGTCGGAGCACTACTGCAAGAGCTCCAGGAGCTCATGCGCACGCTCGGCTACTACCACGGGCCGGCTCATGGGGAATGGGACGAGGCGACGCGCCAGGCCTATAGCATGCTGCTCGGTAATGAAAATTTTGAGGAGCGTATCCCACTCGACGCCGACTGGATCGACCGTCAGGTGCTCGACTATCTGCGCGATCTTGCTCACAGACGAACTCGTAGATCTGGCAGTTCTTACCTGCATTAGGTACAGGTCATACTCCTGAAGCTCTTCTCTACTTGGGGGCAATCGCTCCACGGTAGTAGAAATGTCGCAGTCTCTGTGTTGTAAACAGCGTAAAACCATACTCGCTTTCCTTCCACCCATTATTGCCGGACACTGAACAAGCACGCGAACTCCGGTGGCTCTCCCTCGCGTTCCCAAGCACTCTGATTGTCAGTCGAACGGTGGACGGAGGCTTGAAAAGGAGGTGGCAGGAACGCGTCGTAGAAACCGGGCTCACGCAGATAGCGCTATCATAATCTGGACCGAGCCATGGCCAATCGACTTTGCTGACATCGGGCCGAGAGGTGTTCACATGGTCGTCCAGTTGATCGCTCACCCCATGCCGGAGGGTACGTCGAGGATGACGTACAAAACAGTGGCGTGCCGATCGAGGCGCGGAGAAATATTGCCGTGTTGTCAGAAGGAAAGAGCCTATGATCGAACAGCGGGTTCGCACCGGCGTCGAAGTGTTTCTGGAAGGGGGATGTCCATCGATTGAGGGTAAACGTGTCGGACTCATTACCAATCAAACTGGTATCAATACGCAATTTGAACGGACCATCGACATACTGCTGCAGAGTGGGCGAGTAGATCTTCGCGTCCTGTTTAGCCCTGAGCATGGCCTGTACGGAGAGAGCCAGGCAGGCCAAGAGCTCCACGATATGCACGAGAGTCGCACTGGTCTTCCAATCTTCAGTCTGTATGGTTCTCGACGAGAACCCCCGCAGTCGGTCCTTCAAGAGCTTGAAGCCCTCATCTTTGACCTCCAGGACTTCGGTGTCCGCTACAGCACCTATCTGTCGACCTTGGCACTCGCCCAACAGGCTGCGGCCCAGGCAGGATGCCTTTTTGTTGTCTTTGATCGCCCAAACCCGTTAAATGGCTGCACTGTTGAGGGGAACATCCTCGATCCGGCTTTTCGCTCTTTTGTTGGCTGTCATCCCATGCCCATTCGGCACGGTCTCACTGTTGGCGAGTGTGCTCGACTCCTTGCCTCTTTAACATGGACAAACTGCCGGAGTTCCGTGACAAGCGCGCTCGCCAGGCTCTGGCGTACGCTATCGATCGTGTCCAGAACGGCACCGTCTCGCTTGGCGACTCCGGTAAGGCGGTCAAGTATATGGCTGGCTTCTCCGACATTTTGGTGCCTGACTGGATCCCGCAAGCGGACCTTGCCAAGCTTAACACTTATGAGCTCAACCCGAATCGCGCCGCCGACCTGCTCACGCAGGCTGGTTGGCGGAAGAGCGGCGACACGTGGCAGACACCGGACGGCAAGAATGCAGAATATGAACTGCTCTTCCCTGCTGAATTTGCTGACTGGTCGGCTGCTGCACAGAATCTTGCTGACCAACTCACCCGCTTCGGGATTAAGGTCGCACCACGGAGTGTCACCTACTCCCAGCAACCGATCGAGGTCGATAAAGGGAACTTCCAGCTTGCCATCCAAGCCTGGGGATCCAGCACAAACCCCCATCCACACTTCGCCTTTGTCCAGGACTTGTTCACCCACAATATTCCCATGGCTGTTAACCAGGGTGGCCGCGGCATCGGCTTCGAACTCAAGCAGACAACGGACATGTTAGGCGAGGTGGACTTGGAGAAGATGGTGGTTGACGCCGGACTCGGCCTTGATGTCGAGGCACAGCGGCAGAATATCACAAAACTGGCTCTTGCCTTTAATGAACTTCTTCCCATTATCCCGCTCTGGGAGCGCTATGGAAACAACCCGGTCCGTGAGGGAGTACGCGTTCAACCTTGGCCACCTGATAGCGATCCCATCTATCTCAACGCACCGTACGGTGATAACTTTGCTGTCATAATGATCTGGACCGGCCAACTAAAACCAGTATAACGGCGCAGCGTTGGGCCAACTCGTCCGCTCCAGCACGGGAGCGGACGAGTTGGCTAATCATCCAGCACCGCTCTACGTGAAACTCACGCAGAGCAACAAAACGACCGAACAACGGACTCTATTACGAGCTCCACGAAGAGGAGGCAGGGCCACTCATGCAGCAGCCGGTCGAAGCGGTCATGGTGGGTGCAGGAAATCGTGGTATCCTCGCATACGGCACATATGCCCTCCGCGTACCCTGGGATCTCCGTTTTGTCGCCGTTGCCGAACCCAACGACGAACGCCGAGCCCGTTTTGCCCAGCAGCACGGTATCCCTCCCGAACGGCAGTTTCGCTCCTGGGAGGAATTAGCTGAACAGCCGCAGCTTGCACCCGCACTCATCAACGCTACCATGGATCGTGACCACTTCCCAAGCACTATCGCGTTCCTCAACATCGGTTACCACGTCCTATTGGAGAAACCGATGGCCACGACACCCGAGCACTGTCTTGCCCTGGTGACGACTGCTGAGCAAACAGGCCGGATGCTGCAGATCGCACATGTCCTCCGGTATGCGCCCTTCTTCCGCACGATCTATGACCTGGTCCACCACGGTCGCCTAGGCGAGATCGTCTCGGTCGACTGGCGCGAGAATCTCTCCTTCTACCACTTTGCCCACAGCTTTATCCGTGGCAACTGGGCAAACACGCAACGTTCCTCTCCGATGATCTTGACCAAGTGCTGCCACGACCTCGATCTTCTCGTCTGGATTCTCAACCGTCCCTGCGAACGCCTGGTTTCCTTCGGTTCCTTGACCCATTTCACTGCCGAGAAAGCTCCCCCTGGCGCCCCGCTCCGCTGTACCGATGGTTGTCCAGTTGCTGATGAGTGCCCGTACTATGCGCCAAGGGTCTATTTGGTCCTCGCAGCGGGGGGCGCTTTGCAGCATGCCGTCTCTCCCAATCCAGATCCTGCTGCGATCCTGCATGCACTCCGTACTGGCCCGTACGGTCGTTGTGTCTACCACTGCGATAATACGGCCGTTGATCATCAGGTCGTTCTCATGGAGTTTGCCGAGAAACTCGCTGTTTCGCTCACGATGCAAGGCGCATCCCACGTTGAGGGTCGAACCGTTCGTATTGACGGAACTCGTGCAACCCTTCTCGCCAACGAATCCCGCCGCGAGCTTCTTGTCGCTGACCATCTCACTGGGACGGTCGAAACCATTCGCCTTGGGCCCCCAATCGGAGGGCATAGTGGCGGTGATTATGGACTCATCCGTGCGTTTGTCCAAGCCGTTCGTGGGGAGCGCTCCGACGTTTTAACCACTGCTCGCCAGTCAGTGGAGAGTCATCTGCTTGCCTTTGCTGCCGAGGAATCCCGTCTGTCCGGTACGGTTATTGACCTCCCCACCTTTCGCCGGAAGTTGGAGGGAAATCGTGTCGCTGTTTGAACAGGAAATCTTTGAACAACCAACCGTCCTGGCCCGTCTCCTATCGGAGAGTTGCGCTATCGTCCACGATGTCGCTGACCGCATTCGTGCGTTCTCGCCTCGGTTTGTTGTGATCGCCGCACGTGGCTCTTCCGACAATGCGGCACGCTATGCTCAGTATCTCTTGGCAGCCTACAATCAACTCCCGGTCGCTTTGGCAACCCCATCCCTCTTTACCTTCTACCAACGACCGCCAACCCTCACCCAATCCCTGGTTATCGGTATCAGTCAAAGTGGCTATTCACCCGATATCGTCACGGTCATCACCGAGGGACGACGGCAGGGCGCGTTGACTCTGGCCATCACAAACGATCCTTCCGCACCACTCGCAAGAGCAGCTGAACTGGTGCTCCCTCTCTTTGCCGGAGAGGAGCGTGCTGTTGCCGCTACGAAGACCTACACAGCCCAGCTGTTGGCGCTTGCTTCCCTGAGTGTGGCACTTGCTCAAGATAGTGTGCGGCATCACGAACTCCGTCTCGTGCCGACACTTGTCTACGAAACCCTGGAGCGCAACCGTGACCTCTCTAATCGACTCGAACCGTTTCTCTCAGCTCGCCACCTTGTGGTCCTAGCCCGCGGCTTCAACTATGCAACCGCCTTTGAGATCGCACTGAAGCTAAAGGAAACCTGCCTCATTGTAGCTGAACCGTACTCTTCTGCTGACTTTCGGCACGGCCCCATCGCGCTCATTGAACCCGGTTTTCCCATCATTGCTGTGGCGCCAACTGGTCGCGTCTTTGACGATGTTGTTCGCTTGATTGGCGAACTCCGCCAGCAACAGGCAGCTCTCGCCATTATTAGTGATGATGCGTTTCTTCTCTCTCAAGCGGATCTTGCTCTGGCGCTGCCGCCGGCTATTGCGGAGTGGTTGTCCCCGATCGTCGCCGTCATCCCCGGGCAGCTCCTCGCTCTCAGTCTTGCTCGCGCGCGTGGGCTCGACCCAGATCACCCGCGTGGTCTACAAAAAGTGACTCAGACGCTTTGAGGAGGTGATCATGCTCCTCACGCTCGCCGGCGGAGAAGTTGTGGATGGAGGGAGCCGACAGATCGGCACCTCCTTAACTATCACCGATGGCCAAATCACTGCCCTTGGCCCACACAGACCACCCAACGGCCTGATCCTCGACACGACAGGGCTCCTGTTGCTTCCCGGTTTCCTCGATTTACATACCCACGGCGGCGGCGGCTTCGCCCTTCACACGACGGATCCCGAAGAAATACTCGCCTATTCCTGGTGGGTCGTGCGTACAGGCACTACTGCTTTCTTGATCAATGTGGTCGGTGTCCCTGACGGGTTGCCGGAGGCAGAACTCTCCACTGCGGCCAAAGCCATTGCTCAGCGCACTGCAGCTGGTGCTCAACCTCTGGGGATTTATCTCGAAGGCCCTTTCTTGAACCCGGATCGCCACGGTGCTCATCACCCATCCTGGCTTCGCCAACCAGATGTGAACCTTGCAGAACGACTGCTCCATGCTGTACGTGGCTACCGCTGTATCATAACCCTAGCCCCTGAACTTCCCGGAGCCATGATCCTGCTGGATCGCTTCCGGCAAGCAGGCATTACGGTTGCCCTCGGACATACCGACGCAACTTATGAACAGGCTCGTGAGGCTTTCGCCCGCGGTGCTCGACTCTTGACCCACTGCTTTAACGCTATGCCACCATTGCTCCACCGTGCACCAGGACCGATCGGTGCGCTCGTCGAGCAAGAACACGCCTTCGGTGAACTCATTGCCGACGGCCGTCATGTCGTACCAGCAGTCATGCGTATCCTGATCCGTGCGCTCGGCCTACATCGTACCGTCATTGTCACTGACGCCCAGCCAGGAGCTGGACTTCCCCCAGGCACGACCTTTCACTTCGCCGGACGTCCCGCAGTAGTCGAAGACGGCCTTGCCCGGCTGCGTGATGGAACCATTGCTGGCAGCATCCTGACCATGGACCAAGCACTCCGCAATCTCGTACAGATGGTCGATATCTCGCTTGAGGACGCAGCACTCATGCTTTCCACAGTGCCAGCGAAAGTGCTCGGGCTAGGCCACCGCAAGGGAAGACTTCTTCCAGGTTATGATGCTGACCTCGTTCTCCTTGACGCCGACCTTCGTGTCCAAGCCACCTTTTGCCGTGGCCGTGTTGCCTATGTCAGCGAAGAGCTGCTTGCCCGCCTCCCACAGCTTGCCGAACTCTCTATCACGAGGGCCTTATGACGTCGATGGTCATTCCGGTTCTGCGCCCAACACTTCCTGCCTTCGGCAGCGTTGTTGCGGTAATCCTTGAACTATCTCTTCGCATCATGGTTCTCAGCCCTCTAAGGCAAGTCCTGGATGAGATGGAGTGAGGGAAGGCATGGAGGATGCTTCGCGAGCGGCGACTCTTTCCGCGGAGTTCGTTGGCGTAAGGCAGATCCTCACACGTGGCCTCGACGATGGCGCCTTTAGCGGAGCTGTTGCCCTCGCCACCTACCGCGGGACGCTACTCTTTCACTGGGCCCTTGGCTGGGCTTGCCGCGAACCCCACGAAATTCCCATGACTCCAGAGACACTCTTCGATCTTGCCTCGCTGAATAAGGTTGTCGCGACCTTACCAGCCGTGCTGTTGCTCATTGCCCGCAACAGGCTCGATCTCGATCAACCAGTCGGTGAGATCCTTCCGACATTTGGACGAGCTGGCTGGCGATCAGCTGTCACCATCCGTCGCCTCTTAAGTCACACCTCAGGACTTCCTGCCTGGCAGCCACTCTATCTGCAAGCTCACGGACCCGAAGAATATGTCTCGGCCATTGCACAACTTGAGCCAACCTGCAAACCCGGCCAACAGGTCCTCTATAGCGACCTAAACTACATCCTGCTGGGTGAAGTGGTCCGTGCTGTTACTCGGAGAAACCTTGCTGATGTCGCTATGGCTGAAATCTTCACTCCCCTCGGGATGCAGAACACGTTGTTCTGCCCTCCAGCAAGTTGGCGACCACGCATCGCTGCCACCGAACGCGGTAACTTTTATGAAATGCAGCTTGCTGGCAAGCAAGCAGCGCAGTTCCCACGTTGGCGCCGGGAGGTCATTTGCGGTGAGGTGCACGACGGGAACGCCTTTTATGGACTCGACGGCATAGCTGGACACGCTGGACTCTTCAGCACGGCCGCAGATCTGGCACGGTATAGCCAACTATGGCTGCAGCGCGGTTCCTGGCATGGTCACACCCTCCTACCCGAGTCGCTCATTGAGGAAGCGACCCGACCTCAGTGCCCCGGTCGAGGTCTCGGCTGGGTGCTGGCCCACACTGATCCTGCTGGTAACAGTTTCCCCGCCCGCGGTTGGAGTCCAACTGCTTACGGTCACACCGGCTTTACCGGTACCTCCCTCTGGATCGACCCCGCTCGGCAGCTTGTGTTCGTTCTGCTTACAAACCGTGTCCATCCAAAAGTCCAAGACAAGCATCTTCCCATTCGCCAGCGGGTCCACGAGGAGCTTATCGCTTCTCTTCGGAGGCTGCATGATGAGTAGGTCAGATGGGATTTTCGGCAGCCGCGAGAGGATCTGCGTTGGACTTCTCTCCGGTACCTCAGCTGATGCGATCGATGCGGCAGTTGTCTCAGTGAGTGGCGCGGCCGAAACAGCCCAACTCAAGCTTCTTGCTTTTGTCACCTTCCCGATCCCCCCGGAGATTCGGCATGAACTCTTCTTACTCTTCGATCAGGCAGAGGGTGCATTACCGCGCCTCTGCACCCTTAACGTGATTCTAGGAGAGCTCTTCGCTCAAGCTGCGCAGCTGGCCTGCCAAGAGGCTGGGGTCCCCCTGGAACAGGTCTTCGTTATCGGCTCGCACGGTCAAACTGTCTGGCATCAACCGGATCCAGATCCCACCCTTTCAATCAAGGCAGCTGGAACACTGCAAATTGGTAATCCTGCGGTGATTGCCCTCCGCACTGGCGTTCCCGTCATCTCCTCGTTCCGCGATGCTGACCTTGCTGTTGGCGGGCAAGGAGCACCGCTCGTGCCCTACTTCGATTGGGTAGCTCTTCGCCATCCCGAGCGCTCTCGTGCTGTGCAGAACCTTGGTGGTATCGGCAATGTCACCTACCTGCCGGCCAACTGTACCCTTGCCGAGGTCTTTGCCTTTGACACCGGCCCCGGCACCATGGTGCTCGATGGACTCGTCTCCTTGCTCACTGCAGGTCAAGCTTCTTTCGATCAGGATGGGTTACTGGCTGCCGCAGGACGTGTGGATCATGCTCTCCTCACCCAGCTGCTTCATGATGACTTTCTCGATCGCCCCCCGCCCAAGACCACTGGACGAGAGCGCTATGGCCTGCCCTTTGCTCGCCAACTGTTGGCGCAAGCTGGACTGTCTGAGGGTGTTCTCTCCACCACCGCTGCCTCACCACTCCACTGGCAGCAAGCGTGTGATCTCCTTGCTACCGCAACCGCGTTTACTGCCCATGCGATCGCGCAAGCGTACCAGCGTTGGCTGCCTCTAGACGACCTGGATGAGGTTATCGTCTCGGGTGGAGGTGCCCGCAACCCCACACTCCTGCGCTTTCTTCAAGATCTCCTGGCACCGATCCCTGTGCGGGTCTCCGACGCTGTCGGGATCGATGCCAAAGCGAAAGAGGCGATGGCCTTTGCCCTGCTTGCCCATGATGCCTATCTTGGTCTACCAACCAATGTCCCACGTGCCACCGGTGCTCGCCAGGCAGTGGTACTCGGCTCACTCACTCCTCCACGGCAACAGCCTTACGACCCAGCCAGGAGGTTCCACGATGTTGACACGCCCTAAGCAGAAACGGTCTCACCCTGGGCGCCGGACTACCCTGGCCTTGTCAACGGCTGTCGGGCTTCGGCGGCTTCCCCAGGCGGGAACTGTCTCGCTGTGTGGTCCAGTACAGCATCGCTCTTCGAGCGAGGAGGTGACCCTCAGTATGTGGTGACATCGTCAAAAGCGCTTGTCTGGCAACCAGCATCGTTTTCGGTTGTTCCGATCCGTGAGCAAAGTGAGGAGGGACTGTATGACCGGAGGTATTCCCCTGCTGCCACCACCCCGCCGTCTGGAGCGTGGTCCGCATGATCAGGCATTTTTTCTTGACTGGGATAGCGAGCTTGTCCTCAAGGTCGATTCTGGACCACAGCTTCTTTCCCTTGCACAGCTCCTTCAAGAAACAGTTCAAGAAATGACTGGACTTCCGCTTCATATCCGGAAAGCACTCGATCCACTCGAGGGCGCTAATCGTCTCGTGCTCCTGATCGGTTCAGCCTCGGCCGCTCACGGGAGCGAGCTCGGCTCTGAAGGCTATGTCCTCCGTATCGAGCCGCTCCGCGTGGTCCTCACCGCTCCCACGGCATCAGGTCTCTTTTATGGAATACAGACCCTGCGCCAGCTGCTCCGTGTGTTTGGCCGCCGACTTCCCACTCTCACCGTCACTGACTGGCCAGTCGTATCTCACCGCGGCGTTATGCTCGATGTCTCCCGTGGCAAAGTTCCCACCCGCCAGACCCTCTTCCGCCTTATCGACCTGCTCGCTAGCCTAAAGTACAATCATTTTCAGCTCTATATCGAACACACCTTTCACTTTTCACGCCACCCCGAGATCAGTGTTGGCTGTGATCCCCTGACGCCGGACGACCTCCTCGCGCTCGATCGCTACTGTCAGGAGCGGTATATCGAGCTCGTGCCGAACTTCCAGTCGTTTGGCCACCAGCGACGCTTGCTCTCTCTGCCGCAATACGCCCATCTCGACGAAGTTGGCTGGCGGTGGAGTCTGACCCCGGCCCGTGAGGAGACCTACCAGCTGCTCGACGAGCTCTACGCAGAATTTCTCCCCAACTTTTCGTCTCCTTGGTTCAACGTTGACTGCGATGAAACGTGGGACCTTGGCACAGGACAGTCAAAGCAGCTGGCACAGCAACTCGGTAAGGGGCGCCTCTACCTCCAACATATCCTGCGCCTCCGTGACCTTGCTGCCCGTTACGGGCGGCGGATCATGATCTGGGCTGACATTTTGCTGCATTACCCAGACCTCGTCAGCCAACTTCCGGAGGACATCCTCCTGCTCGATTGGCACTATGAGGCACAGGAACACTACCCCACTGCGGGCCTCCTGGGATCACTTGGCCGGACCTTCTGGGTCTGCCCAGGCACCTCGAGCTGGAATACCCTCTTCCCGCGGATCGCCAATGCTGTCGCCAATATCCGCACCTTTGTTCGTGACGGATTAGCCGCCGGTGCCTCCGGTATGCTGCTCACTGACTGGGGTGACTACGGCCATTATCAGCCGCTTTCCCTCTCCCTTTACCCCTATGCTGTCGGTGCCGCTGCCGCCTGGTCAGGTCCAGATATTCCCTTAGAAGAGATCGATGCGGCTTTTGCGATCCAGTACTTCCACCGACCAGCCAATGACGCTAGCATTGAGGCTCTCCATACCCTGGGACGCGCTGTAACCGCACCCACGCTCGGCTTGCCAAACCGCTCGAATAGTGCACTTGCGCTCTTTGACGAGCCACTGGTTGGTCGCCTTATCCAAACGGTTGATCCGACTGCCCTGACTCACCTCCGTGACGCCGCTGATGCCGCGTTAACCGCGTGGACTCCTTTACCTGATCCCCAGCTGCGCCTCGATTACACCTTTGCCGCTCGCCTCATTGTCTTCGCAGCGGAGAAGCTTTTGGCTAGCCAGGAGCTCCGCACCATGCTCCGCAACCTCCCGACGGCACCTACACCTAGTGCAATACAGAACCTTGATCGCGCGCTTGCGACACTCGCTCAACACAGAGCACGACTTCAACCTCTTGCTGCTGAATTCCAGGCTGTCTGGCTCCGCCACGCCCGCCGAGCCGAAATTCACCAAACACTCAACCGCTTTACCGCACTCGAACAACGCTATGACGCTGCACTCTCCTGGCTCCGAGAGCAACGTGATCGCTACGCTGCCGGACAGCCGATCGATACACAGCTGCAAACCTATCATGCACCGGATTATCGTCCGCTCTGGGAGGAGGGTCTTGCCAACGTCTTGGAGCTTGTTCACCGCGTTGGCCCGGAGGAGCTGCCAGCAGATATCCGACGCTATTTACAGCAAGCCGGCCTCCTTGGGGGGCTCTCGCCAAGCTAAAGGAAGCGCTCTGGAAATCGGTGTACCGGAGTGTGCGTCCCGCCTTGCTTGCCGGCCGAAAGTGCCCCTTTGCGCTCAATCGTCGCCAGTCGAGATGAGGGACGTACAGTCCTCATCTTCTTCCAGCTCCAGCCCTTCCACAACCACACCGCATCTGCGATGATCACTGGGCCGGGTTTTCACGCTCTCCCGGCGGAACCCGGCCCAGTGACCCGGTGAGAGCCCACGGCGAAAGGAGATGGCCCATGCCCACGACAATCACCAAGCTGGAAGTGTTCGATATCCGCTTCCCCACCTCGCTCACGCTCGCTGGCTCTGATGCCATGCATCCTGATCCTGACTACTCAGCTGCCTATGTCATCCTCTACACGGACTCGCCAGGCCTGGAAGGCCATGGTCTCACCTTCACCATCGGTCGTGGGAACGAACTCTGTGTTGCTGCCATCCATTCACTGCAGCCATTCGTCGTGGGCCAACGCCTGGAGGAGATCGTTGCTGACTTCGGCCGCTACTGGTATCGCCTGACTGCCGACGGTCAGCTACGCTGGGTTGGCCCAGAGAAAGGCGTCCTGCATTTGGCAACAGCCGCCATTATTAATGCCGTTTGGGATCTTTGGGCACGTGCCGTCGGCAAACCTGTCTGGAAGCTCCTCGCTGACCTCTCTCCTGAACAGCTCGTCCGTCTTATTCCCTTCCGCCATATCACTGACGCACTTACTCCCGAGGAGGCGCTTGAGCTTCTGCGTCGCCAAGCGCCATTCCGGGCTGAGCGCGAGCAGGAGCTGTTCCGCTCCGGCTATCCCTGCTACACCACTTCGGCTGGCTGGCTCGGTTACAGTGACGAGCAGGTCGCCGCACTGGCGCGCCAAGCCATGGAGCAGGGCTTCACGGCTATCAAGATGAAGGTGGGCCAAGATCTGGCGCACGACCGTGCCCGCGCCCGACTGCTGCGTGATGTCATTGGCCCTGCGTGCAAGCTGATGATGGATGCGAACCAACGCTGGGATGTCCCGGAAGCGATCGCCTGGATGCGCGAGCTGGCTGAGTTCAATCCCTGGTGGATCGAAGAGCCGACGCATCCTGACGATGTGCTTGGTCATAAGGCTATTGCCGAAGCCATAGCCCCGATTGGTGTGGCCACCGGTGAGCACTGTGCCAATCGGGTGCTTTTCAAGCAGCTCCTCGCCTCGGGTGCCATCCGCTTCTGCCAGATCGATGCCTGCCGGCTCGGTGGTGTCAACGAGGTCCTCGCTGTCCTCCTGCTTGCTGCCAAATTCGGTGTCCCCGTCTGTCCTCATGCCGGTGGCGTCGGCTTGTGCGAGTATGTGCAACATCTGTCCATGTTCGACTTTCTCGCCGTCAGTGGCACCATGGAGCACCGCATGATCGAGCATGTCGACCACCTGCATGAGCACTTCGTCGATCCCGTCCGGGTGCGACAGGCACGGTATCTACCGCCGGAACGGCCAGGATACTCAATCGAGATGAAACGCGAGTCGCTCGAACAGTACCGCTACCCCGATGGTCCTGTCTGGCGCGAGCTTCTTGCCCAACGCGCTCGGTAGAGTGCGGGCAACCCTCGTTGCTCTGAGTTGCCCTCTCACCTGCTGATCGGCCAAAGAGAAGCCGGCCAAGTTCGCGCTGCCCACGTGTCTCCGCTGCCCCAGCTTTTGGGTTGGATACTTGGCTCCTGACGTTGACATGTGAACGACGAGGGGAATGTCGTAATTTGGGCAAGCCTCCTCTCGGAACGTTGCTACACGACGCACCAATCGCGTATCCGTGTCCGCTCACAGGCTAGCGTGGCCAAGAGTATCAAGCAGCGCGCCTCAGTGATTAGTTCGTATGACCATGCAAAACTCTCCACCGTTCGCTGAGGACGAGCTATCTCTTGACAATCTTTAGTACGCTTGACACGGCTAACCCACGGCCTCCTTAAAGGCGGCTGCCTGAGCCTAAACGGATCGCTACTATCATGGCCCGGTCTCTCCTCCCGGCGGTGTTGGCTGCTGTCAGCTTTCTCATCATCGCACTGTTACTCGAGCCATCTGACACGCTTGTCCTTATCGTGAACAGGTGAGTCTCCATCCTCACCTTTGTCTTTGTTCCGCGGCATGAATTTCGCCATGCGCTGGCAGTTCCCACCTCGTTGATAGCGTCGGAGTTTGCACCAGGTCTCTCGCCTCGCGTACTCCTCACCTCCGTCCACAACAACGCTGCACGCCGACGCCACCACGAGCTCATCCTGGCGCTCCGTCCTCACGTCGTGCGCAATCTTCTTTGTCCCACTCTTGCTTGGGTTTTGCCCGAGCACAACTCTTCCGAGGGCACCTCTACGGTTCTCAATCTTTCGCATCCGGTGGTGATCTCCTGGGTATCTTCCTGATCCTGACGCGGGTCCCTCGAGAGGCTTGGCTCCAAAACCACGGTTAGTGCCTCTTCTGGCAACCGACAGGTGATAGCTTGCTGCTGGACCGTTACGCGTTTACGGACAAGGAGTCGGGCGAGAGGGAACATGTGCGGGGCGCACCTGGCCTTGCACACTGTGTGTCACCTACGCTGGCCACCTCTCTACGCCGAGTTTCTGCACGGTACCCTTGCTGATCCGGCTGACGCAAAGAACCATGATGGTCGCCTCAGCTCAGCTTGTGAAGCTACTCTGACGCCCTCGACCCACCGGGGTGAATCCCATCCAGGCACGCGACGCCCAGTTATGGTAAGACACGCCCTCAAGACTATTGCAGGGTAGGAGTGGTCAACGGGTGGCAAGCTTGCCGCCCGTTGACGCGTTTCGCAACTGAAAGGGACAGCAGTGTCAAGAAAATCCCGTCACAGGTGCCCTTGTCAGCATTTGCCGAAGCTACCCCGCGCTTGTCATACTCGGTATTGAGGTGCACTACTGTCCCTAATGGAGGACATCAGTGCAAGATCTCTGGGGTCCTCCAGTGGAAAGTGGTCGTTCACTGTCTCGCCTCTCCCCAGGCTGGTTGCGAGGCGAGCCAGCCGTCCCGTCCCCTAGTTGGCCTCCCGCAGTATCTGGGAGGCTCAACAATCCTGCTTGACTGCGCACACTGCGAGCCAGAAAGAAGGCAGGCCGTCCTAATGCAGGATCACAGGGGGCGTAGAATGTGCATAGACAATACCAACTCTGCGAATCACTTATATCATGCTACTTCCCTTACCCACGATCTTGTCCAGCGTATCGTGCTAGACATCCACGACGGACCGGTGCAAAACCTCTTCGCTGTCCTGGGCCGCTTAACCTCCTTGCGGGCTCAACTTGAGCGGAAAGAGCGAGTGCAGCGAGCGGCTCTCCTCAGAGAACTGGCGACTATTGCACACGGTATTGAGTGGGCTCTGGGGGATCTCCGTCTACTTCTCAATGCCACGCGGACCTGGTTGCTTGAAGGTGACTTTACGGCCGCGCTTGAAGATCTGGTTGCTCAGTACGAAGAGCTAACCGGCCTGACGATCAATTTGTCACTTCCACCAGTGCTTCCTCCTCTCCCGCTGACCCAGCGTATGGCACTCTATCGCATCGTCCAGGAAGCCCTGGCAAACGTTTACCGGCATGCGCAAACCGACACTGCGAGCGTCACTCTCTCAGTGCACGGTAACCACCTCGTGCTCATTGTCGAGGATCGTGGCCGCGGCTTTTCCACTGAACAGCAACCGCAGCCACCACTGAGAGCTAGTCGACATGGGCTTCTCAGTATTGCCCAACGCGCGACTCTGATTGGGGGTCAAGCCTCCATCGAAAGTACACCAGGTCAGGGCACCCGTGTACGTGTTGAGGTCCCGCTCCATGGCTGAGAGAAAGCTCCGCGTCATTGTTGCCGATGACCACCCTCTCATCGCCAGTGCGCTCCGCGATCTCCTTGAACGCGAGCATCACGCGAAGGTCATCGCTGAGGTCACTGACGGTCAAGAGCTGCTTCCCCTCTGTGAGAGGGAGCATCCCGATCTCATCGTCCTTGATTTACAGCTTCCTGGGTTGAGCGGCCTTGAATGCCTTCGCCTTCTGAAAACGCGCGCACCCCAAATTAAGGTGGTCGTTCTCAGTGCCTTCGGTGATGCCGAAACAGTCCGTCAGGTCGTTGCTGGCGGTGCCGAAGGCTTCGTGCTCAAGACCATGGCACCACAGCACCTGCTGGAGGCGATCACCCAGGTCGCCCAAGGACAACTTGTTTATCCGCGTAGTGCCCGACGCTGGCTCACCCACCGCCCCCCAGTTGAACTGTCTCCCTTCGATGAAAAACTTCTCAGCCTCTTAGCGAAAGGGTTCACCAATAAAGAATTGGCCGCAGAACTGCGTATTTCTCCCAACACTGTCAAGCATCACCTCAAACGGTTATTCCGCACCCTTGGCGTGAGCAATCGCACCGAAGCCGTCAGTTGGTACCTACGCCGCCTTCCCACTCACCAAGGCGACTACCTCATTGGGTAATCCTGCTTTACCCACATGGGTCATCTCACTCACCCATTCGAGCGTCGTCAAGCGCTGCCTTTCCCACGGACACTTGAACCGAGCAGAAGGAGGCAGCGATGGTGGCGACACTCCGCGCCCATGGACAGGTGGTCTGGCTCGATGACTTAAGCCGCTCAATTTTGGTTTCCGGTGAGCTGGCCCAACTGGTACAAGCAGGAATCGTGAGTGGCATCACGACAAATCCTGCTATCTTCCACCGAGCGATTACCGAGTCCCCTCTCTACGATGCGGAAATCGCCCTGCTCAGCGCCGGCGTGCTCACTCCCGGCGATATCGTCGAGGCCCTCATGCTGCGCGATGTGGCGATGGCTGCCGACCTCCTCCGTCCCATTTTTGAACAGAGTGGTGGGAGTGACGGCTTTGTCAGCATTGAGGTCGATCCGCGGCTTGCTCATGACACCTACGCTACCGTGACGGAGGCAAAGCGACTCTGGTGGCAACTGGATCGCCCCAACATCCTCATCAAGGTCCCAGCGACGGCAGCGGGTGTACGAGCCTTGACGCTCCTCACTGCCGAAGGCATTAATGTGAATGCTACCCTGATCTTCTCGGTTGACCGCTATCTGGAGATTGCTAATGCCTACCTTGCTGGGCTGGAACGCCGTCTTGCCGCCGGTGAGCCTTTGTCGACAGTCACCTCAGTGGCATCCCTGTTCGTGTCACGCCTAGATACCAAGGTCGACCGCTGGTTGGATGCCCGGGTCGCCGCTGGAACCCTCGATCCTCACAAGCGCAAGCAACTCCGCGGTCAAGCCGCCATTGCCAATGCCCGGCTGGCCTACCAGGCATTCCTCCAGCTGCTTGCCACCCCCCGCTGGCAAGCACTGGCCCGAGCCGGAGCCCGTCCCCAGCGTCTGCTGTGGGCATCGACTAGCACCAAGGATCCGCACTATTCCGATGTCAAATACATCGAAGGGCTCGTCGCTCCCAAGACAATCACTACCATCCCCCGAACCACGCTTGAGGCCTTCCTCGATCATGGCCAGGTGCGGGCTGTCCTCGATGAGCAGACCACTGATGCGGCCGCGCTCCTCCAAGAACTCGAGACTCTCGGACTCGATCTGTCGGCTGTCTTTAGTGAACTTGAGGTTGAGGGAATTGCAGCCTTTGAACAAGCCTATCTTGCCCTGATCAGCGCTGTCACCGAGCGCAGTCGACGTCTGGCGCTCGCTGCCATCGAAGGAGAGGGGTGAGTCCTTGGTGGGTACTCGACCATGTCAAACCCAGGACCATGTCAAACCCAGGAAGGAGGTGCAAGGTTCATAGGAGTCCCTAAGCTGGCTGCCCACGATCTTGCGGTTTGGTGGGACCGGACTAACCTAGACCAATAGCTCGGCGAACACAGCACAGAAAGAGTAAGGAGGAACTGGTATGCGGAATGTTCGTTACACTCCTGGCGTGAAACTCTACTCCGAACAAGGATATTGGGATCCCTCCTACGTACCGGGGAGTAATGAGATCCTCTGCTGTTTCCGCGTCACACCTCAGCCAGGTGTTGCTCCGGAAGAGGCGGCGGCCGCGGTAGCTGCCGAGTCCTCCACTGGAACCTGGACCACGGTCTGGTCAGACCTCCTCTGTGATCTCGAGCAGTACCGAGCGCGCTGCTACCATCTTGAACCCGTCCCCGGTCAAGAGAAC
>CALIMB010000069.1 GCA_938028665.1 uncultured Thermomicrobium sp. | reverse complement strand
ATGTCACGCTCGGCTGGAACGACACGTGCAGCACCAACCAAGAAACCAAGTGCTCGAGCAGCCAGGATCGCCTGCAGGAGAAGCTCTGTCGCCTGAGAATAAGTGCCAAGACTTGACATGTGCCTCGAACCTGTGGAGTAGACTTCCGCACCTTTCCTTAGCCAAGCCTAGCGTCTTAACGGTGCCGGTAGGCATGACACCTGGGTAGCTAATGTGTCATGCAGCAGAGAGACAAAGGTCCTCCGCAGCCGTTGGCCTTAGCTCCTGTATCGACGGGTTCCGCTGAAACGGTGCACCAGTAGATATGCCGCGTGCGAGTCATGCACAGGCGTACCGAGGATGCTCTCAGGCTCGTTGGCGCCGACACCGAAAGCGCTACGTGTCGATGATGGTCAGCATGCAGTGTCGCGCAGGAGCCATTCGCGGGATGCATCTGGTGGTGTATGGCGGTTGCCGCCCATCTCGAGAAACAGAGAGTGGGCTTACTGCACTATAGTCTCAGCTATCTAAAACAAGGCTTCTCTGCCACTCGAGTGCTCTGTTCGGTTTCGATCGGTTGACAGGGAAGCTGGATTGGCTGCGGCGTGCACGATTTGGCGTCGGCCGGTGGTTCGTGTAGGCTAGCTCAGGAGGACAAGTGACGGATTGGTGGAGACGGAGCGAGGGACGGAGCAGGCGGCAATGGTTGACTATCCGGTACTCTCTTGCGAACGGCGCGAGATCATTGGCAAGAAGGTGAAGCGACTTCGTCGTTCGGGAAAGACTCCTGGAGTCATCTCTGGACCAGTTGTGCCCGCCCCGGTGCCAGTGAGCTTTGATGCACGCGACTTCGAACGTGTCTATCACCGGGCTGGCACAACACGACTCGTTGAGCTGGTCGTTGATGGGAAGAGTTATCCGGTGTTCATTCGCGAGGTTGCGGTGCACCCGTTGAGCCGGCAGATTCTGAACGTCGAGTTCTATGCCCCTGATCTCGCTCGGCCGGTTATCGTGACGGTTCCGGTTGTGACGGTTGGCGAACTTGCTCCTGATGTGGCGGGAGTTGTGACCATCCACACGCCGGAATTGGAAATTCGTGCTCTTCCAGCAGCTGTTCCGGAGCATATCGAGGTCGATCTCAGTATGCTCTCGAGCCAGCGCACTGCGATCCATGCAGGAGAGATTCCACTCCCGCCAGGTGTCGAGCTCGAGACTGATCCAGAGGTGGTTGTGCTTGTTCTTGAAGAGGCAGAGGAGGCCGAGCTCGCTGAAGAAGCGGCGCACGTGTTGGCTGAGGAGATCGGAGATCGTCCACGGTCAGCCGAACAGGGTGCGGCACCTGTTCAGGAACGAGAGTTACGAGAATCGTGAATGGGTTGCTTGTGGTTTTCTCACCTAAGGTTGTCGGTCACTGGCGCATCGTCCGGCCAACACGAGCTACGGCCAGTGCCACTCCCGCAAGAAGCGAGAGCAACAAAACCCACCGCCCCGGATGCCACGCACGCCGGGGCGTGTTCATCGTTAAGTGCTCCAGATGCCACTCATGAGTGCCATCTGTATGCTTGAGAAGGCGAACATGGACCGATTCAACGTGGACAACCCCAGGTAGCGAATACGGCTTTTCCTCGCGCGGGGACGACAAACGTTGCCGAAGAAACTCCCCAACAACCGGCAACGTCGTCTCCATGGACCATGCGAGCAGTGAGCGCAGCCTTGGCGAGGTGATGACCGGTACAGCCGATGTGCGCTGATCCGGGAGGTTGCTCAGCGGGGCCGGGAGAGGTCGGGTCATCGATTCCCCTCTTTCTGCCGTCGGATCTCCCACTCCTCACGGGCTCGGCGGATCGCCTCTTCTCCGCCAAGCCACTTCTCGATCAGCTGGTGTAAACCGAAAACAACGTCGACTCTAATGTCGACGTCCTGATATTTGAGCACGAGATCCTCGTACCGCGCCCAATACCAATCTTCTCCTCCGCCAGCGTGATATTCCCACTCTGGTCGCACCTGAACCAGCAGTCGTTGCTCCGGGTCGAAATATTCGAAGATAGTCTCGATTGCTCGCGGCTGCTTGCACACAGGGCAGCGTGTCCAATGGATGGTCCCGAGCAGAATGCCAAGTCGTGCATCCGGATGAGTGCGCACATTGACTCGGCGAACGACAGGTGCTGACCAGACCGCATTGCAGGGTGGGCAACGCATTTCAATTTCCGAGAATTCTGTCGGAAGATCCGCAGTTGCGCTGGCATGTTCTGTACTGTCGGTCATTCGTGCTGCCTTTCATCCGATGACGTTTTGTGGTTCTCCACCTGCGGATTGTACCGAAACCGTGCGGCAATGGGATGACCTGCTGGCAGTTGTCTCGTTGGTGTCTCCTTCTGAGCTAACCAAATGCAGTCTGGCCAAGGGGAACGCGTCGGATGGGGATGAAGTCAACTGGCTGAAGGGAGAAGATTGTGCGTCATTGGTTTTGCCAACACCGTTAGCTTCCGTGTTCGTTGCATGAGGAGAGGAAGAAAGAGATAGACTTGCTCGCAATCGGGGAGTCACGCGGTGTCTGAGCAGGAAGCAGCCGTCGCAAAGCTCGAACGAGCAGGATTCCGGGTCGTGCGGCGTACGAGTGCACTGGTGTTTCTTGCGCATCCCGAATACCCTGGCTTGCTGATTCGAGTAGGTACCGTATTTGTGGTTGTAGAACGTAACGGTGTCGAGTATGGACGCCAGCGACTTGAGAAGCTCGATGTGGAGACACTGCTCGGGCGTGTCACTGAGCAGCCAACGGAGCCGAAGCTATGAGCAGACGTACGTACTTTGCAGTGTTTTGGGGAGGAATTGCACTTGGTTTGCTCTGGGGTATAGCGCAGCTTGCACTCGAACTTGTCTTGGGAGTCGGGACACTTCTACGGGGACTGTTGGACGAAAGCACACGCTTCCTTCCTGTTGAAACATTGGGATGGATACTCGGTCTGGCTGAGGCGAGTGCCAAGCCGCTCGCGCTCTTCCTTATCCTCCTGGTGTTGGCTTTTGTGAGTGGCAGTTTTGCTGTGCTCCTTGTGCGCTGGCCGCGGGCGCGTCTCTGGCTACTTAGCATGGTTGGGATGTCTGCTGCTCTCGGCAGCTTTGTTATGGCGCATGCTCAGGGCGGTTCTCTGTTGGTGAGTGGGTTTGTTGCAGTGGGGTTGACCACACTGCTGGTCGGGGGATTAGCAGCCGTAACGGTTACCGATGATGCTCCGTTCTCAAGCCAGCGTCGCCAGCTTCTTCGCGTTCTCGTTGCTGGCGCACTTTTACTTTCTCTGGGAGCAGCCGGGCGTCTGTTAGGCGGATTACAGGCACGCTCGCGTCCACGGGGAACGGTCGATGCGCGGGGGTTACCACCGGCGTTGACGCCGGTCGGTGATTTCTACATTGTTTCCAAGAACTTGTCTGATCCCCGTGTCGATGCAGGGACATGGCGACTGCGGATTCATGGTCGGGTCGCACGAGCGCTCGCCCTTGATCTCGTTGACCTGCGAGCGCGAGCAAGTACGCGGATGATCTCGACGTTGGAGTGCATCAGCAACGAGGTCTGGGGCCCGTACATCAGTACCGGGGAGTGGATAGGTGTCCCCCTCCGCGACTTACTGCTCGAAGCTGAGCCGCAGTATCCCGTGGTTGACGTCATCCTGCGGGCCGCCGACGGGTACAGCGACTCGATCCCGCTATCGGTAGCGCTGCAACCATCAGTACTCCTGGCGTATGGACTGAATGGAGAGACCCTTCCTCCAGAGCATGGTTTTCCGCTCCGCTTGGTGGTGCCCGGAATCTACGGAATGAAGAATGTGAAATGGATTACCGAGATCGAGTTGGTTGACACTGATTACTTCGGGTACTGGCAGCAACGTGGTTGGAGCGATACCGCTGTTGTGCAAATCCATTCACGGATCGACGTGCCCGGTGGTGGGAGTGTTCTGCCCCTTGGCCAGGATGTCTTCGTAGGGGGTATCGCTTTTGCTGGGGATCGCGGGATTGCTCGCGTCGAACTTTCGACGGACGGTGGGACGACCTGGCAAGAGGTTGAGCGCGAGACCCCGCTTTCTCGCTTCAGCTGGGTACGCTGGTGGACGATGTGGCGACCTACCGTGCCAGGACGCTATCAGCTTGTGGTGCGAGCCTGGGATGGAACCGGAAAGCTGCAAGAGGAACGGGAGCGACCACCTCTGCCCGAGGGAGCGACCGGATGGCACCGCATCACGGTTGAAGTCCGTGCAGCCAGATGACGGAGAATGGGAGTAGGCGAGGTGAGTCCCGAGACGTTTGAACTAACCCCAATCGGCGTGGTCCACTCGCCGGTGGCCGATCGACGGCTGATGCCACCTGGAGGGGTTCAAGCGGAGATTGAGGTCTATCCGGAATTTGTCGACGGCCTCCTGCGCATCGAAGAGAACAGCCATATCTGGGTTTTGGGTTGGTTCGCCGATGCCGACCGTGAGCGTCTCCAACTGATACGTCCGGAGTACGAGCCGTCGCGTCGTCGTCGTGGCGTCTTCGGGCTCCGTTCCGTTGTACGACCGAACCCGATTGCACTGACTGCCACGCGCTTACTGGCAGTCGAAGGGAACCGATTGCATGTCGCTCCGCTTGATTTCATTGACGGTACGTTCGTCATCGATGTGAAGCGCTACTCACCAAGCTGGGACTGCATTTTCTCCGCACGGAGTTCGCGTGATCGGTATCTGGTCGATCTGGCGAGCACTGAACGGCTTGCTGAGTACGAACTTGAGGCGATGAACTTTCATGGGGAGCTGTGTCCCTGGGTGATTGCTGGGGCGCGGTTAATTCAACACGTCAGTGTTTCGTGGCAGGTCCGGCCAAAGGACACCGAACTCGGAGTGACCGTAAGCGTCCGCCCTGAACTATGCCATCTAGCGGACGTACTGCAGGCACTGACTGGAGCGACCTTTGCCAGTGGTCGGTTGCAGGTCAGTGCTCAGGAGGCCATCGCATTCCACTGGAGGGAGCGAACGCTTCTGGTGATTCCCCGAGTGCCACCGAGTGCGGAGTTATCAACGCTCCGGACCGTGCCCATAGAGGATCTGTTCAAACTGACTGAATGACGCTCACTCCCATCGGAATGTCCGCCGCGCCAGAGCAAGGATAAGAAGCGTCCACAGGAGAAGCGCTCCAAGCTGAGTGATGGGCCAGCCAGGAGAAGGAGCGAGCGTCTGACGAAGCGCACTCGCTAGGGCATTGGAGGGAAGTGCGACTCCGATCAGGGCGAGAGGACCGGGCAACCGTTCTACCGGCCAGGCGATACCACCGAGAAGAATGAGGACGAGGTAGAGGCCGTTGACCAGCGCCAACGTCGTCTCTGCACGAAACGTGCCAGCGATGAAAAGACCGAGACTGGCGAAGGTCGCTGTGCCCACCAACATTGCGAAAAGTGCCAGGATGATTGAGCCGTTGGGTCGCCAACCATAGCTCATCCCGACGAGTACGAGAATAAGGGCTTGCACTACCTCAATGGCGAGAACAGCAAGGATCTTGGCCCCAAGCAAACGACCGCGTCCGAGGGGCGTCGCTCCCAGGCGCTTCAGCACACCGTAGTGCCGTTCATAGGCGGTTCGAATACCGAGACTCACTAAACCGATCGACATCACAGCAAGTGCCAGCATACTTGGCAAGAGAAAGTCAATAGGGCGGTTGTAACCGGCTGGGGCGATTCTCAGGGTAGCGAAGAACACGAGCAGCACCGGCGGTATCACCAGCGTGACCAGGAGTCCTTCTCCGCTGCGCAATGTGAGACGCAATTCCATAGAGGTTTGTGCGATTAGTGCACGCATCTGGAGTTACTCCCTGATCTCGTTTCCCGTCAGGCGCAAGAAAACCTCCTCAAGCGATTGATGCCCAACCCGAATCTCCGTCAGCACAATGCCGTGCTCATATGCCCACCGTGTTAGTTCGACGAGAAGTTCCATCGGCCGTTTCGTTTCTAAAGCATAACGACCATCACCGAGAGTTCGGACTGCCTGGACGGTCGGAAGCTGGGCAAGCTCCGCCTCATTGAGATCGCGAATGGCGGCCACTGTCACGTGCTCAGCCTCGTACTGCATGAGTTCTCGCGGAGTGGCGAGGGCGATAAGATGGCCATGATCGATGATTGCGACACGGTCAGCAAGTCGCTCTGCTTCCTCAAGGAAATGCGTGGTCAGTAGGATGGTCATACCGCGTTGCTTAAAGCCCTCGATCAGCGACCAGGTGAGACGGCGAGCTTGCGGATCCATCCCGGTCGTCGGTTCGTCGAGAAAAAGGAGTTCTGGCTTACCCACCAGCGCGAGCGCAAGCGCCAGGCGTCGCTGCTGACCGCCGGAAAGATACCGGTAGCGCGTGTTACGTACCTCGTCAAGGCCAACAAGATGGAGAAGTTCCTGTGGATCGAAGGGATCAGGATAAAAGCTGGCGAAGAGTTGGAGCATCTCGCGTGGCGTGGCCGCCGGGTAGATACCACCACTCTGCAGCATGACTCCGATTCGGCACTTAAGGGCATCACTGTTCTGCCATGGGTCAAGCCCAAGTACCCGGACAAGACCGCTGTCCGGTCGCCGGTAACCCTCGAGCATTTCGATGGTTGTGGTTTTGCCTGCTCCATTGGGTCCCAGCAAGGCAAAAAGCTCACCAGTACGTATGGTAAAGCTGAGCCCATCGACGACTGGTCGGCCATTATAGCGTTTGACAAGATGCTCAACCTCGACCGCGTATTCGACGGGCCCGCGTTCGAGCGACGAGGATACAGTCTTCGGTGCGGTCACGGTCTCTCCTCCCAGTGCGAGTCCGAGCAAGCCTCGGACGGTGGAGGTTCCAAGGGGTGGCCAACACGCCTTTCCCACGACCCCAATGGCGAGGGGTTCTCAGTGTGCAAGCTGGTCTGAGACTCCCAAGTTTTCCCATGGTTGCATCTGTTTCTGAGGGGGTGGAGGCTGGCTGCTCATCAGCCAGCCTGAAGGGACCACCACTGTCACTGATTGGCAGAGCAAACGCCTCAGCAACTTTTGCGGACTCGTAGACAACCATCGTGCTAGATCGTGCAGTGATAGTGTGGCGCGCTGGTTCAATGGAGCTGTGGTGAGTATCCTCAAAACCTTTGCCGTTCAGCTTCCGATAGTGCACAACAGCACTCTTGCCGGTTGATGGCAGGACGATGGACTTGATCCCGAACTGCGACGCTGGGGTGGTACGAACGGTTGCCTGTCGTGTGCTACACATGCCATTGTTCCCAGTCATGAGAGGACGGTAAGCGGCGAATTGCAAGGACAGCGCGTCGCTCGTTGGCTCGATGTGGGGCGGGTACTGCCTGAAATGCAAGGCTTCGGGTCGGCAGCGGTGCAGCGTGTGAGCGGTGGTGCGGTGGATCTGATTGAGATGACGCTGCCTGCGGGCAGGGAGGAGCGCCTGCGATCTCCCGCCCTCACTCGTCTTTGAGGAGACTGGAGGTGAAGTGGCTAGGGCAGCTCTGAGACTATCTCGTGGTTCCGCGGCCATGACTATGATCTGCACTGGGCGCACCCGGAAGAGGCACTGACATTGAACGGTGATGCGCGCCGTTCTTCTGCGAGCCGGGGTAACGCGTTTCGAGCCCGTCAGTGCCACAGAGAGGTCAACTGTCTCGCTGGACCTGCTCTGACAGATTGTGCCATTGGGGCCCAGCTTGCGAACGAATGACACCCGAGCCGGGGAAGATCCGGTGATGATGAGATGCTTGATACTGATCACCGTGAGAATGGCAACTTGGATCA
>CALIMB010000068.1 GCA_938028665.1 uncultured Thermomicrobium sp. | reverse complement strand
GTGGAGAAGAGGTTTACAGCGCGACGATCCTGCAGTAAAAGGGAGTGGGAGACGTTCCAGCTTCGTCAAGGAACGTCAAGGTTCGTCAAGTCAAGTGGGTGGAGGGAGGATGACGATGGTGGCTCGAGGTCTGGAAGGGGTCGTCGCGGGTACCACGCGGCTGAGTTCGATCATCGATGGCACTTTGGCGTACGCCGGGATCGAGATCGACGAGTTGGCTGCTGAGGCATCCTACGAAGAGGTAGTCCACCTGCTGTATCATGGGGAACTTCCGACGCGTGAGCAGTTGGCTGCACTCGAACAGCAGTTGGCGGCGCAACGGGTGCTGCCGGACGGGGTGATCCAGCTGCTACTGCAGGCACCACATGCGGTGCCGATGGATCTTTTGCGGACAGCGGTCTCCGCACTCGCCTGGTACGAGGAAGAGCCCAATACCGTCGCGCGTGAGGCAGCAATTGCCAAGGGTCTGCGCTTGGTGGCGCAGGTGCCGACGATTGTGGCCACGATTGCGCGGCTTCGTCGTGGTCTCGCGCCGGTCGTGCCGCCGCTCGACGAGCTCAGCACGGCACGGGCCTTCTTGCGCACGCTCTACGATCGCGAGCCGAGCGAGCTGGAAGTGGAGGCGATGAACAAGATCCTGGTGCTCCACGCGGACCACGAGTTCAACGCCTCGACCTTTACGGCACGAGTGGTTGCGGCGACGTTGGCGGATATGCATGCAGCGGTGACAGCGGCGATAGCGGCGCTGAAAGGACCGCTGCATGGTGGTGCCAATGCTGCGGTAATGCAGATGCTTGAGGAGATCGGAACAGTTGACCAGGTGGAGCCTTATATTAAGGACAAGCTGGCACGCAAAGAGCGGATCATGGGTTTTGGGCACCGTGTGTACAAGGGGGAGGATCCACGGGCAAAGTGGCTACGTGATCTCTCGCATCGACTCGGCGAGGCACGGGGTGACAGGCGCTGGTATGAGCTTTCGGTGACGATTGCTGAAGCGATGGCGCGTGAGAAAGGACTCTTTCCCAACGTCGATTTCTATGCAGCCTCGGTGTACCACTATCTTGGGATTGAAAAGGAGCTGATGACGCCGGTTTTCGCCGCGAGCCGCGTGAGCGGGTGGACGGCGCATATTCTGGAGCAGCAGGCCGACAACCGTCTTATTCGCCCGAGGGCGGAGTACGTGGGGCCGATCAATCGGCATTATGTGCCGATCGACCGTCGTGGCTAGGGGAGGCCTGGAGATCGATGTCGGTGGGGTAGGTTGCTCTGCCTCACCGACATGTATAGTTGAGAGCGTGGAACGACAGTGGCGTTTTGGCGAAGAGGATGATGTGCACGCCCCCCCAATCGACTGGTGGGGCCGCGTGCGTGTTGATCCCGGCAGTAGTCTGTCGCTGGTTGATCTAGTTCGGCTTGGGAGTCTTGATGCGGCAACCGCTGCCTTCCTGTGGATGGCAATGGAGCAGCGGGCCACACTGCTCGTAGCGGCTCGCGAGCACGGGGCGGGTAAAACGACACTTCTGAGTGCGTTGGTGGAATTGCTTCCGGTTGAGGTGAAACGGTACTACTTGCGTGGTTGGTATGAGCGCTTTGCGTTTGTGACAACCCACGACCCTAACACAACGTATCTCCTTGTCAACGAGATCAGTGATCACTTGCCTATCTACCTCTGGGGAAAAGGAGTACGGCGGGTTTTTGCTCTGCTGGCCGAGGGTTGGCGTTTGGGAGCAACGGTACATGCGGAGGGTGCGGAAGAAGTATTCTCACTGTTACAAGGCTTCCCCCTGGAAGTGCCTTCTGAGTACCTGCACATGATAGATGTGGTCGTGACGCTTGGGATGGGAATCACACAAGAGGGCTTGCTCCGTCGTGTTCTGTGTGTCGAGGCTGTTCGAGTTCGTGGAACGGAACGCACGCCGCAGGTCCTTGCCAGACGCGAAACACTGCGGTCACCCTTGACAGTCAATCCAGCTGCGTGTTTGGCGGTGCTGACCGAGCGTTTTGGTCTTCCCCTGGAAGAGGCGAGTCGTCGACTGGCCTGGCGGCAGCAGCAATTGGCTCGATGGGTTGCCCAGGGGGTAGGTGGATTAGCAGCCTTCCGTCAGGCACTTGCAGAGCTTCGTGCCCTTGAGTTAACAGAAGCAGTTGACGCAGTCTACGAGGAGAGTAGGATTGAGGAGACGCCAGAGGCGAACTGGGAATGAAGCGAGCGTACGGAGGTCGAGGGTTAGCATGGACAAGCCGCGAACGCTGGGCGAGCTGCGCGAGAGCGGGTACCGTGTCCTCCCGGTACGGGAGGAGATGCGGAAGAACCTGATTGTCAAGATTCAGGCAGGGGAGCCGATCTTTGCAGGGATCATTGGATATGAAGAGACCGTGATTCCCCAGCTGGAAAATGCGATTTTGGCTGGGCAGGACATAATTTTCCTGGGTGAACGTGGTCAAGCGAAGACACGGATGGCACGGCTCCTGGTAAATCTCCTTGACGAGGAGATTCCGATCGTTGCGGGAAGCGAAGTCAACGATAACCCCTTTGCGCCGATTTCCAAGTATGCGCGTGATCTAGTGGCCGAGATGGGTGATGAAACGCCGATCGTCTGGATTCAGCGTGAGGAACGGTATGCCGAAAAGCTGGCCACGCCAGATACCACGATCGCCGATCTCATTGGTGAGATCGATCCGATTAAGGTGGCTGAAGGGCGATATCTTGCAGATGAACTGACGATCCACTACGGACTCATCCCGCGGACGAACCGGGGGATTTTCGTCATCAATGAACTTCCGGATCTTGCCGAGCGGATTCAGGTCGGATTGCTCAACATCATGGAGGAGCGCGATGTGCAGATCCGGGGGTACCGGGTGCGCTTGCCGCTCGATGTGTTCGTCGTGGCGAGTGCCAATCCGGAGGACTATACCAACCGCGGTCGGATCATCACGCCACTCAAGGATCGCTTTGGAGCGCAAATCCGGACGCATTATCCGCGGACCATTGAGCACGAGATTGAGATCATGGAGCAAGAGCGAACGCCGGTAGAAGTCCCAGGAATCACGGTGACGGTGCCGCCGTACATGCGCGAGATTGTTGCCGAGATCACGCACCTAGCCCGACGCAGCCCGGACATTAGTCAGCGGTCAGGCGTGAGCGCCCGCATGTCAATAGCTAACTATGAGACACTGGTGAGTAACGCGGTGAAGCGAGCGATTCGGCTTGGCGAGAAGCACGCAGTACCCCGCATCAGCGACTTACCAGTGCTGGTTGCCTCGACACTTGGGAAACTCGAATTCGAGACGCTGGGCGAAGTACAGGAAGAGCGGATTATCGAAAAATTGATCAACGGCGCAGTAGCGGCAACCTTTAATCGTTATTTTTCGGTGCGTGATTTCGACGATCTTCTGCTGGCGTTCGAGAACGGACTCACGGTTGAGGCGTCTGACTTGCAGCCAGCGATGCGCTATGTGCACCAGGTATCACACATTGAGAGTCTCCGGCGGGCGACGCAACGGCTGGGAGCGACGGGCGATCCTGGACTGGTGGCAGCAGCGGTGGAGTTTGTGCTGGAGGGGCTCCATCTCAATCGGCGCCTCAATAAGGAGCGTGCGAGTGGGCGCGGGCCGGCGCGCTATCGCAGCTGAGGCGCGCTCGTCAGGAGGTGCATCATGGGGACAACACCTTACCGGTTCCGCTACTCTCGCTGGGACGGAACGCAGCACCTTGAGGTGTTTACCGCTGAGGAACTCCTTGAAGCGATGGCTGATGACCTCCTCGCGGAAGGGGACGTGAATCGCGCTCTGCAGCGGCTCTTCCGGTGGGGTATGGATCGGCCGGATGCTCGTATGCCGGGCTTCCGCGAACTTCTGGAACAGCTCCGGGAGCGACGACGGCAGTTACTACAGCGGTATGATCCGGGGTCGGTGCTCGAGGATCTGACTCGCCAGCTGGAGGAGATCATCCAGACCGAACGGGCGGGGATTGAGCGGCGTGTGCAGGAGGGGCGAGAGCGGCTCGCTCGCGCCGAGGAGCAGCAGGGGCAGGGCGCCCGAACAGGGGGAGCAGAACGCACGGATGAGAGAGGGGCAGAGGAGACAAGCCTGCCCGATCCAGCACTGCAACGGCTACTCGAGCGACTGGCGCAGCAGAAGCTTGCTTTCTTGGATCGGCTACCGCCCGACCCCGCGGGACGGATCCGCGCACTGAGCGACTATGAGTTTATGGACCCAGAGGCGCGGGGCAAATTCCAGGAGCTTCTTGCTTCACTGCAGCGGCAGGTTCTAGAACAGACGTTCCAAGGCCTTCATCAGGCGATTCAGAACCTGACGCCGGAGACGATCGGTGAGCTTCGGCAGATGCTGCGCGACCTTAATGAGCTTTTGCAAGAGCATGCACGAGGTGGGCAACCAGATATTGAGCGGTTCAAGCATCGCTGGGGTCACTACTTTGGTCGTGACTTCAACAGTGTGGACGAGCTGCTGGACCACCTAGCGCGCCAGATGGCGGCGGTGCAGAGTCTGTTGGACTCGCTTCCGCCGGAGATGCGTCAGCAGTTGGAAGAGGCGCTGGATGCGGCGCTGCGTGATCCCGAGCTGCAACGCGAGCTTCGCCAGCTTGGTCGACTGCTTGGGCAGCTTCTGCCGGACAATCCGTATCGACAAGCTCAAGCGTTTAGTGGGAGTGAGGAGCTTACACTTGGACAGGCCCTGCGCCTTATGGACCAGCTACGGGCCATGCAAGAGATGGAGGAGCAGCTAGAGGCGGTACGCGACTGGCGCGATCTGGGGCGAGTTGATCTGGAGCGACTGCGTGAGCTGTATGGTGATGAGCTGGCAGCGCAGCTTGAGGCACTGCGACAGATAACGCGATTACTGGAGGAGGCCGGATACATTCAACGGACACGACGCGGGTACGAACTGACGCCGCGAGCAATCCGGAAGATTGGGCAGAAGGCGCTGCGGGAGATCTTCCAACACCTGAAGCGTGATCGTTTCGGGCAACACCAAATTGAACGGAGCGGCCGTGGTGGGGAACCGGTTGAAGAGACGAAGCCATACGAATTCGGCGATCCCTTCTTGCTGCACCTTCCGCGAACAGTGATGAATGCCGTGCAGCGAGAAGGGCCGGGAACGCCGGTACGGTTGCAACCGGTTGACTTTGAGGTCTTCCGTACCGAGTCGACAAGCCGTGCGGCAACAGTGTTAATGGTGGATATGAGCCGGTCAATGCTCTACAACGGCTGCTTCCTCGCCGCGAAGAAGGTCGCGTTGGCACTGGATAGCTTGATACGGACGCAGTTTCCTCGGGACACGCTTTACATCATCGGCTTTTCGTACCTGGCTTCGGTGCTCACCCCGGAGGAGCTGCCCCATATCACCTGGGACGAGTACAACTATGGGACAAACATGCAGCACGGATTCATGCTGGCACGGCAATTGCTGTCGCGACACCGCGGAGGGACGCGGCAGATCATCTTGATCACGGATGGGGAGCCGACTGCCTATTTCGATGGTGAGCAAGTACGCTTTTCTTACCCGCCGACATACCAGACGTTTCAAGAGACCATGAAGGAGGTCGCTCGTTGCACACGTGAAGAGATTGTGATCAATACCTTCATGCTAGAACGGAGTCCCTATTTGGCAAGCTTTGTAAACGAGATGACACGGATCAATAAGGGACGCGCCTTTTTCGCGACGCCCGACCATCTTGGTGAATACATTGTGATGGACTATGTGGCGAACAAGCGCTTTCGTCTACGGTAAGGAGGGGAAATGCTGCGGCGACTTACCGGCCGGGGTGCACTAGCGCGAGCCGAGGAGAGAAAGCCCGAAGACACAACACCGACCGATTATGGGCAGACGCTCGGTGAGGAGCGTGTGGTAACAACGAGCGGCGAACCCCTCGTGTTTCGCTATGAGGATATCCTACGGGCGGTCGGGCGCTTCATCGACGAAGAGCAGTTACAGGACGTTCTGATCGTGCAAACCGAGCACGGCGTTCTGGTGCGCGGGATGCAGCGGCCGCGGCCAGGAGCACGCCTCGTGCCGACGTTCTGCGAGCGTCTGTTCACGAAAGCTGAGATCGCGGCGATCCTGGAAGAGGGGCGCCGCCGACGCGGGACGGGCTCAAAGCTTTTCCAGTAATGATCAGGGTAAGATCGCCGTCCATTCCCACGTACCAAACTTGGTGCGTGCGAGTTCCCGTGCTTCGTCAATTTCGTCAGGACGGAGGGCACCTTCCTGGAGCCCATGGCGTTCGGCGAATGTTCGGATGAGGAATTCCTGGATCGTCTCACGCGGGAGGTTCGTCTGTTGGCGCAGTGGTGCAACCCGGCGCTCCGCGCTACGGACACCCTTATCGCTCAATTTCTCGCGACCGATGCGGATGACACGAGGGACTTTTTCCGGATCGATATCGTAGGCCATCGTTGTGTGGTGAAGGATCGCGCCATGGCGGCGAGCTTGAGCTGCGCCTCCAATCTTGCCACGCGCTGAGGTAATGTCGTTAATCGGCTGGTACCAGGCATCGATACCGAGCGCTCGTAGCGCCTCGACAACCCAGGCATCGAGAAAGGCGTACGATTCCTGAAAGGACATCCCAGCGACGAGTTCGGGTGGGGCGTAGATGGAATAGGTAATGACACGGCCGGGCTCAGTCAACATGGCCCCACCGCCGGTGATGCGGCGAACCACAGTAATGCCATGCCGGTTGGCTTCTTCAAGGTCGACCTCGTTGCGCAGCGACTGAAAGCGGCCAATCACAACAGCGGGTGCGGTCCACTCCCAGAAACGCACGGTAGGGGGACGTTCGCCTCGTCCCACACGGTAGGTCAGGACTTCATCAAGTGCCATCTGCATCGCGGGATCGAAGGCCTCGCCGTAGATCAACTGCCAGCGATACTTCCGCCAGCGTGCCAGTTCGCTCACGAGATCGCCCTCCGTGCTGCGCGTGCGACTGCCTCTGGAGAGAAACCGAGAAGCTCGACGGGTTGATGCAGTCGCTTGAGAGCCTGGGCAATTCTGCAGGCGAGTTCGTCTTCGCTCGCATTGCTGGGTGCGCCCTCCAGCGCTCCGGCGATGATCTCGAGCGCTTCAGGGGGTTCAAGGAAGAAGTCGCCGGTGACACGAACGTTTTGGAGACGTCCGTCGACGACGTCGAGATCAACCTGTACAAGTTTTCCTCCTGGCGTCTTGTATTCACCGTGCATGTACTCACTCCCCGGAGCACTGCGAGACGCTGCTAGGTCCAGCTTAAGTGTAGCGTCGGGTGCGGCGAGAGGAGGCTTCCGCTCCAAGCGCTCTGTTGACACATGATGTTCACCAGTGTTTGCCGAATCCCTATTGACAGGCAGGCTTTCATGTTTGAAACTGGAAATGACTGACCACGGAGTCGAGCCGAAGGGGGAAAGATGGCGACAGCAAGTTCGTTTGAGCGGGTCATTGGTGTGGCGCGATTGGACGCGCAGGCCTATGAGGCGGTGGAACACGATGAGGCAGCGACTGGGACCGCACTAGCCATTGTGGTGCTGGCGAGCATCGCTAATGGAATTGGTAGTCTGAGAGAGACCGGCATTGGAGGTGCTCTTGTCGGAGTGATCTTTGCGGTGATCGGGTTTGTGCTGTACGCAGGGATCGCGTATCTCATCGGAGGGAAAGTCTTCGCAACGGCGGAAACACGGGTGACCTGGGGACAGCTGTTGCGAACGCTCGGCTTCGCCCAAGCACCAGGGATCCTTCGGGTACTCGGGATTATACCGGTGATCGGGTCGATCATCGGTTTTGTCGTCGCGGTCTGGATCCTCGTAGCTAGCGTTATTGCTATCCGACAGGCGTGCGATTTCTCAACCGGCCGTGCGATTCTTACGGCTATTGTTTCCTGGATTGTGTACCTTCTCTTCGTTGTGCTGCCGATGGCGATTCTCAGCGGGCTTGTCGGTCTATTGGCGGGGTAACTTCCGAGACGCGCGCACCAGAACAACGGGGATCAAAAAGGGTGAGCGGAGAAGTTGGCTACGCAAGGTTTCCTGTAGCCAAGAGACACGCACCGGACCGTGACTATAAGTTTGTATGATCACGTGGCAGAGGATAACGGAAACCAATCCGTTGACCAGGGCATTGCTGAGACGATGGTGCGAAAAGGATGAGCCAGTGTGCCCTCGGAGGACGGGTCTGAGCCTGAGAACAGGGTTAGCCGCAGGTATTTGTGATCCAGCGGTTATGGCGGCTCCCAAATCCGAGAGCGGCACTCAATGTGCTGTGGCTCTTGGTACGCGTCCGGTTACTGGTCTTGTGCAGAAGAGATACTAACATGTCGCATTTTAGAGCGCGTGCAGCTGCACTTCTCACACACGGCGTCGCGGGACGCGACGTGTGGTGAGAAGACGCAGTATGCGCGGGATGCGGAAAACAGCATCACCCAGGGCGTCATACCCAAGGTACCGTTCACTGGTTAGTGCGGGGGTGGCAGTACGCCTGCGTTTGCTAGGTGGTGGCCAGCGGTGGAGGCATCTGGAGCAACGCTGGACAGGCGGGGCTGTGGTGAGGAGTGAGGGTGTGTTGAGGGAGGCCGGGCCATTGAATGCGTCATATCCCAGTTGGCAACGAACCAGCCCCCTCCGGCAACATTGCAAAATCGGTAAACGCCTTCAAACGAGTTTTCGCTTGTGGATTCATGCTCAGGTAAGTCTGGAACCACGCTGAAAAAACCACCTGACGTTTGCGGGAAGCCGTTTGGAGACGGCGCGACAAATCTGGCGTCTAGGTGCGGCTGGGAAATGCGTCATAGCTGCGCCCTGCCGGCGAGGGAGGAGAGCGATCGCATCGGGATGGATGATACCTAAGCTCAAGGCTACACGGTGCAGTGTCTTTGGTCCCTCTCCTGCCGATGCTCAGAAAAGGCTCTGTTTCAACCGTGTCGGTGTGGTGTCCTGGTCATAGGCACGACCGAGTGCACCAAGAAATAACTCTATGCCCCGAACCAGAGCCGGGACGTGCAGTCCTTTCTTCGCCCGGCCAGTGGCTCAGGCAGATAGCATGTTGCTCCGACAGGTACACCAGCTGCCTGAACTTTGGCTCACGAACGCCAGGAGGCGTCAGCCTTCACCAGGGTGTGAGCGCTAGACTTCCGTAAACCTCTGGGCGGCGATTGGCCAATGAGGGAAGTTGGGCACGGACCTCTCGGAGATAGGTGAAGTCAATCGTCGCTACCACGACGCCAACACGGTTGACAGCCTCGGCAATGACGGTGCCCCAGGGGTCGGCAACCAGTGCATGGCCATAGCACTGTTGACCAGGGTCATGTGGCCCGATTTGCGCCGGTGCCGCGATGTAGTACTGATTCTCGATAGCCCGAGCACGGAGCAGGACATGCCAGTGATCCTTCCCCGTATAAAGAGTAAAGGCTGCCGGGACGAAGACGAGCTCGGCCCCGGCAAGTGCCAGCAGCCGATACAGCTCGGGAAACCGCAGGTCATAGCAAATGGTGAGCCCAACTGTATGACCAGCAATCTCGGCGGTGACGATGCGGTCGCCAGCAAGAATGGTTGCCGACTCGTTGCTCGTCACATTCCCGGTGAGATCGACATCGAAGAGGTGAATCTTGCGATAGGTGGCAAGGATCTCGCCGGTTGGTGCGAAGAGCACGCTGGTGTTGAAGTATTTCCCCGGGACAGCGGAACGCTCGAGGATTGAGCCGCCGAGGAGGTAGATACCATAGCGCTGCGCAGCGGCGGCAAAGCGCTCGGTTGTCGGGCCAGGGATCAGCTCCGCGTTGGCCTCATGGAGTTCACGTGGACCGAGGAAGTTGACATACTCGGGTAGCGCGACGACTTCGGCGCCTTGTGCAGCCGCCTCGGCAATCAGACGTTCGGCTACGGCAAGATTCTCTGCCTTATCAGACCGGGAATTCATCTGTATCAAACCGATGCGCAAGGTATCGCTCATCTTACGTTCCTTTCTCGTCCAACGGATGCTTCACTCTGGTCATTGTAGCGCGCTCGCAAGCTCTCCGGAACGGTGGCTCGCACTTGGGTCATATAAGACGTTTGTTCATCAGAAGTGGCAACGTTCTTTCTGTCAGCCGAGAGCTCTCGCGCATACCGTGACTGAAACGAGGGCGAGCGACAAGTGCACCAGCTGGCGCTGGGGATCTTGCCCAAGCGACGTGAGGGCTGCACGGCGAGAGGAGAGGCGGCCATCGCTGGTGACATGGTGAGGGCTGATGACTGTGGTGTGCTTCGATTCGGTCAAAGAGAACCGGTCCGGATCCGCCGCAAACTGTGTCATGGTGTGTCTGATGTCACGGTGTGGAATGGCCTGGCAAGGGTCGACGTTTACGAGCTGCCCAGTACAGTGGAGGAGCACCGTGTGCAGAGGTGAGTGAAAGGCAGATGCGGACGAAAGCAGGGCTCGGTCCTGTTGCGGGCGGTGGTACGACCGGTACAGTAAGGGTGAGTAATCATTTGATAAAGCTTGTGAGCCGCAGATGATCGTTGGGACGACTAGCATTTTCTCTGGGGAATCACCTGCCGGAATGAGGGTTATCAGCCTTCTGCTGCCCTCCATGAGATAGAGGTTGCTCGGAGTCACCCCAGTGTGGTATCAGGAGCAGGAAATCGGCGCCTGATCGTGCAAGGTTCGTGTCTTCATGACTCTCCAGTAGGATTCCCACACACTGCGGAAAGCAGAGAAAAATACGAGGCAGGGCATGTCACGGTGGGCACGCCTTAGCCACCTTGTGGGCACTGAAGGTGGCCGGCTCGATGGGTCCGGAAGGAGTGGATACGATATTGATTCCACAAGCATCGAGAAGGCGATCCGAGTCCGACGATGCTTGGTGCCCGAGAGCAGGGAAGCGTGTCTTGCCATGCTTCACGTGCGTCGGTTGTGTTCGGGCGCTTGGAGGGCTCCTCCAGTGATCGGGTACTCACAGGCATCGGGCCGACGTTGGTCATGAATACGAGCACGATGGTCCGCCCGACAGCAGAGTTACCGGTTATGAGCGCTGCTGTCAACAATGCGGATTTTTTCGGTGAACACGGTGGAACTGATCCTCATGCCAACTGATGCACGCTCTTGCTAGCAAATGAGGTGGGCGATGGTACTGTTGCGTGGTAACGATCGCTTCGCCAGTAGGCAGAGAGATCGAACCAGGTGGCAGTGAGTCAGTGAGGGTTGGGGTAGAAATGGTCGTCGTCGGGGTTGACACAGGAGGAACGTTCACTGACTTCGTCGTGCTGGATGGCAAACGGATTGTGGTGCACAAAGAGCTCTCGACGCCGGAGGATCCAGTCCGCGCGATCCTGCAAGGGCTTGCAGCACTCGGTCTGCAGGACCGAGTCGAATGGCTGGTGCATGGCTCCACAGTGGCGACGAACGCGGTGTTGGAGCGGAGGGGGGCGCGGACCGGGTTGTTGACGACAGCCGGATTCCGCGACGTCCTGGAGATTGGACGGCAGAATCGGCCACGACTTTACAATCTTCGACAAGTGAAACCGGCACCGCTCGTCCCGCGGGAGTGGCGACGAGAGGCTCGGGAGCGTCTGGACGAGTGTGGGCGGATCCTCCTTCCCCTGGAGGAAGAAGACGTACTGCGTGCGATCGGAGAGTTCCGCGCCGCTGGAGTAGAGTCGGTGGCGATCTGCTTCCTATTTGCTTTTGCCAATCCGACGCATGAGAGGCGGGCCGCTGAATTACTGCGTGAGGCGGGGTTTTGGGTCTCGGCATCTCACGAGGTTCTGCCAGAATATCGGGAATACGAGCGGACGTCGACAACGGTGCTCAATGCCTATGTGGGCCCGCTCATGGGGAGATACCTAGAGCGGTTAGGAAGCGCCCTTCCGCCAGGTGTCGTGTTGCATGTCATGCAATCGAACGGTGGTGTGCTGAGCGGTCGGACGGCGGCGCGGGAGGCGGTCCGCACGCTGCTCTCGGGACCAGCTGCCGGGGTAGTAGGGGCCCGAGCGGTGGCGCGAAGTGCAGGCTACGATCGGGTGATCAGCTTTGACATGGGAGGCACATCGACTGATGTCTGCCTGATTGATGGGGTACCGCGGGAGCGGAGCGAGGGGACGATTGGAGAATTTCCTGTGCGTATGCCGATGCTGGACATTCACACGGTCGGAGCTGGCGGCGGTTCGATTGCCTGGTTGGATGGGGGTGGAGTGTTGCACGTCGGACCGCGATCGGCTGGTGCGGATCCAGGTCCAGCAGCCTATGGGAAGGGTGGGGAGGAGCCGACCGTGACCGATGCAGCGGTCGTGCTGGGGTGGCTGGTACCGGATGCATTCCTTGGTGGGGCGATGGAACTGGATGTGGACGCGGCATGGCGGGTCATCGGGCGGATAGCAGGGATTCTCAGGAAGGGAGAAGAAGAAGCGGCGTTAGGGATCATGGAAGTTGCTGAGGCGAACATGGCGGGAGCGATTCGAGTGGTCTCGGTGGCGAGGGGGGAAGATCCGCGGGAGTACGGGCTGGTTGCCTTTGGGGGAGCGGGGCCGATGGTTGCGTGCCGGCTCGCCTCCAAGCTACATATCCCCGCTGTGATCATTCCACCCACGCCCGGTGTCCTCTCAGCCCTCGGCCTTCTCACCACCGACCTGATCCGCGACTACCTGCGCACCGTCATGGTCCCGGCAGAATCGGCCCAACCTTCCCTCCAATCAGCACTCGCCGACCTCACCGCCCAGGCAGTTCGTGATCTCTCCAGCGACGGCATCCTTCCCAGGGATGCCACCTTCCATCCCGCCCTTGACCTCCGCTATCACGGCCAATCCTATGACCTCACCGTTCCTTTCACTGGAGACACCCAAACAGCAGTGCATCGCTTCCACAAGCTCCACGAACGGCTTTACGGCTACGCCGAGCCGACTGAACCGGTCACGGTCGTCAATGTACGACTCCGCGTCATCGTCCCGGCACGTCGAATCCGCTGGGAGCCAGCCCCTACACCCCATCTCTGGGAACCGACCCCGATTGATCAGCGCAGCATCATTCTCGAACTCCATGACAACATCGTACGGGAACAGGTACCCCGCTTCCAGCGTGACCAGCTCGGCCCAGGAGCCATTCTCGTCGGCCCTGCTCTTGTAACACAGTACGACACGACCATCGTTATTCCCCCAGGCTGGCGCGGCATGGTCGATGGAAACGAGAACATCGTGCTCCATAGCCGCGAGGTGGAAGCCGAGCGACACACAAGTGGCAAAGGGAGGTAACACGATGACGGCTTCTGAGACGATCGACCCGATTTCGCTCGCTGTCTTTACTGCCGCGCTCAGTGCAATTGCCGAAGAGATGGGGGCAGCTCTGCAGCGCTCCAGTTACTCGCCGAACATTAAGGAACGATTGGACTTCTCTTGTGCTGTCTTTGATCCCGAAGGCCAGATGATCGCCCAGGCCGCACATATCCCGGCACACCTCGGCTCCATGCCTGACTCTGTTCGCACTGCACTCGACCAGTGTGCACCATTCGCTCCAGGGGACGTTGTGATCCTCAACGATCCCTACCTTGGAGGCAATCATCTCCCTGACATTACACTAGTTAGTCCAGTTTTTCTGACTGATGATCCCACAAGCGAACTCCTTGGTTTCGTAGCCAACCGGGCCCACCATGCCGATGTTGGAGGAATCAGTCCTGGTTCCATGCCTATTGCCACCGAACTCTTTCAAGAGGGGATCATCATTCCACCGATCAAGCTGTGGGAGGGAGACAAACTCAACCAGGCCGCACTCAGACTGATCTTGCGCAATGTACGAACGCCAGACGAGCGTCGGGGGGACCTCCTTGCGCAGTATGCAGCGAACCGCACCGGCATCCGTCGCCTGCGTGAAGTCGTAGCTCGCTACGGGACCACCACGTACCGAAAGCTCAGCCATGCCGTCCTCGATTACGGCGAGCGACTCGCCCGCGAGGCTGTCCGCCTGATTCCTCCCGGAACCTACCGCTTCACTGACTTCCTCGATGACGACGGAACGAGTGACGAGCCTGTCCCTATTGCGGTTACGGTAACAGCCGACGGTGAGACACTCGTGGTTGACTTCTCTGGAACGGCCTCCGAACGACCCGGCACTATCAACACGGTAGAGACGGTGACCAAATCAGCGGTGTATTACGTTCTCCGCTGCTTGATGCCAGAGGATACGCCCATGAACCATGGCGTCTTCCGCGTGGTACGAATCATTGCGCCCCCCGGCACTGTCGTCAACGCGCGACCCCAGCGGGCTGTGGCAGGTGGTAACGTCGAAACCTCCCAAAGGATCGTTGATGTACTCTTTGGGGCACTCGCCCAGGCACTCCCCGATTTGATCCCAGCAGCAAGCCAAGGAACGATGAACAACATAACCATTGGTGGAATCGACCCGCGCACCGGGCAGCCGTTCGCCTATTACGAGACCCTCGGTGGCGGGATGGGTGCACGCCCGGGACTCGATGGGCTCTCCGGTATCCATGTACACATGAGCAATACACGCAACACACCGGTAGAGGCATTGGAATATGCCTATCCGCTCCGAGTCACACGGTACGCGCTCCGCGAGGGCTCCGGCGGGCACGGTCGTTTCCGTGGCGGCGACGGCCTTATCCGTGAGCTCGAGTTTCTCACCGACGCGGAAGTGACCTTGCTCACCGAGCGCCGCCGCTTCGCCCCATGGGGCTTGCAAGGAGGAGAGTCAGGTATGACCGGGCGCAACCTCTTCATCCGACAATCCACTGACGGTAAGGAAGAAACTATTACCCTGCGCAGCAAGCATCGCCTGACCGTACATCGGGGTGACCGGATTCGCATCGAAACTCCTGGCGGCGGTGGCTGGGGTACCGCGGGTTAAAACGCTGTACTGTTATTTTGTAATCCGTCCACGGTGACAGACGCTCTATTCGAGGGCAGTTATTCCTTCCTGACAAGGCGACAAGTTGAAAGGCCGAGAGATCGCACCCAAACGTAGCGACGCTGATGGTGCGCTGGGAAGATGCTGTCCGTAGGCCATCTACACCGCGGCTGCATTTGGCACACGATACCCGGCCTGATGAATCGTACTTCTTCTACACCCCTCTGGATGCGGGATCATGGCGCTACAACACGTTAGCCACCGGACCAGGCAGTACGTGGCAGGTGAGCGTATCGTCACGGTCTGTTTTAGGACCGGAGTCCCCTTCCGAGCAAGGCACGGGCACGGTACACCGGGGAGAAGAAACGACGTGCAGCACGATGGCCGACAACTGAGAGCCAAAGCTGAAGGAGCACCGAGGATGATCGCTGAGGCTCAGCACGACGACCGAGCAGCCCAGCGACGGCCAGCCTGCCCGTACTTCCGATTATTGGCCGATCCTGAAACGCACGCTCTCTCGCTCAGCCAACAACGACTTTGCCGTGCTAATCAGCGTCCCTTGCCAGATCTGGCGTGGCAGGCATCCTACTGCCTTGCATCGTACGAAAGCTGCCCGCACTTCAGGAGTGCTCGTGGTCAGCCCACGCTAGCAGCGGGGACACTCCTTCTGGAACTCCTTGCACAGCAACAGATTGAGAATGAGCAGGCGCAGAGACAATCGCAGCACACGTCGACCGTGATGTCATCTTCTCAAAGAGCCATTCCGGGCATGATCCATCGCACCGCTAGAACCCGAACGTCTACTACCGAGCCTCCAGAGCTCCCTGGACGATTCAACGAGTTGATACGGCGCCCCATTGCGGTCGCGGTAACGATAGCTGCGCTCATCGGCGGACTCTGGGCCGGCATCGTACTAGCCGGCACGCTCGGTGGCAACCGACCGACCGTTGACGCAGGGCAACGCCTCACTGCCTCCGCCCCAGCCTTTACCATACGCACCGAGCGCGCAACTCCAACGCCTAGCCCATTCCCTGCTCCAGCGCAACTTCCGCAACTTCCCGGCTTATCGGTCAGCCGCGCCACTCCTCCCACACCAACACCTGCTCCACGCCCTTCACCGACCCCGAAGCTGGAACCGACGCCAACTCTGATACCCACCACAACGCCACCCACGACAACTTCTCCCACACCGAGCTCAGCCATCGTGCCCGTCGCTCCCGCGCCAACTCCGGTGACCAGCCGGCCCTCACCTGTGCTTGAACAGGAACGCAATCCATCCTTTGAACCCACCCCAACACCAACCGTTTGGCCATGGCCCTCGCCGACCCCCACTCCATCACCGATTCCGACACCAACCGTGATCCCATCGCCCACCCCAGATCCGTGGCAAGCCCTGCCACCCATGGCCCGGGCGGGGCAACCTGTGCCGGTGCCCACAGTCGCCGGACTCTTGGGAACAATGACCATGTTCCCATTCCCCGGAAATGGGCTCGCAGGAACTGCACCAGCTAGCGTCGGTGCGACGGCAGAGCTTGGGTTACCAACCAACGCTGGCGTGCTCTACGGACTGCAGAGCGGTGCGAGCAACGGGCGCATCTGGCTCAACACTCCCACACCCGCGGGGCGGCTGGTGATCGTCGCGGAGGGAATGACAAATCCAGGGCAGCTTCTGCCAGTGCTACGGATCGGGATCAATGGGCTCACAGTGTGGGAGGGTACAAGTCCTTTCCCGCACGGCGAATGGGGGACAGTCGCATGGGTCATCGACAAGCCATACCTCCTCGACAGCTCGCAACTTCAGGTTAGCTTCTCGCTCGCCACCCCTGGCGAGCTTGGGACCGAACCGTGGGTTGCTTGGGCAACCGTGACGATCTACGTGCAGTGAGTGTGGTGACAAGCTAGAACAACGAGCTGAACCAACGTGCAAACGTCGAGACAAGTGGGGCGAGAGCAAGTGCCGGTAAAAATGAGGCAACACGAACCCGCCCGAGACCAAGCAGATTGATAGCAATACCGATCATCATGACACCACCAACTCCGGTGACGAGCAGAATACGCGGGTCGTTGGCTGGATCAGGAAGAACTTGCGCTAACGCACCTGCCGCGAGTGAGACCCCGCCCTGATACAGGAGGATGACCAGAATCGAGAAACCCACACCGATCCCATACGCACTGGCAAGCGCAACACTCGAAAGCCCATCTAACGTCGCCTTAATGATAAGCAGCGTCGCATCGCCAGTAAGTCCGTTGTTGAGCGAACCGATCAACGTCATCGGGCCGACACAGAAGAGCAAGCTGGCAGCGACGAAGCCCTCAGTGAAGGCCCCACCACCACCGACTCGATGTCTGATCCAATTCCCGAGCCCTTCAAGCACTTCCTCCAGACGCCACCACTCGCCGAGGAGTCCCCCGACAACTAACGTTAGAAGACCCAAGACGATCCCATCAAGCCGTCCCACTGTCGCACGAGCGAGACTGCCGGCCATCGAGAGTGCGATGAAGACAGTGATGAGCCCCACTCCTTGGACGGTGATCCGCTGCATCCGCTCAGGAAGCCGACCGTGCAGGACTAAGCCGAACGTGGTGCCAAGCGCGACTGTTCCCACATTGATCCATGTCCCACTCGTCCGTGCCCAAAAGTCTGCGAGTTCCATCCCCTCCCCCATCCAGCATGCACTCCACACGACACCCGGCCAATGGTACTGTCGAAACGGGCAACTGGAGGAAGGGTGGAAGCGATGGAATGGGATCGCACAGCAATTGCGCGCTATAGCCGGAATTTTCACGACGAAGTAGACAGTGCCGCGCTCTACGCAGCGCTGGCGGAGGCGGAGACCTCACCAGAGCTCCGGGAAGTATTTCGCCGTCTCGCGAAGATGGAGCAGGAGCACGCTGAGTTCTGGCGACAGAAGCTGGAGGAGACAGGATCTCTGATCCCCACGGCACGTCCGAGCTGGCGCACCCGCGTGCTGATTTGGATCGCGCGGAGATTTGGCCCGGCCCTCGTGCTGCCAACGGTCACCGCCCGGGAATGGGCAGATCAGGCGAAATACGATACTCAAGTAGAAGCCGCCAGCTTCGGTCTTCCTGAAGCGGAACACCAGCACGCCCGCATCTTGCAACTGATTGGGCGTGAACGCCCCAGCGGGCTGCCCGGAAGTGCGTTAGCCCTACTCGAGGGCCGACATCGCGCCATCGGCGGGAATGCGCTCCGAGCTGCCGTGCTTGGTGCGAACGATGGCTTGGTGTCGAACCTGAGTCTTGTGATGGGCGTGGCTGGAGCTGATCTCGCCCCCCGGGCAATCCTCCTTACTGGAATCGCTGGCTTACTGGCAGGCTCACTCTCGATGGCGATGGGTGAATGGTTGTCAGTGCAGAGCGCACGGGAACTCTACGAGCATCAGATCCGCATTGAGCGTGAGGACCTGATCGCGTTCCCAGAAGAAGAGCGTGAGGAACTGGAGCTCATCTATCGGGCCAAGGGAGTCCCGGCCGAAGCAGCTCGCCAATTAGCTGACCGCTTGATCCGCGAAGGCGCACCTGCCCTCGAGACGCTTGTACGCGAGGAACTTGCCATAGATCCGGAGGAACTCGGCGGTTCGGCTTGGGAGGCAGCCGTCGCATCCTTTGCACTGTTTTCCGTCGGTGCAGTCGTGCCGGTGCTTCCGTACCTGGTGACGGGCGGGCTTCAGGCAGCTGCGGCGAGCGTGGTAGTAAGTGCGATCGCCTTATTTACACTCGGTGCAGGCATCACCGTCATCACCGGTCGGAGTGCGCTCCGCTCAGGACTACGACAGGTGTTGATTGGACTGACAGCAGCCGCGATCACCTTTAGCGTGGGCCGGCTTTTTGGAGTAACGCTGGGCAGCTAAACCTGGAGAACTGACCCCCAGGATGAGCCACAGGCTATCAGCTATACGGGAGATGTGTCAAACAGTCTCAAGGAAGGAGGACATTCTGGTCACGACAAAAAAGTTATTGGGATCGTACGCTTTTTGAGAGTGGCAAGCCGTATGGAATTCCCACCATAGGCGGCACGGACACTTACCGATCCCTCCTCATCAAGCTCGTTGACGTGCACGGCTGAAGGAAGAGCCGGTCAGCGACTCTACGTCCGTTCAATCCGGTTACGATTTGCCTCATCTGTTCCTGGATCTCACTAGATCCCCAGCGCAGTGAAAGACCACGAAAAAAAGAGAGGTGCCCAAATGCGGTCTCCTCCGGTGGAACACCGGCCACGGCCCCACCAAGTCGCACAAAGAGAACGACACTTGAGGGTAAAGGCGCTGTCCCGTGATGGGTAGTCAGTAGCCTAACGACCTCTGGCATTACGCTCATGAAGCAGTTACTCCGAGCATAGTAACGGAATCATACTGTAACAATCTCATCAAGCATACACTGCAGCGAGGTGTAGGGTGAGTGGATAATTGCTCCGAAGATCGCTTGACCGAGACGGCGAAAACCGGCTCACGGAGTCGCACCGCATCGTTCGACGGGTCCGTTACGATGAGTGTCAAGGCAGCGGGTGGAAAGCCTTCTGGCGTCCGCAGAAAGACAACGGTTCCAGAGACCGAATCGGGCGCCGTCGCAACTCGTGTCTCCCTTACGGGGAATCCATTGGCTGCGTTGTGAATAGGAAAGGCTCCTGCAAGCACGGTGATTGAAGCCTCCAGCGGATCGAGCTTGTAGTCGAACATCGTAACCACGTCAAAGTTTCTCCCGCCGCCCCTAACTGCCCCAAAAATGTCGGTATCCGCATCTTAGGCAGCACGGTGCAGTTGACCGTCAGCCGTCAGAACATCAGCCGCCCTGGAGATGATCAGTCATGAGGTCAAATTTCGTGTGTTCCACAGTATCGACAATCAGGCGACGGCCTGGAGATGATCAGTCATGAGGTCAAATTGCCGCGCTGGCCAGCCTATACCAGCGCGCAGTGTGAGGGCAGCAATTCCAGTGTGTGAGACCTGACCGCCAGTGAGCGCCAGCCTGTGTTGCTCCGTAACTGCATCGAGCTCACCCCAACAAAGGCCTGCTTGCGGCTGTGCTGTCCTCTTGGGCGAAGCCGCACGCACACTCCGCACTAGCGAGAGGTCCAACACGATGCCCGCGTCAAAGGTAGAGTACCCGAGCAAACTGTGCTCACCGCCATGCACTGCACGAATAGCCTCTTGCCCCTGGGCAACGGTGACAACGCGTTGCGCATCTTCCGTCCTTGCCCAACGTGCGATCAGCGCGGGATCTCGGTCGATCCGACTGTTCCAGATCCGGCGCGCCTGACCATAATCGCTTCAGCTCCGATTCAAGAGCGCACCGCTCAGCGCGGCGCGGAGATGATCGACGTGTTCAGGCTGAAGGTCACGCCGTTTTCCGTCCTGGGTACGAATGGCGAGTCTCTGTGTCATATTGCCTCTTTCTCGTCCTCAGACACTCTCGAGAACACTGCCCCGAGAGGTACCCTCACCAAAGGAGCACCGTTACGACTACACAGTGCTCCAGTACTGGTCATAGACAGGTCAGAGCGCGCTTACTCACGGAGTGGAACAAACAGACGGGGGCGTTCCTCAAAGGTCTCCATATCGATGGTCTGCACAATGTATGTGGCATCAGGCGAGGTCGAAGCAGCTGCGACATTGCCAGTTCGATCCATGGCGACGATGTTCATGACTGTCTCGGCCTCAGCAAATGGATCATCAAGGTATCGGAGATCATGCATGGCTTGCCGGAGTGCTTCCTCGAGCGGCAGACCGAAGCGTAGGTACATCACCACACTGTGAGCCGTCACACAGCGGATGGCCATTTCGCCACGTCCGGTACAAGCAGCTGCACCGTAGCGATTGTCGGCGTAGTTCCCCGCTCCGATAATGGGCGAGTCACCCAGCCGCCCAGGCCACTTGAAGCCCCACCCGCTTGTGGAGACAGCACAAGCGATGCTCCCCTGCAGATCACGAACAATGACGTTGGTCGTTCCGAAGAGTTCACGGCGCAAAAGCTCCGTCCAGCGGCGGACGACCTCCATATAGAGCTGGTACCGGTCTTCGTAGACGTTCTGCTGAGGCACGCGTTCGCCACGGATGACCGCCCGCCAGATCGCTTCCGCTTCCGGCGTAAGCAAGTTTGCTGGTGTAAACCCGTGCAGGCGTGCAAAGAGCTCAGCCCCTTCCCCGACCAAGAGCACATGCGGCGTGTCCTCCATCACGCGGCGCGCGATCTCGATCGGGTGAGGATAGTGCTTGACAGCGCCTACAGCTCCAGCGGCAAGTGTGCGCCCATCCATGATGCTGGCATCAAGCTCAACCTCTCCAAGGAGATTTGGAATGCCACCAGTTCCTACACCCTGATCACGGAGATCATCCTCGACCGCTTTGACCGCGGCGATTGCCGCGTCAACGGCGGAACCACCAGCGCGAAGGATCTCGATCGCCGCCGGGAAACCAACCGCAGCGTTGCGGCTCCCGACAACAATCCCTCGGACCTCCTGACAACTCATGCGGTTCAACCTTCCCTCCTCAGACCGAATCGCCACCGTGGCAGTCATCGAGCAGAGCGCATCGCCTGCTCAAAGTCCTGGCGCCACCAACGCAGAAAGAGCAGGCCGTCATCGGCCCCGCTAAGAGCCCCCACCGGGATTTCGATCTCCTGCAGGGACAGGCCGGGTCGTGCTGTCACGCGGATGACCTGGCCGCCCGGCAGCTCCGCACAGAGTTGCTGTAGGTGGCCGATCCGCTGCCCATCGGCAGCCACAATTGCTGCACCGCGATGCAAGACCGCATTTGCCTGGTCGATCGTGCGCACCAGCTCGCCAAGCTCAACGACTTCCGTCGAGGGTGGAGGTTGCTGCGGAGTGACCGGCGGCAGCCAACCGGGAAGAAAGAAAGGAGTAGCCCGCTCACCCGTAAGCTGCCACGCCAATGCGCCAGTAAAGAGCTCCCGCCGGAACTCCGGCAGTAGATCAAGCTCGGCACGCGAGCGGCGAATAACGAGCCGCTCCTCCTGCTCGTCCATCTCTACAACCTGTAGTTCTGTCAGTGGGACAACGAGGCTGTGCCTGAGAATGAGTCCTCGCCGGATAACCACGGCATTCACACGTTGTGCCGTTGGATCCAGCAGCATCCACTCGACTGTCCCTGCCTTATGGGCATCGTTCGTCCATACCTGGTCACCGAGACAGACCTGCATTATCGTTCTCCCCTCGCTCGCCACCCGCTCGAGGCAACTGCGGAGCCAGTCTAGCCGAGATGGAGCGATGAGGGGAGGCACTGCGACGCGCCTGGAAGGCAGAGAAAACAGTCGCGACAGCGAAGAGGGCGAGAGCAAGCGCGTTACCAAGTCCACCGATTCGACGCAGTTCCGAATCAGTAAGTAGATCACCTGCGAGTCGTACCGCAAGCGAAAGGCCAAGAGCAAGCGGGACTGCATAGGTAAACCGCACGAACACAAGACGCACACCAGCAACAGCAGGGACGATGATCGGCGCATGCGCGAAGACCTGGGAGAAAACGAAACCGAGCAGAACAGCATGAATGTGGGCATCGTAGAGGAAGCCACCTCGCTGGTGCCCAAAGACCAGCGCAAGCAGCCCGCCTACGACAAGCCAAGCATAACCGTGCAGCAGACAGACAGCACTATAACGGTGCACTCCATGCTGACGCAGTCCACGCCAAGCCACATCAAAACGCAGGAGCCAGGCAGCGAGCAGCAGCAGGGCGAACCCGCGAAGCCGAGCTCCCACGTCGGAAAACACGAGCTCGACGGCGGTGGCGACCAGCAACAGCAGTATCGCCGTAAAGAACCAGAAACGGGTGGTTCGACCAGGCCGAAGGACTCGCGCCAGTTCTAGTCGTTCACCAGTGATGATAAGAACGAAGCCGGATATCCACCATGGAACTATGGTTGGCAAGGAGAATCCCATTGCCCAGAGAACGCCGCTAGTCAGCCAGCTGAGTGCACCACCAAACATCACCATGTGGTGCGCTGTACGCGCTATCCACAGGAGATAGCCGAAAGTAGCGGCAAAACCAAGGTAGGCTAACAACAACAAACCCTTAACGATGAGTGGGGGTGCAGCAACGATCAGACCGGCTGTACTGGCAAGAGCCGCTAAGGGCCCGAGCAGCATAAAACGTCGGCCCACCGCGACGGCCCGCTCCAGGCCGATCAGCGTCAGGAAGAAGCCAACGACCAGGAGCGGGCCATGTTCGACGGTGAGCTGGACGCGGTGCGGAACGGGGATGTGCCAATCCATACGAGCAAGACCAGCGAGCACACCAGCTGCTGCGAGCAGTGCGCCGGCAGCCATGATGAGTCGTGGAATCCACCGCGGAAGGCGCTGCGGCGTGCCCGAGACCATCCTCACCTCCTGAAGACGAGGCCTAGCCGACCTTTCCAATCCGAACACGCCACACCTCAGGGCCGGATTCCACGTAGTCCCAACTGAAGGTGCCAGCGCGTTCTGCCTGGAACTGGTAGTACAGCGGCTTTGGATCATGGTCATTGACCAAGATAAACGCTTCTCCGAGAGGAAGCGACTCGAAGGTCTGGAAGATCAAGGAATGACGCTGTGAGGGTGGAACTGTACGGACATCGAGAACACGTTCTCGAGTGAGCTGCTCATAGACTGGCAAGTAAGCCCGCTCTTCTTTCTCGAGATGCAGACGGACGATCGCCGCAAGTTCCTGGGCCCGGCGCACAAACCGCCGAGTCTGTTGTACGCGCTCGTCCCCCTCGGCAGACGGGAGGGTCGCGGCCAGCCGAGCGAGCTCTTCGGTGTACCAGACAATCGCCTCGTGGTCGAGACGCATGGTCCGGGTCACTTCTCCAGGCGGGATGTGGGACTCGATCCTATCGTAGAGCTCCCGCTCCTCCTCCTGTGCATGCGGCAACAGCTCCTCACGAAGGAAGCGCACTAGCCCTTCAGGATTAGACACCGCGTCGTCTTCGGGCACGAGTGCAATGAGATGCTCGTAGAGTGCCCGATGATGTTGTCGAATCTCTTCAGCGCTGAGACCCATAGGATTCCTCCTGTTCCGCAAAACCCACAGACGTTCGTGATGCGCTCTCCGACCACTGAACTGTGAGGGGACCGACGGGACTCCCATCAGGCGTGGTGGCGATGTCGGCCAGACTGGTGTCATGAAGAAACCGAGCAATCGCCTCCACTGCGGCGAGCCAGCGCTGATGGGCCAGACACGGACGATCTGCCGGGCAACTCTCAGTACCCAGGAGGCAGTAACTCAAAAAGTGAGGCTCCTCAAAGAGCGAGACGACTTCGAGCAGGGAAATTGCTTCCGGCCGCCGAGCGAGGCGAAAGCCACCCTGACGGCCACGTTGGGACCGGAGAAGGCGTGCCCGTGCCATTGTGTGCAGGATCTTCGTGAGGTAATTCGCCGGGATACCCGTTTCCACAGCGAGATCCTGTGCCCGCACCCAGCGATCAGGGCGCTGGGCGAGAGCGAGTGCAGCGGTCAAGGCATAGCGGCTTGTCTGCGAGAGCACCTTGAGCTCCTTTCTAGGTGGAATTTTATCATGTACTCATGAAGATATCAAGATTATTTTCCGCCAGCATATCGCGCTCGCGTGTGGTGTTACGCTGCGGTCAGCAGCCGATCATGTCCCGGTAGGGGTTGCGCCTCTCGCCGTTGGAACAAGGAGTAAACGTTGGGACTAAGTCCAAAAGGGGTGTGTACCAATACTGCGGTGCGCAGTTGGGTACGGGCTTCATGAATGCAGAGAAGGAGCAACGGCATCGGTGATCCGCGATACTCGTCGGAACAAGACGGAGAAGTAAGATCCCAATACAGCCACGACAAATGAGAACTCGAGAGCTAGCGCCTGAGCGAGCGGTATCTCCGCGGTCTCAATCCAGCCATGACAACTGAGAACCATGTCAGATGGTGCAGCGAAAGAGGAGCGAACCGTCTCAATGCAGCCATGAAAACTGAGAACGCCTTGAGGCCAGCCTCGAGGAGCACCTTGCTCGCGGTCTCAAATGCTGCCATGACAAGTGAGAACTCGCTCACGCTGGTTGCATTGATCATCCTGATCGCGCCTCAAAGGCAGCTATGACAACTGAGAACCAGGATCGGCGATCGTCACCTGATCGCCGTGCACCGTCTCAAATGCAGCTATGACAACTGAGAACCCAGAAGAGGTTTTCCGTGTCGGTGAAGGCTGCACGCGCTCTCGCTACAGTCTAGCTGTTGCCCCTCGCGTCGTTACTGGAGACAGAGCTCGCGAGTTCTGGCAGTAGGAGGTATCTGTGCTGTCGACTCCGTGGTCCGCTGATCCATGCAATAGATTGACGCCACGTTGTGTGGGAGCATGGGTTCAAGCTTGTTGCCATCATGCCCGGGACATTCTGGGGATAGCACGGCTACTGCGTCTGGTCCATCTGCTCCGCAGGCTGCGCGTCAGTGTCTAGCTCCGGCAGGCAGGACGCGAGCCCCAGACAAACGCTCGCCAGAACGGGCTGAGTGAGGTCCTGAGTAGGAGCAGTCGATATTGTCACGTGGGAATATCGTCTTTTGGTTTGTCGCACGAGATGCCTGGAGCGACAGTGATGCGTTGAGGTAGGCAATGGTCACGGCCACAACTGATGGCTAGGGCGATGTTGCGCCTTAGAGCGGTGCGGTCCAATTGGGAGCTGCGCTTCCTATCTAATCGGGATCACTGTGATGCCAACCAGTAGCCTGACAGCCTACTTCCTTGGTGTGTACCGGCGGACGCTGCATCCGACGATTGAACTTCGACGCGAGCACTTCGCCGTGTGGGCCCAACTCGACGCCAGCGAGCGGTAACGTCTAGCCACCATGCGTTGCGTACTGGCCGCTGAAGATGCTGTACACCGCTTTCCGCTTCTATCTGCCAATGCCAGAAGATCCCCCTACTGGGGGCAACACCAGCTCAGGAGGACAAGACTGGACAGAGAAAGCAGCGTTCGATCATGGCCGAACAACGCCTAAGATGAGCATCATAGCGCCGAGAAATGTGAGTAGACCAAACCGAAGAAGACGAGGCGCAGCTCGCCCTGGGCATTGTGAACTCTGGTGTCTCTCGCTGCAGACCATGGGTACCATGGCCGCGGAAATGGCCCTCATTCGTAGTAGGTGATCGTGATCAACAGTCAAACTGATCAAGGGGCACAGAGCTAAAGGCGACCCACAATGCCAAGGTAGGAGCCAAAGGGCACAAGAACGATGCCGCTCCATTGAGTCTGGATTTGATTGGAATAGTGGCATGAATAAGGCCTTGAAGGCCTTCTTGAAGAATCACAGGAAGCTACTTGGTTCACTGTCCATCAGAGGTCACAACTGTTCATCGGAAGTCGTGCGAGAAAGCGCCGGCACGTGTCGAGAGCGGGAATGCTGGTCGTCCGAGTGGGCGTATCTCCTCAGCAACTAGACTAGTCAGAGATCCTTCCCGCTCAACTCGCCCATCAATCACCAGCACAGGCTGACGACGAAGGAGCGTCCGATGCTGCTCACGGACCGGGGGTGGGACAATGACGTTCACCAGCCCGGTCTCGTCTTCGAGTGTCAAGAATAAAACACCTCGCGCCGTTGGCGGTGCCTGCCGACAGACCACTAGGCCTGCAACGCGAGCCGTTGTACCGTGGGATAACGTCCGCAGCCGCGCAGCTGGCACGACATGTAAAAGCTGCCGCTGGCGTGCATAGAGCTCCATGAGGTGACGATCGAGGCAAAAGCCGAGAATGGCATAGTCGAGAAACGTTTGCTCAACTGCATCCGGCTCGACCAGTGGAACGGTCGGCTCGGGAGTCTCGATGAGGCGCGGCGGTGACGTGCGTTCCACTGCTTCCCCGAGGAGCTCCCAAAGGAGTTCGCGACGGCCTCGCCCGGGGGCAAGCGACGCAAACGCGCCGACGAGCACGAGAGCCTCGATTTGTTCCGCGGTGAGCGCAGCCCGCCGGACGACATCAGCCGGGTCGCGGAACGGTTGTCTTGCGCGCTCCGAGACGATGCGTTCCGCCGCAGCTCGCCCAATGGCACGAACACCAGCAAGACCGAGTCGCACTGGACCATGCACCGGGTCACCGGTTAGTGTCGCCCGCACCTCACTTGAAACGACATCCGGCGGTAAAAGACGGATCCCACGGCGCAGTGCATCCCAGATGAGCACTTCCGGTGCATAAAAACCCATTGGCTGGTTGTTCAAGAGAGCGCAGAGCAGAGCAGCCGGGTAATGTGCACGGAGCCACAATGTCTCGTAGGCTGTGCGCGCTAGCGCAGCAGCGTGGCTCTTACAAAAACCAAACTCTGCGAATGCTGCCATCTGCGCAAAGATGCGCTCCGCCACCGATCGTGGGATACCGTTCCGTTGAGCTCCGGCGAGGAAGTCACCGCGTAACGCTTCCATCGCTGCACGTGAGCGCTTGCTTCCCATCGCGCGCCGGAAGGCGTCAGCCTGACCAGCTGTCATCCCTGCGATGGCCATGGCCACTTCCAAGACCTGCTCCTGGTAGAGAATGACACCAAGTGTCTCGCGCAGAATCGGCTCAAGCTTGGGGTGGAGATACCGCACTGGCTCAAGTCCTTGGCGGCGGCGAATATAGGGATGCACCATACCCCCCTGAATCGGGCCAGGCCGAATGATCGCCACCTGAGCGATCAAATCCTCAAACCGTGCGGGGCGTGTGCGCGGCAGGCTCTGCTGTTGTGCGCGACTCTCGACCTGATACGTCCCAACTGTGTCCGCCTCCTGCAGCTGCCGGTAGACGGCTGGATCGTCAAGCGGTAGATGCTCCAGATCGATCCGGATGCCGCTTACCCGCTCAATGAGTTCAACCGCCTCATGAACAACCGAAATGGCACGCACGCAGAGTAAATCGGTTTTGATCAGGCCCACTTCTTCAATATCCCGTTTGTCCCAGCCAAGGACAATCCGCCCAGGCATTCGGGAGGGCTCGACCGTAGTCAGTTCCACTACTGGTCGACCAGCGATAACCATGCCGCCGACATGGACCGAAAGGTGCCGCGGAATAGCTTCTAGCTCTGGAGCAAGGCGCACCAGCCAGTTCAGTCGACGTCGCTCCTCCTCGTTCAGTTGTGGCGCGAGCGTCTGCGCGACTGCTGCCAGTGGCTCACCCAGACGCCCCTGACTCTTGGCGAGCTCATCGATAAGCTCCGATGGTAACGCGAAAACACGACCCAGGTCGCGGACCGCACTCCGAGCCTGGAAAGTGACGTAATTACACACCATGGCAGCATGTTCGACGCCATAGGTGGCATAGACGTAGGCGAGAGCTCGCTCGCGGTCTTCAAGGCCAAAGTCAATGTCAATGTCTGGCATGGAGGGGCGCTCTTCGTTGAGAAAGCGCTCGAAGAGCAAGCGGTGGGCAAGGGGGTCAACCTGCGTAATTCCTAGACAGTAGGCTACTAGCGAATCGGCAGCGGAGCCTCGTCCACGCCCACAGAAGCGGTTAGCGAGGTCTGCACAGATCAAGAAGAACTCTGCGACTCCGAGCCGCTCGATAACCCCAAGCTCATGCTCAAGCTGCCGCACAACCGGCTCCGAGAGTGTGCCATAGCGGCGTTGTGCCCCCTCATAAGCCTGGCGGCGTAAGGCTTGCATTGCTGTCTCGCCAGGCAGGACGAGATGAGGAAGCGGTGGGAAACGAACGTCGCGGAAATCGAGCGAGACGCAGCAGCGTTCAGCAAGGTGTACCGTGTTGATCAGAGCCTCCGGGAGGCGGCGAAACCGCTGGGCCATTGCCGTCGGTGCGACGAGCCGGTAGGCCGAAGAAGTCTTGCGGGCTGGATGTGGCGTGTCGACGGTAATCCCCTCGCGAATACAGACAAGGACGTCTTGCAGACGCCAGCTTCGCTCCTCGAGATAATGGACGTTTCCGGTTACGACGACCGAGAGCCCAGCAGCTTCAGCCAGCCCAACTAACTCGCTTACCCGCTCGCGGTCACCCCGCTCACCGTGGTCCTGGAGCTCAACAAAGCAGCGCTCTGGACCGAAGAGGCGGGCCAGACGGGTAGCCCAGGCCCATGCTGCGGCTCGCCCTTCGCGAGTAAGCGCACGAGCGATTGGCCCTTCTCGGCAACCGGTGAGAATAATCAGCCCATCGTGCCATTCGACCAACCATTGCCAGGGAAGTGCAACCGAGCGCCGCTCACGTGAACCGGCAAGCGCAAGCTGCGTGTCACTCTGCGCAGGGCCATCAGGAGTAAGCCAGCCCAAGCGAGCCGCTGAGAGGAGGCGAGCAAGTGTCGCATAGCCACGGTTATTCTCGGCCAGGAGCGTCAGATGGCTCCCATCCTCCATCGTGACCTCCGCTCCCACCACAGGATGGATCCCTGCTCGCTCCGCTGCACGGACGAAGCGGACAACACCATGGAGGACATCGTGGTCAGTGAGTGCAAGATGTTGATAGCCCAATGCGGCAGCCCGCTCAACTAGTTGCTCAGGCTGGCAGGGTGCATCGAGCAACGAGAAGCAGGAATGGGTATGGAGCTCGGCATACGGTGCAGCCATGCGATCCTCCTGTAGGGTGCCTTCCTTATGCCTGCTTAATCCAAGCGACCAACTAGTCGCCACTGGTGATCACGCCCGTCCCACATGAGAAGCAAGCGCTGGCCGTCAGCAAGCTCCACCCAACCTATCCGGCGATGTTGTCTCTGTGGCCACCACAGATCGATCCGCTCCCAGGGGCCACGACGGATGACACGTAGGCGCCGTCCAGCAACTTCCAGCCACCAGCTTTGGGCACGCCGAATCAACCGCACTGGCTCACCGCGCGATGGATGCATCTCTTCACTTGCAATCCCCTCCAAGCGCCAACGGTGCTCAGGAAGCGGTGCAACTGGACAATGCTCAACGACCCGGAAGACGCGTCCTGGTACATATTGCCGTGCACGCTCAAAGACCCGCTCGGACGCCTGTCGCCAATTCGGAACCGTAGGAATACGATTCATCGCACCCGGCAGCAAACTCGGTTGGTACGCTGCGACAGTACCATGCTCGTCGATGACAAGTCGGAGGAGTGCGACCGGACCAGTGGGCACGCAACGCAGCGCGAGCGTACGAGCAACCGCGGCGAGCTCCTCTGTCGTCCGCAGCGGATATGGGAAATATCGACTGCGCGACGTACTCCGCCCATCCTCAGCCACAAGTTCGAGCCGTAGGCACCAGGCGACATGACCGAGCCGACTGAGCGCCTCCATTGCCTGTGCTGCCAGCACGTGTAGTACGCCTACGAGTGCGTCACTCGTCACAGCCGGCGGCTCAAGCGTCCGTTCCAAGCAGAGCGGCTCAACTGGCGCTCGCCCTCGGAATAGGGTGGGATCGTCACCATGGGCCAGGCGGTAAGCCACTAGTGCCTCTGTGCCGAAGCGTCGCCGAATACTTCCCGGTGGCAAGTCAGCGAACTGGCCGATTGTCGAAATACCAAGCGCGCGAAGTCGTGCCAGCACTCGGCTTGGGAGTGGCAGCCACTCGAGTGGGAGCGGCCGCAGAAATGCACGTGTCTCGCCGTCGGGGACAAGCGTGACTTCCCCAATTGCCGCGAGTCGTGCTGCGATGCGGGCAATCCACGGTGTCGCGGCGATGCCAAGCCGGCCAGCCCCTCCAGCGGCCACCAGGGCAGCGAGCATCGCTTGGCCATAGCGCTGCTCGTCGCCATAGAGGAGCCGGACACCGCTCGCCTCGAACCAAACACCCGTTCTCTCCTCGTCTTGCTGTATGGCTGGAGTGAGTGGGATGAGTATCTCAGCAAGTGAGACGCTCGGTAAGCGATCGAGCCAGAGATAGCCAACGCGCACGGAGCTCCTCCTCCAGTTGTGACCAGAGTGCTGGATCACTTGCAAGTCGCGCTGCTGCCGCTTCGCGATTTCGGCCGAGCACAGTATTAGTGAAGGTCAGACCGAGTGGATGGTGAACGAGGATGCCTGCCGCAAGCGCAAGATCGATCCGCTCAAGAGCCAGACGAACTCCCTCGCGCTCACTCAGCTCAATCGGAACAGGCGGCTCGCAGAGTGGCCAGGAGTGACTCCGCTCCACCCGGATGCGGACGCGGAGCCCGCTCGGCAGCAAGGCTGAACCACATGGATTCGGCAGAACAAGTTGCGTGAGAGGCTCAAGTCGTAGGCGCACCTGGGCTGCTGCGAGCCCCGGTCCGCTCACACGGTCGCGGACGACAACGAGAGCAGTTAGCCGACCACGGAGGAGCGGGCGAAGCTGTCGGAGCCCACGCTCCAGTTCTGGTCGAGTTGCCCAGTGTGGAGGAAGGTCGAGCACAACAAGATCAAGGGCATCAGCGAGGAGAAGGAGACGAGCGAGTTCCAACACCTCAGGGAGTGAGCGTGGCAGTGCGATGAGGAACTCGTACAGGTTGACACCCCAGCGATGGAGGCGGTCGAAGTCAGCACCATGCGCGGCATCGAGATACGCTGCCCACCCACCGATCTGCTGGGTGGCCCGGACAAGCCAGCCCGCCAGGGTCCGCTTCCCAGAATAGGGTGGGCCAGCAAGTTCGGTGAGTCGCCCACGTGGGATCCCGCCGCCGAGTGCAAGATCGAGCCCCAGAAGCTCGGTTGGCAGAGCACGTGGATTCAGGACGGACTGTGTGGGAGCATGCTCGGTATGCCTTGAGAGTGAGGAGGAAGACTCTGTCCAGTCGAGCAGGACCTGCGGTCCAAACCGTTCAACCAGCAGCCGGCGGAGGAAAGCAATGCGCTCACGGCGAGGATCGACCGCAGGCAGCGTGCCGGCTGTCCCCGCACAAGACGATCTCCTGGGTGCATGTGGAACATTGTCCATTCGAGTGTTCACCAATAACGGAGGAGCCCCAACCTTTGGCACGTGTCCCCCTTTCCGTGCCCACCGTATCTCGTACATATGTTCGGATTCATAGTAGTAGAACACACGTTCGTAGTCAAGAGTTGCCATAGGGGCACAGGAGGAACACTGGTGTCTTGAGCCACGCGACTGGGATGGGTCTCAAGAGAGATGACACCAGCACTGTACGTGTCTGGTCCACCTCTTTTCTCGCCATTACCGCGCAGCTAGCCGAATCCACTGAGCAATTTATGAGGAGCAAAGGAGCAACGAGCCACGTGGGAGCACCGTGAGCACCACAGAGTGTCCAAAGGCGGTCGGGTGACTTAGCCAAGCGCGGGACTGATCGCTCGTGCCAGCCTCAAGTGCGGTTACCTCGCCTTCAGTGAGCTCCCAGTTGCACAGTGCTCTTCCCCGCGAGGAAGTCGTCGTGCGCAGACGGTGGCTGCGTAAGCAGACGTTCCGCGATCTTCTCGACGTAGCCTACCTTCTCTCTGGTCTACTTTTGAGGGAGAGGATCATTCACTACGGTTCTCAGCGCATGGGCTGGCCTGTTTCCTCGCTGCACAGCATCCTCTTCATCGTACCGATGGTGACCCTCGCTCTCCTCTTGGCCTGGCTGTCTTCACAGTAGGGTGTCTTGGCCAATGCGAGCAGGCTGCCGCCATGTTCTACGGTGTCATCGCACAAGCAATTTGCGGCTGAAGCCGTACCACCGTTCGCCTGACCAGCCACTTCGTCCCCCGACTCCGTCACATTCACGCTTCCCCATACCGAGATGCCCACAGGGCTCTTCTCACCGCGCATGGCACTTCTCAGGCCGATGCTGCAAACAGCACGCCATCGTCTGCTCTTCGGATGCACGCTGTTCCCCCCAGGCTGCTCTTTGTCGCTTCAGTGGAGGCAGAAGGACATGCTGAGTCTCACACACATGTTCGACACCCTCCTCATGCTTGGTTCAGTGCTGCACGGAAGCAGGACTGTTCTTTTGCCCTTTCCCCGGCACGAGTCTGTTGGGCGACTTGGCTGGCTTGCTGATCACGTACTCCCCGTTGCCCTGTCCGCAGGGCACGTCACACTCGAATCACTCTCCCTCACAGAACCTTTTGTTGGACCCTATTTGTCCCTCTATGCAGCGCTCTGCTCACAATAGTTGTAATATTCACTGTCCCCGCAACGGTTTTTCTGCGGTCTTCGGCCACTCGTGTCTCCGCTCCACCGCACACTCCGGCTTGCGGCGTTCGTTGGCGGGCTGAGCGTTGCACTACTCGCCG
>CALIMB010000067.1 GCA_938028665.1 uncultured Thermomicrobium sp. | reverse complement strand
AATCAAGCTTGCTTCTTGGACGTCGTTTCAAGTCCTCATAGGTACTGCCAAAACGAACGGAACCGTTCCCCAACTGGGAATTCTATGACTAGTTTCAAGTCCTCATAGGTACTGCCAAAACCCAAAGGACGGGGCACCACGACGCGGAACCTGTTTCCAAGTATAATCTGTCACGCAGCGTCCCGCAAGGAGCCAATCCCGGAGGGTTTTCCCGAGACGATGCGGTTCTTGGCCCCGCCAGCTTCTCCGTCGACCCCCCGCCTTTTCAGCACAACTGGGGGTCGACGCGCGGACGATCGTTAGAGACCGCGAGCTGGTGTCTTCGTGAGGCGCCTTTCCACCCGTCGACCTGATCGGATATCCGGAAATAGTGGGCTACGCGGACTCGGCTGTGACAACCCTGCACCGGTGTACTTGATCGGAGACCTGAGCTCCGCCTGCCCCTCTGCTACCCCGTTGGATCCCTGCACCTCTCGACGTGAGTGGATGCGCAGGTCGCCGATGAGATCCTCACCGGGTGGCCCTGCATCCTGATACGATCACGGTAGGGCTACGAACAGCTGCCAGGGTGCGCTGTTGCCTGTTCGATGATGCGCGTGTCACCAGCGGCGTAAGGGGCGACTCCCTGCCACGTGGCGGCTCGTCGTGAGGACGTGTCGCTTTGGGTACTGGACCGCTACCAGGGCGCGCTCGCTCTGCCGTCGCCTGATTGTCGATACTGCGGAACACACGATGGTGACTTGGTCTCTGGAGCAACGGTCTCTGTGCTTCTGGACGTAGCCGGCCTTGTTCTCGATCCGAGAGTACCGGCTTGATCCAGATGAGCGAGAGGTCGATTCAGCCGCCAGGGGCCTCTCCGCAAGAACGCTAAGACGTGGGTCATTGCAGAGCCTTGTCTTCTTCTCTGGAGGAACGGTACGCGCAATCCACAGCAACAGGCTACTGCCTCATGCTGATCGCTGGGCGTGCCCCGGTCATCGCAGTCATCGGGTGCCCGCGCCTGACCGTGCTCGGTGACTTTACAACTCCTGCTTCGCCTGCGCGCTGACTGGTCTCCGACCGTCACCGAATTCCGTCCCGTTGGGTGAGGTGCTCAGCCGGTTGCTCGGAGTTCGCTCTGCTTGGGGGGTGCGTGCTCACGGCTACTCCTCTCCCGCGGTTACCGGTGCGTAGACGGTCCCAAAGCTGGATGAGGACGAGCTTCCTCGTGCCTCCGTCTTTTCCCGCTTGTGACCACATGATCCGTGCCCTATACTGCCCACCAGAACATGCCGAGATGGAACGTCTCGGAAGGCGTTCGCGCAGGAGGACACGATGGATTTCGAACTGACACCCGAACAGATCCAGGTGCGTGATATGGTCCGCGAGTGGGCACAACGCGAAGTGGCACCGTTCATTCGAGAGTGGGATGCCAAGGGTGAGTACCATCCGGAGATCTATCGCCGGATGGGTGAACTCGGCCTGCTCGGTTTGCCAATTCCGGAACGGTACGGCGGTGGTGGTTTTGACTATGTCACCCTAGCGCTGGTCTGCGAGGAACTGGAAGCAGTCGATACCTTCTTGCGTGTAGCCATCAGTGTTCACGTTGGACTGAACAGCCTGACGCTCCTCCAGTGGGGTACCGAGGAACAGAAGCTGCGCTGGCTCGTTCCCCAGGCGCGCGGAGAGAAGCTGGCGACATTTGCCCTGACCGAGCCTGGCGCTGGGTCCGATGCTGGGCATATTCAGACTCGAGCGGTTCAGGATGGGGATTTCTACATCTTGAACGGCGAGAAAATGTGGATCTCGTTAGCGAACACCGCTGATCACTTCCTGGTCTTTGCCACTTTGGACCCCTCATTGGGGCACCGTGGCCTTTGTGCCTTCATGCTAGAGCGTGGCATGGAGGGGCTGAGTACCGGCTCTCTTCACGGTAAGCTGGGTGTCCGCGCCGGAGATACTGGCTGGATTGCACTGCAGAACGTCCGTGTGCCAGCCGCGAATATGATTGGCGAGCCAGGGGAAGGCTTTAAGATCGCGATGAGTGCTATCGACCAGGGGCGCTTTACCGTTGCCGCTGGCGCCTGCGGTCTTATCCGTGCCTGCTTGGAGGCGAGCGTCAAGTACTGCCACGAGCGACAAGCCTTTGGCCAGGAGATCGGTCGCTTCCAGCTGGTCCAGCAGATGGTCGCCAAGATGGTTCGTGGCTACGAAACGTCTCGCCTGCTTGTCTTCCGAGCGGCGGAACTGAAGAACCGTGGCATCCGGAATACCCGTGAGACATCCCTGGCCAAGTGGCATGCCTGCGACTGCGCATTTGAAGCAGCCAACGATGCAGTGCAAATCCATGGCGCCTATGGCTATTCCAACGAATATCCTGTTGAGCGCTATCTGCGCAATGCTCGTGGTGCGGTGATCTACGAAGGGACGCGTGAGATTCATACGCTCCTCCAGGCGGAGTACGCTCTCGGGTACCGTGTCGATAAGCCATTGCGTTGCCCACAACCTCCAGCTCAGGGGTATGAGACGGTGGCAGTGCGGAACTGAGATGCAGCCGCTTCTTCTCGCCTACAAAGGCAAAAAACCACAGCTGGCAGATGATGTCTTTGTAGCACCGACCGCAGTTGTCATCGGTGACGTCGTCATCGGACCAGGATCGAGCCTCTGGTTTGGTGTCGTCGTACGGGGTGATATCGGACCCATCCGTCTCGGTGCCCGTGTGAACCTCCAGGAAGGGGTGATTGTTCACTTGGACGAAGGGTTCCCGGTGGTGCTGGAAGACGACGTCACTGTTGGCCACGGCGCTCTCATCCATGGTGCTCAGGTTGGTGCCGGTGCACAGATCGGGATGGGAGCAGTTCTGTTGACCGGTTCACGTGTGGGTGCGGGCGCGATCGTGGCAGCTGGTGCCGTGGTCCCCGAAGGAATGGAAATTCCGCCAGGAGCCGTCGCAATGGGTATTCCAGCCCGTATCCGACGCAACGTGAGCACCGAGGAGCGCCTGGCTTTGGTCGAGCGGGCACGGCGCTACGCAGCCCGTGCTCAAGAGTTCCGCGCACTCTTGGCCGGGCAGAGAGGAGTTACACAGTGACGATCAGCGTGGTACGGCAAGAGGCCATCGCACTGGTCACGGTGGAGCGCCCCGAGCGATTGAACGCACTGGATACTCCAACGCTGCGCGCCCTGCTTGAGGTGTTTCACAAGCTGGCGAACGACACCTCGGTCCGCGTTCTTCTCTTAACTGGCGCGGGGGACCGTGCTTTCATTGCTGGGGCTGATATCAGCGAAATGGCCAAGAAGTCTCCCGCTGAGGCTCTCGCCTTTGCGCACCTTGGCCACAGAGTCTGCCAGGCCATTGAGGACGCACCGCAACCAGTGATCGCAGTCGTGAACGGCTATGCACTCGGTGGAGGATGCGAGATCGCTTTGGCCTGTGACATTCGCTTGGCCAGTGATCGTGCTGTCTTTGGCCAGCCTGAGGTGACGCTCGGTATCCCACCTGGTTGGGGTGGTACACAACGCTTGCCCCGTGTGGTGCCGCCAGGTATTGCTCGTGAGCTGCTCTATACAGGTCGACGGATTCTGGCGGAGGAAGCACTGCGGATTGGCTTGGTCAACGCTGTGTATCCGGCTGCCGAGTTGATGGATCGCGCTTTTGAGCTCGCCCGGCAGATCGCGGCGAACGCTCCCCTTGCAGTCCAACTCGCCAAGTCGGCCACGTGTTTTGGCACAAAACACGGCCTTGAGGCGGGTCTGGCATACGAGCGGCAGTGCTTCGCCTTTGCCTTCACGACTGAGGATCAACGTGAGGGAATGCATGCCTTCCTTGAGAAACGACAACCTCACTTCCGCGGTCAGTGAACCAGGAGCGCCCACAGCGCCGGAATGCCTGGAGCGGTGCTGACTTGTCCTCGGGCAGGGATGGTGTGGCGATGAAGAGCGTGGTGTTGCTTCGAGAGGTGCCGGACCCGAATACCCTCCGCTATGATCCGCGGTTGGGTGACCTTGTTCCCGGAGTCCAAAGGGTGGCGAATGAGTATGACCTCTACGCACTGGAGGCAGCCCTCCGGCTCCGTGAGCAGATTGGTGGCGAGGTTGTTGTCGCCAGTGTCGGCCCGGCACGCGACGCGCTTACCCGAGCTCTGGCGATGGGGGCGGACCGAGCAGTGAATATCGAAGGAGATGACCTCCCCGGTGATGCCTGGGTCACGGCGAGGATCCTGGCAGCGTGGCTCCAGCGCGAGCAGCCCGATGTGATTTGGTGTGGGCAAGAGACCAGTGACTCCGGGACGGGAAATGTCGGCCCCGCTGTGGCTGCACTTCTGGAACTGCCACTGGTGAGCAACGTTGTCGGGTGGGAATTCCGCGCTGGACTGTTTGTGATCGAGCGGGAGATCGAGGACGGACACCAGTTTCAGGAGGTCGCTCCACCAGTGGTCCTGTGTGCACTTTCCGCATTACCCCAGCCCCGACTGCCGACGTTGCGTGGCATTATGGATGCCCGTCGCAAGCCGGTCGAGCGCCTTACTCCTGCTGATCTGGGACTGGATCACGCTGCACTGCGGCCACTGGTGCAGTGGGAGGGCTTGAGCCAGCCGGAGACGAAGGCAGCAGGAATCCTCGTACACGATGTGCCGCCAGAAGAGGCTGTGGAACGATTACTGGCCTTTCTTGAGTCGCGCGGTCTTCTGGGCTGAGGGGGTTCGATGCAAAGCGGCGGAATTTTGGCGGTTGTCGAGACCGTAGACGGTGTGGCTCGCCCTTTGGCGCTCGAGCTGCTTGGTGCAGCAGCGACACTCCAGGAGGCGTTCGGGCCGGTCACGGCACTGGTGGCGGGACATAGTGTCGCTCCGGCCGTGGAGCACGTTTCGGTGCTGGGACCTCAGTGGGTCCTTGTTGTCGATGATCCGCAGTGTGGTCATCCAGTGACAGCACTGATGACCCGTGTGGTGGCAACTGCTTGGGACGTCGTCCAGCCAGCACTGGTGCTCCTGCCAGGTACCACGCTGGGTCGTGATGTGGCCGCACTCCTCGCCGCACAGCGTAGGGTGCCGCACCTCGCTGATGTGGTGCATCTTGACGGAACGCCGGATGAGGTGGTCGCCAGACGCCCGGTGTATCAAGGGAAGCTCTTGACGACCGTTCGAGCCCCGCGAACGCACCCAGTTGTTGCCACAGTCCGGGCCGGGGCATACCGCGTGCCAGAGTCGCGTGACCAACGAGCGAGGATCGAAGACTTGGCGGTTCCCTTTGCCCCGGCTGACCAGCGCGCACGGGTGACGCGAATGGTCGAGAAGCCACGTGGGCAGGTTGATCTGGAGAATGCCCCTGTCGTGGTGGTTGGTGGACGCGGTCTTGGTGGGCCGGAAGGATTTGCCCAACTGGCTGAACTCGCTGAGTTGTTGGGTGGGGCTCTCGGCTGTACCCGAGCAGTCAGTGACCTGGGCTGGCGCCCGCATGCTGAACAGATCGGCCAGACGGGTAAGCAGGTACGCCCGCGTCTCTATCTTGGCGTGGGAGTGTCTGGCGCCGTCCAGCACACGGTCGGTATGCAGGGCAGTGAGACAATTGTCGTCATTAACCGGGATCCAAACGCACCACTGGTGAACATGGCCGACTTTGCGCTCATCGCCGACTGGAAGGAGATTGTTCCTCGCTTGATCGCTCGGCTGCGTGAGCGACGAGGAGAGGAAGCATGAGCCAGGAGCGCGTTGAAGTCATTGTGGTTGGCGCAGGACCAGCTGGTGTGGCGACTGCACTGACGTTGGCACGCGCTGGTGTCGAGGTGGTCGTGCTCGAGCGTGGGACGTATCCGGGCGCGAAAAATGTTATGGGCGGCATCCTCTACCGGCAGCCGACTGAAGAGCTTGTCCCTGGCTTCTGGCGGGAGGCACCGCTCGAGCGAGCGATTGTTGAGCAGCGGTATCTCCTGCTGACCGAGGAAGATGCGCTGGGGGTGACCTTCCGGACTTCGGCGTTTGGCCAGCCTCCATATAACGCGTTCAGTGTCTTACGTGCTGAGTGGGATCGGTGGTTTGCTCAGCAGGCAGAGCAGGCCGGCGCCATGATTGCTACCGGGGTGACCGTCGAGGATCTCCTCTGGGAGGACGGCCGCGTTGTGGGCGTTCGTGCCGGTGAGCAGGGTGAGTTGTATGCCAATGTTGTCGTCCTGGCCGAGGGTGCCAACGCGCTTGTGGCCCAAAAGGCTGGTCTTGCTCGTGAGTGGCGACCCGAGGAACAGGCGCTCGTGGCTAAAGAGCTCTTGCGACTCTCCGAGGCAGAGATTGAGCGCCGATTTGGTGTTCCGCCGGGACACGGGGTGGCCATTGAAGCGTTTGGTGCTTCGACCGGTGGTCTCCTCGGCTATGGGTTTCTGTATACCAACCGCGACACGTTGTCGATCGGTACGGGTGCGCTCTTGAGCGATCTGGTGACTCACGAAGTCAACGTCAGTGATCTGCTGGAGCGCTTCAAGCGGCATCCGGCAATTGCCCCCTTGCTTGAAGGGGCAGAACTGGTGGAATACAGCGCTCACCTTATTCCTGAGGGTGGCTGGTCTGCAATGCCCACGCTGTTCACCGATGGAGCGCTCGTGGTCGGGGATGCAGCTGGTTTTGTTAATCCCCTGAGTCGAGAGGGTTCCAACTTTGCCATGATCTCGGGGAAGTTAGCTGCAGAGACGATCCTGGAAGCGCGCGCTGGTGGTGATGTTTCGGCTACCACGCTGAGTCGGTACTGGGAAAAGCTGGAAGAGAGCTTTATCCTGCCTGACCTGGAGGCTATCCGTCATGTGACGCCGTTTGTCCACCGGCGTCCGTATCTCTTGCGGGAATACCCTGCGGCGCTAGCGCACGCCTTCCAGCATTACCTGACAGTGGACGGGACGCCAAAGACAGAGAAGTATCGAGCGATTGTTCGCGAGCTCTTCCGCGAGCTTCGCCCAACTCGGCTACTCCGTGATGCGATTGCAGGAGTACTCCAGCTGACGCGGTGACCGGTCCTCTGCTCCAGCCGAGGGGGTCTCAGAGAGGATGTCTCCCCGTTGTGATGCTTGTGTGGGAGATAACGCTCCATACTCGCATCGCTCCTGCTCGCCCCTCGAGTGGGGTACGGCACCATTCTGACGTGGTAGGCTTGGGACGGAGTTGGCAAGTTGCCGCAAGGTCGGACTGGTCGTGACACTCTATCTTGTGCTTGACATCTTACTCCTCGTGCTCCTGGCACTCTTTGTCCCGATCGGGTTCTGGCGCGGTGCGGCGCGCGAGGTCCTGGTGACACTTGGGATCCTGCTCGGTTTTGCGCTGGGCGAGTTCTGGGCGCAACCGTGGGGTCTTGACCTTGCGGACTGGACTGGATTAGGGGAGGGGGCGGCGAGCTTTCTCGTGGCGGTACTGGTCCTCGTCGCCTGTACGTTCCTGATCGGCTATGGTGCGAGCGCTGTCATCCTTGTGCCACAACCCGAACTTCTTGGGCGTCTCCTCGGTGCATTGGTTGCTTTGGCAAACGGCACGCTTCTCCTCGGCTTCGCCTTGCGAGCAATACGGCTCTATCTCCTTGGCGGCTTGCCCTCGGGTCTCTTTGAACAGGCGATCGTGGCACGGATCCTGAGTGAGAGCATGCCTTGGGTACTGCTGGTTGGTGCTCTTCTCGGTCTGCCGGTCGTCGCACTCACGGCGGTCTTCGGCGCGCGGGCGGTCGAAGAGGAGGTTGAAGTCAGTCGAGGCGACAGGGAGTTTGCACTCCAGCATACTCCGACGCGACCGCTTCCTCCGCGTTTGCCGTTGAGCTACCATGCACCTCCAGTGGCCTATAAAACGGAGCCGGTGCGTCCCGCTGGAGAGCCGACACGCCCGCTGCAGGCGACTCCTGAACGGTCCGATACCGGTGGGCGAGAGATGAGTGATCTTGCGAACCAAGAGACAGCTGTGCTGGCTCGTCCGACGACATCAGGTTCACCGCGTCCGGCTGGTGGGCGATGCCCGTACTGTCACGCGGATATCAGCGAGGCCGAGGTCTTCTGTCCACGGTGCGGACGTGTGGTGTGATGCCTTGCTCCGCCTCAGCCTTGGCAGGGACCAAGGCGCTTCCCTGCCAAGAGCAGAGCAAGTTTGTTGCAAGTCCTCAGAGGTAGTGCCAAAGGAGAGGCACGCGGTCAGAGCCCGCCGTCCCGGCCGATGGCCTGCAGCTCTTCCACAATGAGACGGAGCTCGGCGGCCCGCGCATGCATGCGCACGATCGGCTCACCCTGGGGGTCAAGGAAGAGCACGTCGACATGGTCGTTGGCCTCAACGAGCTCTGAGCCGCTGTAGTCGAGCTCGACCGTCAAGACAGGAGTCAGGCGATCACTCGGTTCCGCGGGCTCGCCATGGGGTGCATGAGTCAAGGCGAACCGGTAATGGCCAAGGAGGTCAGTGAGTGCACCGCGTTCGTTCGGCTCTTCTCCCAGGTAGAGCGAGAGATCGATTCGCCCGTCACTAATGTGCAGGTAGTAGCCATCATCCGCATGTTCGAGCGCGATGTCTTGTGGGAACCAGATATCGTAGATCACGAGCGGGCGAGTCCCTTCTGCAGGAGCCTCGCCAGCTTCCTCACGTTCCTCCGCTGGAGCGATCCACTCCACTAGTCCCCGACTATGAACCAGCCAGTAGTGAGCGAGCCCGTAGCGGTACAGGAGTTCAGCCAGACGAGTTCGCACCGGAGCCATGAAGGCGCCTGGGAATTCATCTTCAATCACCTGCTCGAGCGCACGGAGCATCCGCTCGTACTCTGGGCGATGCCGCAGCTCCTGGTCGATGAACCGACGCGCCTCGGAGAGGGCACGGCGAAGCTCTGCATCAATCGTGTCGGATGACTGCTCCGCAAGGAAACGTTGGATCGCTTCGAACAGCTCATCGTCGGGCTGGAATTGGTCGCGTGTCGGCTGTTCTGCCACGGCGTGCTCCACGTTCTGTCACCCACAGTGTGGGCCTTATCGCATGCCATTATGCACCTCCCTCTGCGACCTGTCTAGCAGACACCCCGAAGAGCTTCTACGGGCATCCCAATGTCTCGTGTTTCTCTCACCAGAGGACGCGAACAAGGGAATCGAGTGACAACCGTCTAGCTCAATCCGGACGACTCAACCGATTGGACGTATACTCCAGCCTTCGGTCATTGTGTCCTGGAGGGCGGTGGCGTGGACGAGGAACAGCGGATAGCACCGTATGTGCGACAGTGGATCGCCTATCTCGATGACGGGGTCGTTCCTTTCTCAACGCCAGGACACAAGCAAGGGCGTGGCGCACCACCGGAGTTCTGCGCAGCGTTCGGTTCTCGTGCCTTGCAGCTTGACATTCCCCACGACGGCGGTACGTATGACAGTCATCTCAGCAGCGATCCGCTGGAGGAGGCCGAGCGATTGGCTGCGCGACTCTGGCAGGCGCGCGACGCGGTCTTCCTTGTGAACGGAAGTACGACTGGTAACCTCGCGGCGCTCCTGGCACTTGGTCGACCTGGCCGGCCAATCGTCGTGACCCGCGCCATGCATAAGTCATTGCTGGCTGGCCTCGTGCTCAATGGCGCGCGACCGATCTACGTTGTCCCCGAAGTGCACCATGAGTGTGGGTTGCTACTCGATGTCGCCCCCGAGTCGGTCGAGAGGGCCCTTGCTGCACATCCCGATGCAACGGCGGTCGCCGTTGTGAGCCCGACCTACACTGGTGTCACGAGCGACCTGGCCCGCTTGGCTGCGATCTGCCATGCACGTGGGGTGCCGTTGTTCGTCGACGAGGCCTGGGGACCGCATCTTCCGTTCCATCCGGAGCTTCCACCAGCAGCAATACCCTGCGGTGCCGATCTGGCGGTGACCAGCCTGCACAAGCTAGCTGGCGCTCTTACCCAGGCAGCTCTCCTGCTCATTGCCGGGCAACTGGTTGATCCGGCGCGCCTCCGTGCCACCGTGGCCATGGTACAGACGACGAGCCCAGCTGCGTTCCTGTACGCTTCGCTCGACGCCACGCGGCGCCGTTTGGCCATGGAGGGAAAGCAGCTCCTTACGCAAACACTTGAACTTGCGGACCGTGCCCGCGCAGCACTCGCGGCGATTCCCGGGCTGCGCGTTCTTGGACCAGAGATCATTGCTGAACGACCCGGTGCAGGTTTTGATCGGACGCGACTGGTGGTCGATGTCCAGGGGCTTGGCTTGACTGGTCTGGAGGCAAAACGACGTCTGCGGCGGGATCACGGCATCGCTGCCGAGATGGCTGATCTGGTGAGCGTTGTCTGTCTGCTGACACTCGGCGATACGCCAGAGACAGTCGACGCGCTTGTCCGCGCCTTCACGGCGCTGGCGAGTGTCCAGCGCGCACAACGCCACACGGGAGCAGTGAGCGAGCTCGTGACTTTGCTGCGAGCGACCGGGCCAATTGTGGCAGGAGCACCGCAAGTGCTGACCCCTCGTGAAGCCTTCTTCGCACCAACCGAGCGTGTACCACTCGCGCAGGCCGTGGGTCGTATCGCTGCGGAACCGATCACCCCCTACCCGCCGGGCATTCCAGTCGTCGCACCAGGCGAGACGATCCGCCAGGAGATCGTTGAGTTTCTCAAGACAGGAATTGCTGCAGGCATGCGCTTCAATGGTGCGAGTGATCCAACACTCACCACCATCCTGGTCGTCCAGGAGTGAAGGTGGCCAGGGCCCACAAGTAGGCCGATTGTAGCGGATTGCCGCCCAGCCCACCTGGGCGCCGCTGTGCCTGAATTCTCTTGCCAAGCGGTTTGGCCCTTTCCGCAGTGCGGCTATTGGCTGTCTTTGGGCATCGCCTGTGTTCCCACGGTTGCCTGCTTCCCAATCGCCTGCCTCTTGCCCCTGAAGCAGCGCGAGTATCCTCCCTGATAGCGACTCTCTACCAGCCAGCAGGACGCGGAAGCTTGTGCCGAGTTCTGGGGGATGCGAAGAGGCGGCAGCGTTTTGGAGGAACACTGCACACCGTAGGGTGCTTCATGTCGGTATGGGACCCAGGCAAATGAGTGGAAGTACTGCTCTGACTGCTGCCAAGTGACAGAACAGGGGGCGCAACTGCCAGGCACGTGTTCACCTACTCGCTCTGGCCTACGCCGTGTCTCCGTCGAGGCAAGTTGCGCAGTCATCGTCATCGTCGATCGGGGTGAGCACCACTTGCGTTTGCTCTCTCATTTGGCGTCTCGCCTACGTACTGTCCGCATCGTGGGCGAGGGGAGCCGCTGGCCAGTGAGGCCAGAGATCAAAGATCCGCCCCGGCTCATCAATGACCAGAAGTTCGGGAGTCAGCTGCCGTGCACCGATGCGTTCCAGTGCAGCGAAAAAGTCGATGGAGAGCAGTGCCGCGTCTTCACGGCGGACAAGCCGCAGGGGTGTCGTGGCGATGGTCCAGGGATCAAGGCCAGATGCGACCAGGATACCAACGACCCAACTGGGGAGTGTCGCGACGATGCGGGGGAGCGACTCGGTGAGCGTTGTCTCGGCTAGCGGCCGCGAGATACAGAGTGCCAGGAGTAAGGGGAAGTCGAGTGCGCGGTAGCGTTTGGCCTTTGCCTGGAGCTTCGAAGTCAGCGTCCGCAGCGACGTTGCTGGTACTGCTTCCTGACTTGGAAGCGCTGCCGCTGAAGCTGGCAGAGAGCGAGTTGCCCGCAGTTCGATCGTCCAGCCGTTCCGGCACCATTCCAGCCGTGCCTCGTCGCTCTCAGGGGTGAGCGACTCCAACCACTCCGTGATGACAAGCCGCAGGTCACGGAGCGGAGGCGTGCTGTAACCGTACTCGACGCGCCCGAGCCTGAGGAACCACCCAGAGCACGCGAACTCATGGAGCACGTCGAGGATCGGATAGAGGCGGCGTTCAGCTCGCCAAAGTTCGGTCGGTGGTCCGTGGATGAGTGCCTCGACGTACAGGGACCCGCCCTGACCGACAGCAAGGAAGTCCGGGCGTGCTCCTGCGGCGCGAAGAATCGGATGTGGGGTTGGTTCATAGCCCAACCTCAGAAGGAGTTCGTGCAGGTACAGCTCCCAGAAGGCAGCGAGTGCCAAGCGGCGATCGCGCTCCCACAGACGGCTACGCACGTCGGTTTGTGCAGCCTCAGGGAGGCGCAAAAACCAGGTTTCCAAAAGGGATCGCACGCGCCGGTCAGCAGGAGTCGCCGCCCGGGCGAGCCGTTGGGCCAGCGTCTCTCGGTGCGGGGCGACGAATCTGGCCATGTGCGGAGCAGGAGGAGCGGTGAAGAGTGGCATTGCAACAATCAACCCCGCTCGTGTTCTGCTCCGCCTGAGCGCACGGCTCGTACTGCTGCGGCGATGGTCGCCTCCGGAGTTCTGATCGGTATCACGCAGCCAGGTGTCACCATGAGGTGCCGTCCACCAAGTTGTGCAACCGCCTCGCGCGCTTGCTCGGCCACTTCGCTCGGAGACATCGACGCGATGGCTGTCTCATCCAGGCCGCCAGCAACGCACCGGCCGCTGCGCCGTTCGCCCTCGACAAGACTGATCGAGGTGCGCCGGTCGTGCCAGTTGAGAACCTGGACCGGATAATCCATGAGTAGGTCGAAGTGCGGTTGAAGCCCATGCAGATGCAAGACAACACATGGCGCACCGACCGCTACCTCCAGCACCGCCAGATCCCACGGGCGGCCCCAACGAGTATACGTCTCTTCGTCGGTGAGCTCAGCAGTTGCACACTGGGTGGCAAAGAAGATGCCATGTGCGCCGGCAGCGAGCGAGGCCTGAACGAGCTGACACATCGTTCCGGTGATCGCAGCAAGCGCCTCCTCAACCAAGGCTGGTGTCTCAGCAAGATCACGCAGCACCCGTCCCGCTGAGAGCTTGTAGGCGATCGTCAATGGGCTAAAGATCGTCTGCAGTACCGGTACGGTACCGCCGAGTGCCTCGGCCACGAGTCGGGCTGTCTCGACAACCATGCGTAGCACACCACTTTCGGCAGAAAGTGGCCGGATTCGGCTCCAGTCCTGAACATCCTGGACAGGATATCGAGTCACGGTGCGTGTCCCAGAAGGACTCCCGCGATACTCACTTGCTCCACCCCATGCAATGACCGGATAATCGCCAGGTGGCATTAACTTAACAAAGTCAAAGTCGAAGCGCTGCTGCCAGGTCAGCGTCGCCGCCACGAGCGAGTCAACCCGCTGATCCTCCTCGGGGAAATGACGCCAAAGACTCACCGGCGGTGCATCGAGGGTGTCACCGGCAATGGCAGCTCGCACACGTTCCCAGTGTTCACTCATCAACACGTTGCTCGCCTTTCAATGTCTCCCCGGCAGGGGTCCCAGCTCTCCCTCTGAGCACTTGCAGTTGCTGCAGGGTTCCCCTAAGGCACCTGCAGCCTGCTGTGGCAGCATGTCGCGACTATTCTGCAGCATTGTCAGTGCTCTCGCGTAGCGTCCGCTCAGTTCGGACTGGATCGTCTCCCGTGCCTGCTCGAGTTGGTGGGTAAGTGCAAAAAGCTGTGCGAAGTCTTCTTTACGCAGAAAACGAACGGCAAAATGCCGGCGGGCAAGGGAGGAGGGAATGGCTCTGTTGTAGGCGATGGCTCCCTTTGGCAGTGCACGGGCGCGGAGTCGTTGTGTCCAACGGTATAGTGCATTCGGCACAGTCACGAGCGCCAAGCCGAGCCTGCGGTCGGGATCAAGGTCTGCTGTCATCTCCTCGCTGGGCCGGATCAGCGGTAGCTCACGTTCCTGGCGTGTCTTTTCGCTGGCGACTTCGTCCAGGTGCGCCAGCTGGCGGGTGCCGACCCATTTCGAGTGGATCGGCACGTGCGTCCCGTGGGGAAATCGTAGTGCGAACTCGGCCGTCCGGTTACTGATGGTGAGGTTGAAGGCCTGGAACTAAGCCGGGAAGCGCTGGCGCGTCGCTTGACGGAAAGGTTCTCCGGTTGCACCACTCGAAGACGAGTCAGTGATGGAGTGTGTCATAGGGCGTCAGGAGATCAGCTAGCCCTTCCTGCTGACGACCTGCCCCCTCATCGTTCCGTCTGAGTTCGACGAACGTCTGCTGTGTGACTGCAAGCTCTTGCTGGAGCTGGTCGATCTGGTTCACTGTTGCTCCTTGTTATTCGAGCATGGTCGTCAACAAGATACGGAGCTTGGTCGGGAGTTCGCTCCTCTGCTGTAGTCTGTTGTGAAGCTGCGACTGCCGTGGCCCGCTGGCGTCAGCCTGTACCGGGAGTTGGGCCATGAGCGTCTTCAGGGTCTGGAGTGTTGGTGCGAGTGCGTTGAAGCGTTGTTCTTGGATGCTAGTTGCTTCCTGCAACGCCCGGAGAGCTGCGAACGTTGCACGGAGCGCGCCCCTTCCTTGGCTCATCAGCTGGAAGCTGTTATGCTGGAGCTGTCTCTCCTCACGAGAACAACTGTTGGCACCTGGCTTGGCTGGAGCAGGTGAAGGTGGCTGGCTTGTGCTGGTGGTTGCAGGGGGGAGAGTGAGGGTAGGCAGGGGCTGGAAGGACGGAAGGAGGACATTGACCTGGTGCCCGAGGGAGCGAGCCGCCTCGTGAAGTGCAGCCAATGATGCCTGCCTTGCTCCGAGATCCGGCAAGGACGCCGTGGGATGATGCCTGAGCACGATACCCAGGACAGTACTGACGGCCAAGAAAGCGAACCCCACGTACTCACCAAGGGGAGTGACAAGCACCTTCGTTCCGTCCCCTATGGCCAGTCCCCTGCCTCCCGTAGCGGAACGAGTCTCTGGCCAGGCTCACTGCTTGTTCGGGGGCTGGACATCGATTGGCTCGTCGTACCCCCAGTAGCGGAGCTGCAGTACTGAGCCATCGGGATATTCTGTGCGGAGTTGGCGTGGCAGCTGGTCGTTGCGGCCAATCCACAGGGTCATTCGGTTAGCCTGTTGACCTGCTGGTGTGACAACGATTTCCCACCGCTCACATGGAACACCGTCGATCACCTCACCCGCAAGCTCTCGCATTGTTACTGATGCACCCCCAGCAGTCGTATCACGGGCTTCAGCGAGTGCAGCGGGATCGTACAGTTCGGCGAAATTCGGCGGTTGCTGGATTCGCCCCAATTGCCAGCCATCGCCTTGCTTAATCCAACCGGTGTCACCCACGATGATCCATTCCTGAGTTGGTTGACCATTGGTGGGATCAAGCTGAATGGCATGAAGTCGGTCGGGAAGCATCACTGTGAGCCGGAGATGCTGCTGCAACGTGCCTGACTCGTCGTAGACCGTGATCTCGGCGCGGAATTTGCTGACGGTCGCCCAGGCGGCGGCCCAGGCGGTGAGGTGCTCACGGTCAGTGCCGCTGACGGCTGGAGGCCCTTCGGGCATCGGTGTTGGGGTCGGGGGAAGTGGAGTCGGTGTTGGGGGTGCCAGGGTGGCGCAGGCACTCGCCAGCATGAGGACGATCACTGCGAGAGCGATGCGGTTCATGTCGGTGTCCTTTCGAGAACTGTTCTACCTTCCAGTGTCCAGGATGGGTTGGTCGAGTGTCAAGGCGGCTCCGGTGCCATTGCATCTCTCAGAGACGAGCCGGGTCAAGTCAGCTTGGTGAGTACTTCGGCCTATTGTTCAGCAACATGCGCTGTGCCTTGCGCTCGGGCGCGATGTGTCTTTGGAACCGTACACCAAGACAGACGGCAGTAGCCTGCTGAACCGAGGCTCGTTCTGTGCGCTGGTTGTGGTCTCGGAGTGACAGAGCAGAGCGTCGGATTCTCTGCTCGGGGCTTTGCCCAACAGCAGTGAGCCGCTCAAGGCAGCGCCATCGGGCAGGCTTCTGGTCGAACCTTCCGCAAGCTTGGGGATCTCAACTGATGGCGGCTGAGTTCCAGCCGGGTTAGCCCGATCAAGGGGGCCGCGGCGAGAGGATACGATGAGAAGGAGCATTTTCTGCAGTTGTGATCCTGTACACCTAAGGTCTTGACTCGGAGGAGGATGAAGGAACGCCCGAGGGACGTTCTCGATGTGATCCTGTATACCTTGAGGTCTTGACTGATTTTTGTCGTCGCCCTGTGCAGCAGCAAGCTCGAATGTGATCCTGTATACCTTGAGGTCTTGACCCAAGTGGGAGCGACGACCGATCCGTCAGCAGGGCATGCGAACAGGTGGCTCTGCGATGGCATGCTGATTGCCATGTTAACAGTAAGGTGCAAAATGGCCCGCCCCGACAGACCGGAGCGGGCCATGCAAGGATTTAGCAGGAGCTGCGTCAATAGATCTCGAGGTACCGATCGAGCTCCCACTGGGTGACGTGCTGCCGAAAGGCATCCCAGTCGCGCTTCTGTGCTTCGAGCAACCGCTCGAAGACATGCTCACCAAGTGCCTCGCGGATCACCTCGTCCTTCTCCAATTCCGCCATCGCTTCGCCGAGCGTGGCTGGGAGCGTCTGGATGTTGCGGCGCTTGAGGTCTTCATCGGTGAAGTGGTAAACATTCTCCTCCACTGGCTCAGGAAGCGGCAGTTGTCGCTCAATCCCATCCAGTCCGGCGGCCAGCATGACCGCGTAGGCCAGGTAGGGGTTGGCCGAGGGATCCGGACAACGGAGCTCGATACGTGTTGCCTGAAGGCGACCCTGTCGCACAGCGGGCACGCGGATGAGGGCCGAGCGGTTCTGCCGTGCCCAGCTGATATAGACCGGTGCCTCGTAACCGGGTACAAGCCGCTTGTAGCTATTGACGAGCGGAGCCAGTACAGCGCACATCCCGCGTGCGTGATGCAACTGGCCAGCGATGAAATGCTTGGCTAGATCCGAGAGCCCATACGGGTCGTCAACATCGACGAACAGGTTCTCACCAGTTGCCAGTGATGCCAGGCTCTGGTGTGTATGCATGCCGCTCCCGTTGATGCCAGCAATCGGCTTGGGCATGAAGGTTGCGTGCAGGTCGTGTTGCTGCGCGATCGCCTTGAGGGTGTATTTGAAGGTAATGGCGTTATCAGCCGTGCTGAGCGCATCGGAATACTCGAAGTCGATCTCGTGCTGACCGATAGCGACCTCGTGATGTCCAGCCTCAACCTTGATGCCGAAGGCCTGAAGAGCTCGGATCATATCCTTGCGTACCTCGGCGGCAAGGTCAGTGGTCAGGTCGAAGTAGCTCCCTTGATCATGGGGGAGTGGCATGATCTTGCCGTTCTCCTTGCGGAAGAGGAAGAACTCAAGCTCCGGCCCGGTGTTATAGACGAAGCCGAGCTTGGCTGCCCGCTCGAGCTGGCGTAAGAGAACCACACGCGGATCGCCTGGGAAGAGTTCGCCGTTCGGGTTGTAAACCCAGCAGATGACACGCGCGGTCTGGGGATCCCAGGGGATTGGGGCGAAAGTCGACAGGTCCGGCATCAAATACATGTCACTCTCGGCGATACGGGCGAACCCCTCGATCGAGGAGCCATCGAACCACTGTCCTTGCTCGATGACGTGCGGGAAGACATCAATAGGGATTTGGACGTTTTTGACGATCCCCATAATGTCAGTGAATTGGAGGCTGACGAATTCAATCTTGAGTTCCTCAGCACGCTTCAGCACTTCTTCTGGAGTCGGAGCGAGTACCCGACGACCAACGACACGCGTATCGACAACCAAAGCAAAACCTCCTTCTTGGAATCGACCGTCATTGCCGATCCACCGACGGCGCCACTGCCACCACTTGCTCCAAGCGGCTGCGCCGTGGCCGTCCTGGCCGCCCATGAGTGTACTCCTTAACGCGTCATGGTCCCATTACCCACCTCCCATCCCCACCCACCAATGTGCTCAAGATTTCATCAAATATCGAAGTATAGATAGAACTCATAGGGGTGTGGCCGGATATTCACTTCCTGGAGTTCCTTTTCCCGCTTGTAGGCAATCCAAGTTTCAAGCACATCGCGTGTAAAGACGTCACCTTCAAGGAGCCAGGCATGATCGTGCTCCAGTGCATCGAGAACCGCACCGAGCGAACCAGGGACGCTTTTGATGCGGGCCGCCTCCTGCGGTGGAAGGTGGTAAGTATTCACGTCCAGTGGCCCAAAGGGGCTAGCGTCGAGCGATCGTGCAATTCCGTCAAGCCCGGCCATCAGCATAGCGGCGAACGCCAAGTAGGGGTTGCAACTCGGATCGGGCGGTCGGAACTCGATGCGCTTCGTCGCGGCATTTTCTGATCCGGTGGTGTACATCGGGATGCGAACACAAGCACTTCGATTGCGCTTCGAGAAGGCGACGTTGACCGGCGCTTCGTAATGCGGCACCAGCCGCTTGTAAGAGTTTGTCGTCGGGCTCGTCAAGGCGAGGAGTGCGTCGACGTGTGTCAGAAGCCCGGCAATGTAGTGGAGTGCTGTCTCAGACAACTCAGCGTAGTGACAGGGTGCGTAGAAGAGATTCGTGCCATCCCGCCAGAGGCTCTGGTGCGTATGCATACCGTTTCCGTTATCGCCAAAGAGAGGTTTGGGCATGAAGGTAGCTGTACAGCCGTGCTTGCGGGCCACATTCTTGACGACATACTTATAGATCATGACCTTGTCGGCCATGGCCGTCAGCGTATCGCGACGCATGTCGATCTCACCTTGCCCGGCGGTTGCGACCTCATGATGGTGCATTTCCACTGGTATACCGATCTGCTCGAGGAGAAGCGCCGCTTCGCTGCGGATATCCTGGAAGGTATCGTGGGGTGGTGCCGGGAAGTATCCCTCCTTGGGACGGATCGTATAGCCGAGATTGGGCTTTCCGTCGTTGCGACTGCTATTCCAGTAGCCCTCGCGGGAGTCGATGCAATAGCCCATCCGGTAGGGCAGGACATCATAGCTAACGTGGTCAAAGAGAAAGAATTCGATTTCTGGACCCCAGAAGCTCTGGTCAGCAATCCCCGTAGCGCGCAGGAATGCCTCGGCCTTCTGAGCGATGTAGCGCGGATCGCGCGAATAGGGTTGTCGCGTCTCCGGGTCGATAATGTTGCAGATGAGAGCGAGTGTTGGGATGGTGGCGAAGGGGTCGATGAAAGCGGTCGTTGGATCGGGGACAAGCAGCATGTCGCTCTCTTCGATGGCTTGGAAACCACGGATGCTGGATCCATCGAACCCGATCCCGCGGGCAAAGTCAGCAAGGCTGAGTTGACTGGCCGGTAATGACGCATGCTGCCAGGTGCCGGGAAGGTCAGTGAATCGGAGGTCCACAATCTGGATATTGCGTTGTCGGATGAAATCAAGGACTTCTTCCGGTGTTTTGCACAGACCGTACATCACGAACCCCCCACGTATTGTCTCCCGGCCGGCAATCGCCCTAGCCTGATAACAGCGTAGATGCTGGAGAGGCGAGAGAGCTTCGGCAATCTGCTGCGTCTTGTGGCATGGCTTTGTGCACCGTGCACAAGGGGAATGAGTAAGAGGAGAAAAGAACACGACCCTGACTGGCAGCCTCGCAGCCAGCGCCACCCTCACTACTCTCATTGGCCCGCGGAGCCGGTTCATCACCGGACGCCGCGACCGCCAATGGCGGCTCTGTGAGAGCCAGGGCCGGTCGACAAACGCCGACCGTTGCGCCGGCTGCGCACTCACCCATCAGGGTCGTGCATTCATAGCATAGCGCATGCCACTGTGTGCTGTCAAGGCCCACAGCAACGTGTTGGTCTCTGGGTCGTCCCGCTCAATGAACCACGACTCGTCGCGACAGTGAGCTCTGCTCAGAGAAATCCGCTTGCGGAGAGCTGAGTGCTCGGTAGGAAGCGAATGATCAGCTCATTCCCTTCGTCTCCGATGCTCCTGCCCGAAGCCTATGCTTCCCACTGTCTGCTACCTCCGATAGAAGGTATCCAGGGGAGGCATGGTAGTTCGCCACGTACTCGCTTCTCGTCGCTCAGGAATTCTCCGAGAGGGCGGGAAGCCTCTCCAGCGTCCTGATGGCCTGCAGAGTATTTGTAAGACGAGACAATCAGGCTCAGCCGACGACACCCCTCACCCATGCAAACAAGGTCACTGTTCTTCA
>CALIMB010000066.1 GCA_938028665.1 uncultured Thermomicrobium sp. | reverse complement strand
GAGTTGTGCAATGGTGGGTGCAGCGGTGATCTGTGCAGCAGCGAAGAAACGCGTGGTCGAGGCTGAGTCGAACAGGAACAGCGTTCGCAGTCGCGGCTATGGTGCGTTGGAAGGGCAGTGCTGTCTCTGAGAAGCGACCAGAGTGCCAGAGGAGGTCGGCGAAAGCGGAGAAGGCTGACGAGCAGTGTGGCTGGGAGATCCAGTGCAGGTCAAGGGGGGTTGGGGAGAGCCTGAACCGTGATCCCAACGTGACTTGATAGGACAGGGACGCAGCAAAGCACGGTCGGACTTACAGTGAGAAGGGCGAAGCAGATGTGAAGTCGACCACCGAGCGGGCAGAAAGCAGCTTATGATGTCGAAAGAAAAGCCCGGTCAAAGACCGGGGATCGGGGTGCCTCACGGGGCTCGAACCCGTAACCACTGGATCCACAGTCCAGCGCTCTGCCAATTGAGCTAGAGGCACCATATTCATAAAAGGAGCGATGCCGGGCGAGTAAGCCGAGTTCTGTTCTTGGCGGTCATCTCTCTCGCCCGTGTATGATCACGGACGGTCGCCTCGTCACCTCCGCGACTGCTCTCACCCTCGGGCCTCGGCGAGCAACCTGATAACGGCCCGGTCGCAGATTGCTGCGGGGAGGATTGCCCTTTTCACTCCGGGACGAACCCGGCCCTCGTCTCTGTTGCTCTCACGCCGACGATCACTCGACGTGCCGATCTGGACTGTCAGCGTCGCCGGTCACCGCTGCCCTGGTTTATCACCAGGCACCCTGCTCTCTGCAGCTCGGACTTTCCTCTGGCGTCTCCGCGGACGCCAGCGACCGCCCTGCCCGACATCGCTCACGGTGACGCTCACCCGTCACCGGACCGGCGGTGCCGAAGGGGAGATTTGAACTCCCACGGGGTTGCCCCCACTACGCCCTGAACGTAGCGCGTCTGCCAGTTCCGCCACTTCGGCCTGACGAGCATTCCTTGCTCGCGTCCGTCAGTATAGCATGTTGCTGACCATGTGGACAAGGGGAAGGTGATCGGCAAAGGCTCCCAAGCTCAGGATCGACACAACTGAGGCCTTGTCTCCAGCCAGTCCGTGTGCAGAAGCCTCATTGATATCCGGGCAGGAGCGCAGCGCACCCTATTGGGCTGTCGCGGTTTACCAACGCAGCTACTTGAATTACGAAGGCTCGTTCGTCTGCTTTTACTCCTAATCACTGCTGATCGATGAATGACGGGAGTGATAGTCATGACGTTGCAAGAGATCGCAACAGGGAATGGTGATACCTAGCCATCCTTACAGCTTCTCTCACGGAGACGCAGTTACGGAACGAATGTCTTCCTCTTGCACGACATGATCGGAGCTTCTTACCAAAGACACTAGTTTAGTCAGCGAGCCCAGCTTGTTCTTCGTAGTAGTCGACACGACGTGCAGCGACAATGGCCTGGATCTCTTGAATGCTCATGCCGAACCGGTGTAGCGTGTGGCGAACCATTTCCAGGCCTGCCTCAAAGCTGGGATGAACAACTTCCGTTGCCCCTGCTTCGACCAACCGACTCACGAAGGCTCGACGGTCGGCTCGAGCGATAATATCAAGCGTCGGATTCAGGGCGCGTGCGAGTCGAACAGCGGTTTCAGCAGCAAAAGCGTCCGGCACAGCCACAACGAAGACGCGTGCCGTTGGTATGTTTGCGGCCAGGAGCACCTGTTCATTCGCCACATCACCGTAGATAGCCGCGATGCCCTGTTGCCGGAGCTCACGTACGAGAACCGGGTCTCGCTCAACGACGACGAAATAGAAACGGCGCCTTTGGAGTATGCGACCAACTTCCCGGCCAGCCCTCCCATAGCCGGCGATGACAACGTGTCCTCTGAGGGTCTGGCTTGGTGGGCCAGGTTGCTCCTCCACTAGAGCTGGGGGGCGGGCGACCAAACGCAGCGGTACCTCCAGAAATTTCCGTGCGCGCTCAGTTGCACTTAAGAGGATAGTATTCAGTAAGAGCGAACCGATTGCAGCACCGATCATCGCATTGTAGATCGCCTCATCGATAATCCCAACCTGCAACGACAAAAGACCAAGAATGAATGAGAACTCTCCGATCTGCGCGAGGAATGCTCCTGATCGGAGTGCTACAGCGGGAGCATAGCCGAGTACGGTGACAACGAATGCTGTAAGGATGCTCTTGATGACCGTCACACAGAGGAGGATAGCGAGTGCGACCGGCCAAGCATCCAGGAGTTTTACCGGATCAGCAAGGAGCCCCAGACCAGCGAAAAACATGACGCCGAAGATGTCACGGAGCGGAATGATACCTCCCAGTACCTGATAGGAAAATTCCGACTCCGAGACAACGATCCCGGCGAGGAACGCCCCGAGGGCCAGAGAAAGGCCAGCCCATTCGCTGCCCACCGCCGTCCCAATCGCCAGGAGAACGACACTCAGCAAAAAAAGCTCTCGCGTCCCTAGTTGGGCAATCTGGAACAGTATCCAGGGAACGATTCGGATTCCCAGTACCGTGATGATCACAAGTGCGAGGGTAGCGACGAGGAGAGATCGTCCTAGCCTGACTGCGGTATCAGCAAAGCCCGAGCCGGCGAAAGCAGGAATGATGGCCACGATGGGAATGACGGCGACGTCTTGAGCGAGGAGTATTGCTGCTGTGGGACGAGCGGCTGGTTGAGCCAAAGTGCCTCGCAGTTCCATCACTGTGAATCCGACGATGGAACTCGAGATTGCTGACAGCGCGGCGAGGACAAAGGCTTGTGCCGCGCTGAGCCCGATCACTCGGTAGATGAGGAACCCGACCACGAGCGTCAAACCCATTTGGAGCAGCCCGCCACGTAACACCATGTGGCGCAGTTCCAGTAACTCGCGAAAAGAAAACTGAATGCCCAAAGAGAACATGAGGAAGGTGACTCCGAAATCGGCAAAGGCCTGTATCACATTCGGCTCCACGTGCTGCGAGACGCGACCGATCAAAAGCCCTGCAAGAAGGTAGCCCATAACGACGGGTTGCCGGAAGCGTACAGCCACCAGACCGAAGATGATGGCGCTACCAGTGACTACAAGGAACAGGAGAAAAATTTCCTGCCGTTCCACTTCAATATCCGTTCGTGTCATCCAACCGTTGCGCCAACAACACGCCTGTTTGACAACAGCGTACCGTACGCGGCCTGAGTTGCAGAGAAGCAATCCTCATCTTTTGTCTGAAGGTTCGATCCAGCTGAGGGCCCGGTCTGCCCACTTTGAGCGGCCGCGTTCTCACCCACAAGGTGCTCCACTGAACGGACGAGGGTGTCAGCAGTCTCAGGGAAGTTCGGCCACTAAGAGTGAAGCGGTCGGAAGGATTGGCGGCTGCAACTACTCAGGACGCGGGGCTCACTGCGTAAGGCCAGGCATGTCGGGTTGAGATTTGGGAGAGGGTTGCGTCGTCGGTGAGTCTGACAAACTCTATCCTAAAGTAAGTCGGGTGGTTGTGCAGAGCGAGAGCGCGCTGACGGTCGCACGAAAGAGAGTTTGCCGTGGGAGGTAAGGCGAGGTGCAAGCTCGTTCGCTCTGGCGGGAGGACGACATGGTTGTAAGCACGGTAGCAAGGAGCGACTCAGTGACTTGGGGGCAGTCTCTTGACACTGCCGGATGTACGGACCATACTAGTGTACGTACACTCCGGAATGGAGGCGGGCGCTGCTCTCCGGTAGAATCGAGGTACTTGAGAGTGTTTCGGTGCAAGAGTGGCAGACTCGGCCGAGAGAAAGCCGTAGAGTGGGGAGTTCGATCGAGATGAAGAGCAGCGAAATCCGCCGGGCGTTCATCGACTTCTTTGCGGAGCGCGGACATCTACAGGTTCCGAGCTCGTCGCTCATCCCCACTGACCCGACGGTGCTCCTGACAACCGCCGGGATGCAACAGATGGTACCGTACTTTTTGGGGTTGGAGCGTCCACCTCACACTCGGTTGACATCGATTCAGAAGTGTTTTCGGACGGTTGACATCGATGAGGTGGGGGACGAAAGTCATCTCACCTTCTTTGAGATGTTGGGCAACTTTTCTATTGGTGACTACTTCAAAGCGGAAGCGATCAGTTGGGCCTGGGAGTTCCTCACCAAGTGGCTGGGGGTACCCCCCGAGCGGTGGTATCCGACCGTCCACCCGGACGACGACTTCTCCTACTGGTACTGGCGTGACAAGATCGGTGTGCCGGCAGAGCGGATCTTCAAATTGGAGGACAACTGGTGGGGGCCAGTTGGTGCGACGGGACCCAACGGTCCCGATTCGGAGATTCACTATGACCGAGGGCCAGAGTTCGGTTGCGGTAAGCCAACTTGTGGTCCAGGATGTGACTGTGGGCGTTTCTTGGAGACCTGGAATCTCGTTTTCATGGAATTCTACAAAGAGCCTGACGGAACGCAACGTCCGCTTCCGCGGAAGAACATTGACACGGGGATGGGATTGGAGCGGATCTCGCTCATCATGCAGGGTGTTGGATCGGTGTTCGAGACCGACCTGTTCTACCCGATCTTGACTGAAGCAGCGACGATCGCTGGTGTCCGGTACAAGGAGGATGGGCGAGTTGACCGATCGTTGCGTGTCATCGCTGATCATGCCAGGGGCGTCACGTTCCTGGTTGCCGATGGGGTGTTTCCGAGTAATGAGGGACGCGGGTACGTCCTGCGGCGTGTCTTGCGCCGCGCCGTACGCCATGGGCGTCTTCTTGGCATTGAACGCCCATTTCTTGGTCAATTGGCAGAGATCGTGATCGAGCTCTTCTCCTGTTACTATCCGAACCTGGTTGAACAACGAGAGCGTCTTCACCGGGTGATCCTCCACGAGGAGGAACACTTCCAGCGCACACTGGCCACGGGGTTGGCTCGCTTCGAGGCGCTCGTGGATCAACTTCAACACGCTGGGGAATCAATCATCCCCGGCGATGAGGCCTTCCGCTTGTACGATACGTATGGTTTCCCGCTCGAGCTGACGGAGGAGCTGGCTCGCGAAGTGGGGTTGACTGTCGACCGAGCAGGCTTCGAGCGGGCGCTCGAACGACAGCGGGAGCGGAGCCGGGCGAGCGCGGGACGGTTCGCGGACCGGCAGCGTGAGCGGGCTGGGCTCTACGCGCAGTTCGCCGAGCGGCCCACCGAGTTTGTGGGGTATGAGCGGCTGGAGGCGGAAGCGACGATCGTGGGACTGCTGGGGATCACCCAGCCGCTGGAGGAGGCAGAGGCCGGTGACCAGGTGGAAATTGTGCTGGATCGCACCCCATTCTATGGCGAAGCCGGGGGACAGGTCGGTGATACTGGCGAACTGCGGAGCGAGACGGGTGTAGTAGTGGTGGAGGAGACGCACCGGCCCACTCCCGAGGTGATTGTCCACCGCGGGCAGGTGCGGGAGGGATGGGTGCGCGTGGGGCAGCGGGTGGTGGCGGTCGTCGCGGCGGAGCGGCGAGCGGCGATCCGGCGAAGTCACACGGCGACGCATCTGGTGCACGCGGCGCTGCGCCGCGTCCTGGGGGAGCAGGCACGGCAAGCGGGATCGCTGGTGGCTCCCGACCGGCTGCGCTTCGACTTTACGCATCCTGAGGCGGTTCAGCCCGACCAGCTCGAGGCGATTGAGAAGCTGGTGAACGACTGGATAGTTAGCGACGCACCGGTGGCGGTGCGGTACCAGCCGCTCGGGGAGGCGCTGGCGGAAGGGGCGATGGCGCTCTTCGGGGAGAAGTACGGCCCGGTGGTGCGTGTGGTGGCGATCGGGGACGTGAGCAAGGAGCTCTGCGGGGGAACCCACGTGAGCCACACGGGGGAAATCGGCTATGTCTTGCTGACGTCGGAAACGAGCGTGGCGAGTGGGGTGCGCCGGCTGGAAGCGCTGACGGGTCCGGCGGCGGTGCGGAGGGCTCGGGAGCTGGTGGATGTGGCGGCGCGGTCGGCTCACCTCCTCCATGTTGCGGTGGAGCGGCTGGCGGAGGAGGTGGAGCGAATGCAGCAGCGGCTCCGCGCCCAGGAACGGGAGCTGGCTCGGTTGGCGGCGGAACTGGCTCTGGAACGAGCGGTCCCGCTGGTGGAGCAGGCGCCGCGGGTGGATGGGGTGCGCGTGGTGAGTGCGCGTCTGGAGGTGCCGTCGCTGGCGGTGCTGCGCCGCCTGGGCGAGGAGTTGCGGGAGCGGATCGGCTCCGGGGTGATCATTTTGGGGACGGCGATCGAGAACCGTGCGGCGCTGCTGGCGTTGGCGACACGCGATGCGGTGGAGCGTGGTGTCGATGCGGGGCGAGTGGTGGAGCGGGTGGCTCCGCTCCTGGGTGGCCGCGGGGGAGGTCGCGCCGATCGGGCTGAAGGGGGTGGAGGGGACGCGTCGCGGCTGGAAGAAGCGTTGGCGGTGGCTCGTGCGGAGGTGGAGCGGCAACTGCGCGGCGAGGCGACAAGCTGACGGGATCTAGCCGGCCGGCGGTGGCTCGCCGTCCCTGACGCGATGGGTGGGGCTCTGGAGGTGAACGGGTGTGGCCACGGTCTGGTGGACGGAGTAAGGTGCGGGAGAAGCGGCGGCGAGCGGCTGCGGCGCGGGGAAGGGGGCCGGGGACGCGGGAAGGGGTCCGGGGCGAAGCGACCAGCTGGCGTGACCAGGCCGATGGCGCCAGGTCGGCGCGGTGGGTGGATGGTGGTGAGGAGCGAGGGCTGGGGCCGGCTGGTGGGGCATCGCCGGGAGTGGCGGGAGCGGAGGAGCAGTGGGGTTCGCTGCGGGGGGAGGAAGCGGCTCTCCCGGGTGCTGGTGGTCTTTACCGACGCCGGGGACGAGGAGGAGAGCGCCGTCGGGGGATGGGGTGGCTGCTGGTGGGGAGCACGAGTCTGGTGCTGGTTGCGGCGCTGGCGGGGGTCGTGGCGGCGGTGGTGCTGCTGCCGGCGGCGACGGTGCGGCTGGTACCGCTGACTGCGCAGCGGACCCTGGTGCTGACGTACGGTGTGCGTCCGGGTGAGGGGATCGACTGGGTGGGGCCGTCGCGGGTGGTGGAGGTGGTGGTGGAGGGGGCGGTTGAGGGACCAGCCAGCGGGTCGAGGGTGGTGCCGGTGGGCGTGGCTCGCGGGGTAGTGCGCGTAGTGAATCCGACGCTGCAGGCGGTGGATCTTCCGGCAGGCACGCTTTTTGTGGCTGCCTCGGGCCAGCGCTATCGGCTGATGGCCGATGTGACGGTTCCGGCAGCCGATCCGTTTGGGCGTCAGGCCTTCGGGGTTGCGGATCTGCTCGTCGAGGCGTTGGCTGCTGGCCCGGAGGGGAACGCGGAGGTGGGGGTGGTGAGTGGTGAGCTGGAGTCGGGACTGCTGTATCGCAATCTGGAACCGATCAGCGGAGGGTCGCTGCGCTCGCTGCGGGTGGTGACGGAGGAGGATCACGTGCGTCTGCGGGCTGCCCTCGAGGAAGCGCTGCGTCGTCAGGTGTGGGGGGAGCTGGAAGGGGCGCTGGCGGAGGGTGAACGGCTGGTGGCGGGATCGCTGGAGGTGGATGCTCCGGAGGTGGAGTTTTCTGATCCGGTGGGGGCGGAGTCGGACTGGTTGGTGGTGCGGGGGCGGATGCGGGTTCGGGCGCTGGCGTTCAGTGCGGCGCGCGTGCATGAGGCGGCGCAAGGGGAGGTGTTACGGCGGCTTTCGGAGTTGACGGGTCCGGGGGAGGTGCTGGTGGGCCAATCGCTGGTGGTGAGTGAGCCGGAGGTGCTGGGAGAGGATCGCTGGCGGGTGCGGGCGGTGGGCTGGGTTCGGCTGGTGCCGGCGGAGGGGGAGGTGGAGGAGGTGCGCAAGGAGCTGGCGGGGAAGGGTGTGGGGGAGGCGATGGAGCGTCTGCGAGGGATTGGGGGTGTTGGAGCGGTGGAGATCGAGCTGCGCCCGTGGTGGTGGCGGGAGCGTCTGCCGTTGCGGGCTGAGCGGATCGAGGTGGTGGTGTGGTGAGTGCGGGTGCTG
>CALIMB010000065.1 GCA_938028665.1 uncultured Thermomicrobium sp. | reverse complement strand
TGGCCCATCGGTTCTGCCTCCTCGAACTTCGCCGCAACGTCGCCCGGGCGAAGTGTACCGATGAGAACCAGATCACGGCATCGGTCGCATCAGCGCACACCGTTTGCCTGAAAGCTTCACTGTCTGGGCGGTGCTCTCAACTAGGGTCGGATTTGCAAGCTCTATCGGCTACAAGGGGGCTGGGCTGCGCTGTTCTGTGAGCGATCGCTAGTGGTCTCAATGTGCTGCATTTGCTGGTCACAATTCAGACCCAAGGAGAGACAGGGCCACCACTCACAAGCTCCGTCTGACTATGCCGGGCACTACCTCAAGCACGACCAACACACCCTAAAGGACGTCTCGCGATGATCCTGGTCTTCTCTCGACTCTCTATCCTCCACTAAACACCGAGACCACACCTCAGGACCTCTGGGACACTTCGTGGTTTCGAGCTGTTACCTCTTCTTTGCAGATCTGCAAGGGCTACCTGCAAAGCATACCAGTTGCTCAGAACAGATGATCCACGTATGAGGAGGACCCGCGGAGCTGGACACAGGGCCATGTAGCCACACTGACGCTAAGTGAGGCTCTCTCGTATGAATTACGCTGGAACTCAGTCAGCGCGTCGCCGCGAATGAAGAGGTGACTGAACGGAGAGGATTAATCTTTTTCTATCCATACCCAGCTCCCAAAGAGGCTAACCGCCCGACCCAGGATGCGGGGCTGAGAGCGAGGCCGGTAGCACAGCAACAGGCCAAGAAGGAGGCGCAAGGTCAATTCCGGGCAATCAACACCAGGATTACGCAGAGTGCAACCATTCCGACCCTGGAGCAAGAGAGTCTTTGCCAGTGCAACAGCCTTGTACGCTGTGCAGAACGGCCCGCTGAAATGGTCGGAAGAACATGCGGCAGCAGTAACTTGCCGAAAGTACTGACGCTGCGTCTTCCCTCAGGTTCAGGTCCACTGGGCTGGACTTAAGTGTTGCAAGCTCTTCCGGCGCGCAAAGCGGACCGACACAAACACTGGAACGCCGGAGAGACCTTGTCGAGGATGGGCGGGCTTCTCCAGCTGCTGATTCCACCATCTACTTCCCCAGGCAGGAATGAACAGGGCAGCATGGGCACCAGTTTCCGTGGTGGTGCGGTGCGCCTTCCTGGGGACTGATCGAAAGGCGGGAGTATTGGACTCGGAATCGGCGTGGTCCAGAACCTACCGCAGAAATTGCATGACCGGTTTCTCTTAAGAGAGATGGCGGGCCCTCGGCAGTAGAGCCGGCGGGAGCCTCAACCTTCTCGCCCACCCCCGAACGGAAAATACTGGGAAGCCTTGATACTGGGAAGTTGTTGCTTGACACCCCCGATTGGGCATCCTTATGCTCAGGCCGCGGCGTGAAGGACGCGCCACTGAGCGTCAAACGGAAACGCCCCTATGGCAGGAGGCGAGTCAGTGAGCAGCGAACCGATCGAGGGGCTCCGCCAACGAGCGCTTGAGGAACTCAATACCGCAACAACACAGGACGCCCTGACCGAGTGGCACACACGATATCTCGGGCGGCGTGGTGAAGTGACGATGCTGCTTCGCCGCTTGGGTTCACTTCCTGCGGAGGAGCGACCAGCCTTTGGACGCGCTGCAAACGAGCTGAAGGAGGAGCTGCAGCGAGCGTACGAACAGCGAGAGCGGGAGATTCGCGAGCTCGAACTCGCTGCGCGGATCGCCTCCGAGGCGGTCGATGTGACGCTTCCCGGACGGGCGCCGCGTCTGGGTACACTCCATCCGGTGACACAAATGATCCGGGAAGTCACTGACATCTTCGCGCACCTCGGCTTCCAAGTCGTCGAGGGGCCAGAGGTTGAGTACGGATATTACGCCTTCGACACGCTCAACATTCCACCGGAGCACCCTGCGCGCGATGTCTGGGATACGATCTTCATTGAATCTGAGCAAAAAGAAATTGTTCTGCGGCCACATACGTCACCAATGCAGATCCGGGTTATGGAACGACGCCAGCCGCCCATCCGGGTCGTCGTTCCTGGACGCTGCTACCGATATGAAGCAGTCGACGCGACCCATGAGTGGCATTTCCATCAAATCGAGGGGCTCGCCGTCGATGAGCACATCACGATGGCCGATCTCAAAGGGACTCTTGCCGAGTTTGCGCGCCAGCTCTTTGGTCGTGAACGACGTGTTCGTTTCCGCTGTGACTTCTTCCCCTTCGTCGAACCCGGGGTCGATTTCGCGATCGACTGCATGTTCTGTCGTGGGGAAGGCTGTCGTGTCTGCGGGGACAGCGGTTGGATCGAGATCCTTGGTGCTGGCATGGTCCACCCGCAGGTCTTACGCAATGTGGGGTATGACCCTGAGCGCTACTCGGGTTGGGCCTTTGGCATGGGCGTGGAGCGCCTCGTCATGCTGAAGTATGGCGTTCCTGACATTCGCTATTTCTATCAAGGTGACCTGCGTTTCTTGCAACAGTTCGATCGGTTGCCGCTCTAAGCGACGACCAACACGGAAGGTGGGCGAACGTCAATGAAAGTGCCGATGCGGTGGCTGCGCGAACTCGTTGCGACCGATCTCTCGGCCGATCAACTCGCCGAGCGATTGACGCTGGCCGGACTCGAAGTCGAATCGATTGAGCGCATTGGGGCACAGTGGGACAACATCTATGTCGGTGTCGTGGAACGTATCGAGCCCCATCCCCATGCCGACCGGCTCGTTTTGGCCACCGTGAATGCCGGAGTACACCGCCTAACCGTCGTTACCGGCGCACCGAACATCGCGGTGGGGCAGAAGGTGGCATTGGCACTCGCCGGGGCCACGCTCTATGATGGCCACAGCGCCGAACCCAAACTGACCACCCTCAAGCCAGCCACAATCCGAGGTGTTCGGTCAGAAGGCATGGTCTGCTCCGAGAAGGAACTTGGCCTGTCTGAAGAGCACGAGGGGATCATGGTTCTTGATCCCGATGCTCCCGTCGGCACGCCACTTCGTGAATATCTTGGTGACGAGGTCCTCGAGCTCGCAATCACGCCGAACCGTGTTGACGCATTCTCGATCGTGGGCGTGGCGCGCGAGGTTGCGGCACTGACCGGCGCCCCCTTCCAACTACCGCCACTTGCCACATTTGAGGCTCCAATCGATCCGCTGCTCGCAACGATTGAGGCAACCGACCTCTGCGCCCGCTTTGTTGGAGTAGCACTCGAGGGTATTCACATTGAGCCCTCGCCCTGGTGGATCCGTCGGCGACTCCAGCTCGTCGGCATCCGACCGATCAACAACGTGGTCGACGTGACGAATTACGTGATGGTCGAATGGGGGCAACCGCAGCACGCCTTCGATCGCGCCCGCCTGCGCGAGGGACGGATCGTTGTACGGCGCGCTCGTCCAGGCGAGAACATCGAAACACTTGATCACGTCCGCCGTTCCCTGTCACCCGACACACTTGTCATTGCTGATGCCGAGCGGCCAGTCGGTATCGCCGGTGTCATGGGCGGACTTGAGAGTGAAATCACTGAAGAAACGACAAGCGTTCTCCTGGAAACCGCGAACTTTCACATGTTGAGTATCCGGCGCACCGCTCGTGCCCAGCGCCTGCGCACTGAAGCATCTGCACGCTTTGAGCGTGGCCTTGATCCAAACCTTTGCTGGCCAGCAGCCCAGCGTGCCGTACGCCTGCTTACCGAGTTGATTCCGACCTGCCGTGTGGTCGCTTTCGTCGACCACTATCCCTCTCCGCGCCTGCCACGTCGTATCGAATTCCCGCGCGCTGAGATCCCACGTTTGCTCGGCGTCGACTATCCGGATCATGAGGTACTTCGGGTTTTCCAGCAGCTCGGGTTCACGACCGAGACATACCGGCAGGACGACCGATCGATCTGGATCGTCCAGGTACCGACGTATCGTAGCGACGTAATTATCCCGGCGGACCTTGTCGAGGAGGTTGCCCGGGTGATCGGGTACGACTCGCTACCCGAACGCCTCCCGCTCGGACAGACCGTTCCAGTCGAGATTGATCCAGAGCTGCGCTTCATCAGGCAGATCCAGAACGGTCTAGTCGCTGCCGGACTCCACGAGATCATCACCTATCCGATGGTTGATGACGAGACGCTCCTTGCACTCGCTCCAGACGGGGACTCGGTGCCAGAACGGCTCGGTTTCTACCAGCGGCCGAGCCAGGAATTTGTGCGGGCGCGTAACCCAATCCGTCCTGAGTGGTCGATCATGCGTCCGTCCCTTCTGCCAACCTTGCTCCGAAACGCAGCAGAGCAACTTAAGTTCAACGACGCCGTGGCTGTATTCGAAACCGGAAAGGTGTACCTGCCGCGTGGACGCGACGAGTTGCCTGACGAGCGCCGCGTCGTTGGTTGTCTGCTTGCTGGCCTTTATGCACCACGCGACCTCTATCACGAGGAACGACCCGTAGACTTCTTTGATCTCAAAGGTATTCTGGAGACACTTTTACCCCGGGTCGGAGCGCAGGAGATTGTCTTCCGTCCGGTCACTCATCCAACGCTCCAACCGGGACGGAGCGCAGAACTGGTGTACCGTGGCACGCCGGTCGGTATTCTTGGAGAAGTGCTCCTCACCATTACCGAGCGGTTTGGTATTGCTCAGCACCACCGAGTGGTCGTTGCCGAGTTTGATGTTCCCATGCTGCTCGAACTCGGTCTGGCACCGATCACCATTCGTCCGATTTCCCGCTATCAGCCGATCGAGCAGGATTTCGCCATTGTTGTGGACGAGGCGATCCCAGCGGCTGATGTTGCTGCTGCCATTCAAGCCGGAGCGGGGCCACTGGCCGCGGCAATTCGACTCTTCGATGTCTACCGTGGTGCAGCCATCCCGCCAGGGAAGAAGAGTCTGGCTTTCCGTGTGATCCTCTCGGCACCTGACCGAGCCCTCAGCGACGCTGAACTACAGCATGTGCGCGAACGCATCGAGCAGCACGTCCGTCGACGGGTCAAGGGAGAGTTCCGCCGGTGACATCGAACTCGACGCCTGAGAGCCTTCCTCCGCTCGAACGCCTGCGCGGCATGCAGGATGTCGGTCCAGCACTTTTACGGCGACGCCAGGCCGTTCTTCGACGTATCCTCCATATCCTCGAACGCCACGGGTACGAGCTGATTGAAACGCCGCTCCTAGAACCGACCGAGCTTTTTCTTCGCAAAGCCGGACCGGAGCGCATCGCCCAACTGTACGCTTTCACCTTTCGCAATCGCGATATTGCCTTGCGTCCTGAGCACACAGCATCGGTCCTGCGCTATTACGTCGACGCGCGGCAAAATGATCCACTCCCGTTACGTTTGGCTTACACCGGACCAGTATTCCGGTATGAGCGTCCCCAAGCAGGCCGCACGCGCCAGTTCACGGAGGTTGGGTGCGAACTCCTCGGGGCGCCCGGTGCGAGTGGTGACGCCGAAGTAATCCATCTTGCGGCAGAGATTCTCCAGTCGCTTGGGATCGTTCCCCGAATTGTGCTCGGTCATGTTGGCATCGTTCTCGACTTTCTGCAGCGCTTACCGCTCCGCCAGCGCGCACGGGACTGGCTTCTCTGGACCATGGAACGGCTCCGCAAGGGTGAAGACGTCGATCTCGAGGCAGAGCTTCCTGGGCTGACCAGCAGTGACCAAGTCGCCCAGCTGACAAGGGAATTTCGGGAGAAACTAAATCCCTTGCAGTCTGAGGAACTCGAGCGGCTCGTCCTCACACTCCTTCAAGAAGTTGGTATCCAAACGTCGAACAGCTCCCGCGCACCCGACGAGATTGTCCGCGGTGTCCTGGCAAAACTTGAGCGGAGCACGGATCAGCAGGCACTTCGTCATGCCTTCGCTTTCGTCCGAGAACTCGCTTCCATTTCCGGCTCACCGGATGATGTCCTTCCCGAACTTCATCAGGTCATCGCACGCTATGACCTTGATCCAACTCCACTGCGCCAGATCGATGATTTGCTCGACCTTCTGGCCGCATACGGTATCGCCTTGCAGCAGCTCGTTCTCAGTCCAGGCATGGCGCGCGGTCTGCACTACTACACTGGTATTCTCTTTGAGGTTTATCCCGAGCACGATCTTGGTCGTCAGCTCTGCGGCGGGGGACGATACGACGATCTCGCTCACCTCTTGGGAGCACGGGCTCCCCTACCCGCCTGTGGCTTCTCTGGCGGGTTGGAGCGTATCGCCGATCTTGCGTCCCTACCAGACATCCCGGCAGCACCGCGCCTGCTTGTGGCAGCAGCTCAGCCAGAAGCGCTCCCGCATGCTGAGCAAGTTGCGGAAGCACTTCGCGCACAAGGAGCAATTGTCGAACTTGACGTGCGACAGCGTTCTCTCTCCGCCAATCGCCGCTACGCTCGTCGACGTGGATTCGTCCAATTGCTCGTTGTCGACACGGCCGGCTCCGTCCAGTCTTGGGATCTCCGCTCCAATGGGGAATGAGACACCGATGAGTGAACCGTTGCGGCTTGCTATTGCTTCAAAGGGTGCCTATGAGGAAGCAACGCTCCACTTCTTGGAAGGTGCCGGACTCAGTGTCTGGCGTCCTAATCCCCGACAGTACGTTGGTCGACTATCAGGCATTGACGGAATCGAAGTTCTCTTTCAGCGCACTGCTGACATCGTTCAGCAGGTCGCGGCCGGCGGCGCTGATCTCGGCATCACAGGGTACGACCTTGTTGCTGAGCTAGCTGGAGACGACCCGGATGTCCTGGTAGTCATCGAGGATCTGGGATTTCGTCGTTGCGAGCTCGTGTTAGCCGTGCCTGAGAGTTGGCTTGACGTGACGACGATTGCCGACCTGGCTGATCTCGCAGTTGAGTGGAAACGTCGTGGCCGCACGTTACGGATTGCAACAAAGTTCCCGAATCTCGCAAGAGATTTTTTGCTGCGCAATGGTGTTCATTACTTTACGCTCGTCGAAGGGCATGGTACCCTCGAGGTCGCGCCAGCTCTCGGATATGCCGATCTCATCGCTGATTTGACCGAGACCGGGGTCACGCTTCGTGAGAATCGGCTCCGGGTGTTGGAGGGTGGCGTCATCCTCCGCGCCCAGGCGTGCCTCATCGCCAGTCGGAAGACGCTCCGCCATGCGCCGGAGAAGCTTGAGCGGGCACGCATCGTGATCGAGCTCATCGAGGCTCGTCTGCAGTCACGGCGTTATCGTCTCATTACGGCGAACATCCGTGGCCACGACGAAGAGGATGTCGTCCGACATGTTACTGCCCACGCTGCAACTACCGGAGAACTTGGACCAACCGTAGCCCGCGTCTACCCGAAATCGGGGGACACCCGTTCTGGGTGGTATGAGGTGACGATCATTGTTCCTGCTCACCTCTTACTCGAAGCGGTGAATCACCTGCGGCTTGCTGGCAGCACCGGCATCACCGTGACATCGCCTGACTACGTGTTTGGTTCCCGGTCGTTCGCGTTTGAGCGACTCTGCCGAGCCCTCGAGGAGGGATCATGACGGGAGTGATTCGGCTTTTTGAGGATCTCCATGCTGCACGAACCTTTTTGGGTCGTTCGCGCCAGTTACCAAGTGAGCTCCCTGACCCGGTACGCAAACGCATCCGCACTGTGTTCGGTGAGGAACTCTCCCCGCTTCAGGTGGTCGAGCGGATTATAACTGCTGTCAGAACAGAAGGAGACATCGCCCTTCGGCATTTCACCCTGGCCTTCGATGGTGTCGCGGTCGAGGACTTTCGCGTCTCAGAGGATGAACTTGAGGTAGCCTCCGCCACAGTCCCAGCGGAGGTGCTCACCGCACTGCGCTTCGCTCGCGACCGTATCGAGCGCTTCCACCAGCACACGCTTCGGCGCTCCTGGATCGAGTTCGATCGTGATAGCGCCTTTGGACAGCTGGTTCGTCCCGTAGATCGTGTCGGTATCTATGTTCCAGGCGGTCGAGCACCACTTCCTTCCTCGTTGTTAATGACCGCCATTCCAGCGCAGCTCGCTGGCGTTCGTGAGCTCATTGTCTGCACCCCACCAGGTCGGGATGGGCGGATCGCACCGATTGTTGCTGCAGCAGCAAATCTCCTTGGTATTCGTGCGGTCTACAAGGTCGGAGGTGCTCAAGCGATCGCCGCGATGGCCTTCGGGACCACCTCCATTCCCAAAGTCGACATCGTCGCTGGCCCAGGGAATCTCTTCGTCGTGCTCGCCAAACGGCTGGTGTACGGCGAGGTGGGAATCGATCAGCTCCCCGGCCCGACCGAAACGCTGCTCATCGCTGACGATTCGGCCCATCCCGCACTCTGCGCAGCCGATCTCCTCGCCCAGGCCGAGCACGACCCTTTGGCGAGTGCCATTCTGATTACCACCGATCCTAACCTTGCCCGAGCGACCATCGATGAACTTGAGCGCCAGCTGGTGCGTCTGGCTTCAGCGGACATTGCGCGGAGCGCACTCGAACGCAACGGAGCTGTTATCATCGTCCCTGATCTGGAGCATGCTTTCGAGCTCGCAAACCTCTTTGCGCCGGAACATCTGTGCCTGTCGATACGGGAACCCTGGCGCTATCTCGATCGCATTCGCAATGCTGGTGGCGTGTTCCTCGGTGAGTCCTCACCGGAAGTGATCGGTGACTACACAGCCGGGCCAAGCCATGTCATGCCGACGGGCGCAACCGCCCGGTTCGCCTCACCGGTGACAGTCGAGACGTTTCTCAAGGTCACCAGTGTGATCGCTGTTTCACCAGACGCCCTGGAGCGACTTGGTGTTCCGGCAATACAGCTTGCTCTCGCTGAAGGCCTGCCCGCACACGCCGCAGCGATAGAGCAACGACTGGAGCGAGTGCCGCCGCAGTAATCGTTACGATGGAGCAAGGTGGCGAAGGGCAGCGAGGATTCGCTGCTCAAGCGTTTCCGCGGTTCGGACGTCCGGCTGTGCAGCGGCGAGGCGTGCCTCCTGGGCAGTATAGCCGAGCGCTTGAAGTGCCGCCAAAAGTTCACGGTCGAGCTCGTCGACCCCACGTGATGGAACCAATGCTGGAAGTCGTCCACGGAGTTCCAACACGATCCGGCTTGCTGTCTTGCGTCCGACACCCGGCGCACGGGCAAGTTGCTCTACTTGTTCCTCACGGATCCACTCTGCGATCCGTTCCGGCGGCGCTAGCGACAACACGCTCAAGGCCCCGCGCGGTCCCACTCCACTCACCCCGAGCAACGAGAGAAAGAGCTCCAGTTCGGTTTCCGTCGCAAAACCATAGAGGGACAGCTCCTCTTCGCGAACCACAAGATGCGTCACCAGCGAGATCGGCTCTCCAGGGTCACCAAGCTCCTGCAAGGTTGTCGCCGATGTTTGCACGCGAAAGATAACGCCTTGGACGTCGATGAGCACCTCGCCCGGTCGTTTACTCACCAGTGTGCCGCGGAGACCTCGAATCACCTGTGGCGCTCCTCGACGAACGGCAAGTGTAGACCGTAGACGCGCTGGGCATTCTCGCTTAGCACAGCTCGCAGCTCCGACGCGGTGAGCGTGCCTTCGGTCTGTACACGCTCGACAAAGCGCTTCTGCCGCAATACCGGATAGTCACTTGCAAACAGCACACGCTGCGGGCCAACAAGATCCACCACCAGGCGAAACACGCGAAACCGGTACAAGTATGTGCTCGCCGCAGAATCGTAGTGAACGTTCTTGGTCGCCTGTGCCACTTCAGGCATCAACTCATAGAACGGGAGTCCACCGCCCCAATGTGCTGCCACGACCATAACGTCGGGAAAGCGTTCGACGAACCGCACAAAACGCTGTGGCCACGCTGTCCCCTTGCCTGCATAGTGGTGGCCGAGTGGTTCGCTGACATGCGCCAGAATGGGACGACGTGTTGCAACACACACTTCAACCAGGCCTTCAAGCACCTCAGGCTCATCCCAGGCGAACCCCTGAGCATCCGCATTGAGTTCTCCAACTCCGCTCGCTCCGCGTTGGAAACATCGCTCAGCTTCACTTGCCGCCTGAGGATGATGCGGCACAACAGTGGCAAGCCACGCGATTCGCCCTGCGCTCTGTTGCGCAGCCTCGGCCAGGTACTCATTGTGATACGCGCAGAGCCCGGGATCTGACCATGGAAAGCCAGCCGCTATGGAGACCGCGATCCCAGCCTCGTTCATCGAAGCAAGAAGATGCTCTGCCGTCGCGAGCCGCACGCGGGGATTCGAATAGAGCTGGGCGAACCATCGATCGCGTTGGCAGAACTCGGCACGTCGCAGGACAATCTCAGGAGGGAAGATGTGCACATGAGCATCAATAATGACCGTCATCCACTGTTACCCAGACTCAGGATCACACCGACGATCGCAATGAAGACGAGTAAGCCGAGGACAATTAAGACAACGATCCAACGATTGCTCGTCTCATGGTGATCGGCCTCCGCTTCAACTGTGGCCGTCGCCGGCCTGAGCCAGGCAACGATCGCAGAGGCGTTGTCCTGGCTGCCTTGTTCAAGCGCACGCTCGACCAACATCCGCGCTGCTCGTTCCGGTTCCCCAGACAATACGATGGTCGCCAGTTCCTCGTTACTCAGGAGATCATGAACACCGTCCGATGTAAGCACAATCCGATCGTCACTCATCAGACGGAGCTCAAAGACATCGACCTCAACTTTCGGACGATAGCCAAGCGCGCGTGTGATGACGTTCCGATAGGCACTCCCTCGCGCTTCTTCTTGTGTCAGAAGACCGGCTTCAACCTGCTCGGCGACCAACGAATGGTCTCGCGTGATCTGAGTTGGGCGACGAGCACGAATCAGATAGGCGCGACTGTCACCGACATTCGCGACAGTTAAGTTTTCGCCACGGATCACCGCCGCGACCAAAGTTGTCCCCATTAAGTTCATCTCACCGTGTGGTTCCCATTCCTGGAAGATCCGCTCATTCGCTAAGCGAAACGCCTCCTCGAGCCGTTTGGCCACCTCTGTGGGCGGAACTGGTGAGGCAAAGAAGTGCGCGCGGAGCGTTTCCACGGCCATCTGCGCAGCAACGTCGCCTCCGCGATAGCCACCCATCCCATCGGCGACAGCTAACAGAACACCGTTCTCCTGCGCCTCCGGGCTGGTCGGATCGACGACAAGGACCGCATCCTCATTTCGCTCCCGAACAGGACCAGGGTCGGTTGCAGCCCCAACCAGGAGCATGGTCTCACGAACTCGCGAACGGGCAACCACAGCCTCCAGCCACCTTCCGCTCATTCTTGAGCCCAAGTATGAGCCCTGGCGCCTCTTCCCGCAACGAGCCACCATCGACTGTGCATCCTGCACCGATGCCTTGCCCATCAGCCACTCCTGTTCTGTCACAATGCTGTAACACGGGACGCCGTCGAGTGCACTACTCTAGAGGTAGCGGGAGATTCCCCGCGGGGAGGGAGTGTCCAATGGAAACCTGGTTGCAATCTCATCAGCGCACGGAAGAATGGCGCGAGGACATTGTTGGTCCGTGGACGCTCCGCTACTATGTCACACAACCAGCTCCCAGCCAGTGGGTCGCAGTCGGCCTCGTAACAACAACTCAGGGTTATGTGTTCCTCACCGGTTGTGGCCGCAGCACGTCCGATGCCCTGACTGAGCTCCATCACCGCCTCCTCCAGCGCCTCTCATCTGACGCGGTGAAGGCTTCTTGTGCGACGTTGGTTGGTTGTGCAGCGTAACAGCTTGGGAAACACCAAGCTGAATGCAACGTCTCTCCCTTCCTGGCGGTTCATCCCAGAGGTGAGCCCCGTGACTTCGACAAGCAACTCGGCCTGGTGAAGCCCAAGCCGAAGCTCTGGTATGTCGGAAGCACCTCCCCAATGGAGCGGTTAAAAACAGCGCGCTTTGGAGTCCGGGCTTGACACCTCACCGATGACTCCGCCTCGAAACACGAATTGCACTCTCTTTCCGGTAGATTTCGTTCGCGATCTGCTTTTTAGGAGGGGTATCGTCGGCAGCGTTGCCGACGGCAGTCTGCAAGGCTCGCGTCGACGCGCATGGCTATGGCAGCGATTGCCCCCTCGGGCGCAAGTCGGGTAGCCTCATCGACGAGTCGACGCTTGTGAATTGATTCCTAACAGTATTTCATGTATGGTTGTAGCAACAGACAAACGAACTGATATCTATTGAGTACTTTCCTTATTAAGTTCTACCAGCTCAAGTATCAAATCTAGGATACCCTGTAAGGGGTGAGTGGCTGTTAAGAGCTTCCACAGGAATGTCGCGTGTCTGGGTACCGAGGTCTTCCCGCGAGAAGGGAGGTGATCCCTTCGCCAACGGTCAATGGATAGGCCGAGCGTGCAGCGCCAACGTGAAGGGTTCATCACCAAAGCACCGCGTACTCGCGCGACTAGTGAAACGCATGGGTACCGCGATAGCACTGGTCTCCTTGCAGTAGTGCGAGGAACAATGACACAACATGTGTGTGAGTGATCACCAAGCGGCTACTCGATATAATCAAACAATATCTCACACTAGCAAATATATTTCACTTTCTATAGCGCACGAATTTGCCGGGTTTCCAGGAGTAAGGACCGGTAGCCCTGGAACATCTGGTACATCTGAGCGACGGCAACATGTCGTTGCGACAACGGCAGTCTGACACACCACCCGAGCAACGAGGGAAATGTGCCTTTTCCCACGGATGATCGATCTCGGTTCCAGAGTCCCCACTCGGACTAGCTCTCCTCGGTGACGACCAACTTTCGGAGATGACGCCATCCGTGATGATCTAAGCGCCTCGCCTCGTTCTCAACTTCACTTGGCGAACAAGTACCGCTCCTGTATTCTGCGCAAACACCCTGCCAAGAAGGTATCGGATAGGGCGCTGTCCCAACGCAGCACTCACAGACCTCAAGCTGGTACAGCCAGAGGGTCGGCCAGCTGATACCCGAGTCCAGGTCGGGTAACAATGACTCGATGTGGCTCCTCATCCCGGAGCTTTGCGCGTAGGCGACTTACCCATGTACGCAAGTAGTATGTCTCGCGCGCGAACTCCGGTCCCCACACGTGGCTGAGCAGCTCAGCATGCCGCATGACACGACCAGGATTACGGGCGAGCTGTTCGAGGAGTGCCCATTCCGTGCGACTCAGTCGCACTTCCTCGCCATCAACGTAGACGCGCCGATTGTGAAGATCGATCGTCACGTGACCGTAGTACAGGGGTGTCGGCGGTGGTGCATTGGTGCAAACCCGACGGAGAACCGCGGTAATCCGGGCGAGCAGCTCGTCCAGGTGAAACGGCTTCGTCACATAGTCATCAGCGCCCAGTTCAAGTCCCTGGGCACGATCCTCGGGAGCGCCACGCGCGCTGATCACGATGAGCGGTACGCACGTTCGTGCGCGGATTTCCTGAAGAATGCCGAATCCGCTACAATCCGGAAGCATTATGTCCAGCAAGATGAGATCGGGATGATACCGATCCAGCGCCTTCAGCGCGCCATTCGCGGTTCCAGTGACCACAACACTGTACCCTCGCATGGTGAGCGCCGCCTGCAGAAGCCGTTGGATCGAGTGGTCATTATCGACGAGAAGTACGAACTGATATCCCATAACCAGACCCTCACAGCTCGACGTGCCCGAGTGTGACTGATCATCATTCGTCGACCTGAACCGCAGCACCCTGATCGTAGGCAAAGTTCTGCGCGTCGTCAAGTATAAGAACATTCCGGTGTGTGACCCAAACTGAGCTCCTCCGACAAGACTCCCCTCTGTGCAGGCAAGGGAATCCAAAGGGTGATTCGGTCATGTACCGACCGATCTCTGCACAGTGTGGGGAAGGGACCAGCGTGAAGCGCAATCACAAGTTTTGACAATGGTCCGTGTGCATGCGGAACCCTTTTTCGGGTAAGCATCTGCACCGTTGAACGAGAGAAAACCACTGGGTGCAGGCCATTTTGTCTCACTCGATCGCCGTCATCCAGAAGCGGCAGTTGCCAGGAGATCTCTTGTATTATGCCCAACTGTTGGACATACTGAAGTAGGTGAGAAAGAGGAGCCGAAATTTGTGATGGATGATCCTGCCATTGTCAAGCTGCCCAATGAAACGCAAATTGCCTTACGTCTGGCAGGCGCCCGCGATCAGTTGGCGCTTGTCGTCGACGCCCTCCGAACCAAACGACCTTCGCTGGCTGAGTCAGCAACCTGCGCAGTCATCGACCAGGCACTGAAAGCGCTTACTGCAGCTTTGCATGGATTCAATCTGCTCCTCCCACAACCTCTCCCTGCGGAACGAGTCTCCTGGCGCAACTTGCGCGCGCGGTTTGTGGCAGTCCAAGCAGAGAGTGCTGTCCTCGACTTAGTTGAGGAACACCTGCGCCCTCGTGCCGGCTGGCTTTGGTGGCTTGACCGGAAAGAGCATGCGAGCGCCTTCGCCCCACTGCTCCGCGTCGATACCGAAACAGGCTCCGTCGCAATTTGGCGGGATCCGTTGGATCCCACCGCTGGGTTGGAAGCAGGTACTCCCGATGATTACCTTGCCGGTGTTTTGGATCGTATCGAGCAATTAACTCGGGAGATCACCCGTCTAGCTCGACAAGACGTGGAAACGTTCCGGCGAGCCACCCGCCGCCAACCGGGGCGCATGCTCTGACTGTATTCGGGCTACCCCCATGCGACGCCGAGCTGCTGGACCGTGTGGCTAGAAAAACAGACTATTCCCGATGCGTACTGGAAAGACCTGCTTATCCCTAAAGACGCCTTTGGTTGGCAGACTGACCAACCAAGCCGATGAGTTGTCACTAGCCCGAGGCGGCACAGCTCACTGGAGCTTGACAGATGGGCGTGATGCATGCCTAAACCAAACGCGCTTGCTCTCTCCCTGTTGAGGCGGTGATGTGCATATGGTTCGTCTTTCAGCCCACGCAACGCTTGACACAGAGCAAGTTGTCTGCTAGGCTGCAATGGGAACGATGTGTAGTCGCGGGTGGAGCTTCATGCAGATGAAGCGACAGCCAGAAGGGCGCTTACAGCAAGACCAGCTACCAGCTGGCCGTGTGGCTGCGCCTGCGACCGTCGTATGGACGCGTCTACTCAGCCTCGTAGTAGTACTCCTCATCCTTACGGGCCTACCGCTGGCGGGAGGCTGAGCGAGCGCGGACCAAGACAGTTCACCAAGACGAAGCGCTCCGCGAGCCTCCCCAGCGGGAGGCTCGCGATATATTCAAGGGTCATGAAGGGAGGTCATCCAGAATGGCAATCGAAACGCGCGAGCGACAGCAGGTCAGTGAAGAAGCGCAGCGCGAGCCGCAGTTGGGAGCGCACCTCGTGTTACAGGCTCTGGTGCGCGAAGGGGTGGAGGTCATTTTTGGCTACCCCGGCGGTGCTATCCTTCCCGTATACGACGCTTTACCCTACTATCCGATCCACCACATCCTCGTTCGGCACGAGCAGTCTGCAGCCTTCGCCGCAGACGGCTATGCCCGTGCGACAGGAACGGTGGGAGTCTGCATGGCTACCTCAGGCCCTGGTGCGACGAATCTAGTTACGGGTCTCGCTAATGCCATGATGGACTCGATCCCCATCGTCGCCATTACCGGCCAGGTGCCACAGAGCGTGATTGGGATGGACGCGTTCCAGGAAACAGACATCACCGGTATCACGTTGCCGATCACCAAATACAACATGGTGATCCGCAGCATTGACCAGATCGGTCCTGCAATTCAGAAGGCGTTCTACCTTGCTCGCTCTGGTCGTCCGGGTCCTGTCCTGATCGACATCCCCAAAGATGTCCAACTCGCCAAGGGCTTCCTTGCCCCACGCCAAGAGCTTCACTTACCTGGCTATCGCCCGACTATCGTACCGCACCGACGGCAAATCCGACGCGCAGCCGAACTTATCCGTCAAGCCAAGCGTCCCCTCATCTTGGCTGGACACGGTATCCTCATCAGCGGTGCGACTGAGGAGCTCGTGCGCTTTGCCGAGCGCACACAAATTCCGGTCGGCCTTACGTTACTTGGGATCGGTGGCTTCCCAGCCTCGCACCCGCTCTGCCTCGGAATGGTCGGAATGCATGGACATGCGCACGCGAATCGCGCTATCCACGAGGCAGACGTGATCATCGGCATCGGGATGCGCTTTGACGATCGAGTCACGGGCCGACCAAGTGAATTCGCACCGAATGCGAAGATTATCCATATCGATATTGATCCAGCAGAGATCGGGAAAGTGCTCAAGACAGAAGTTCCGGTGGTCGGTGATGCACGCCAGGCGCTACGTCTCCTACTCGAGGAACTTGAACCGCTTGAGCATGACGACTGGCTGAGCCTGATTCGCAGCTGGTACCGGTCAATCCGCACCGAACCATCAGGGCCTAACGGCATCCTCCAGCCGCAGTACGTCATTGCACGACTTCACGCGCTCACCGACGGGAAGGCGATCGTGACGACTGACGTGGGCCAGCATCAGATGTGGACGGCCCAGCTTTACAAGTGCGATATTCCCAAGCAGTGGATTAGCTCTGGCGGTCTTGGTGCGATGGGATTCGGTGTCCCCTCCGCGATGGGAGCAGCGATCGGACGCCCTGAGGCCGAGGTGTGGGCGGTCGTTGGCGACGGTGGTGTCCAAATGACCTTGAATGAGTTCGCGACAATCGTGGACGAACAGCTCAACGTCAAAGTCGCGATTATCAACAATGGCTACCTAGGTATGGTGCGACAGTGGCAGCAACTCTTTCATAACCGAAACTATTCGGAGACACCGATTTCCAGTCCGGACTATGTCCTCCTTGGTCAAGCCTACCGAATGGCAGCACGGCGGGTCACGCGCCCAGGCGAGGTCGACGAGGCTATCCTGTGGGCCCGTTCTTTCCGGGGACCCGCACTCATCGAGTTCGTCGTCAATCAGGAAGAGAACGTGTTCCCAATGATCCCGTCTGGCGGAACGTTCCGGGACATGATTGATGAGTATCAGGTTGAGGGGGAATGGTGAGCGTGCGAAGTCATACCCTGGTCGTGCTGGTCGAAGACAAGCCGGGGGTGATGAATCGGATCGTCAGTCTCTTTCGTCAACGTGGTTTTAATATCGATTCGATCGCCGTCGGCCATTCGGAAACACCCGGGCTTTCGCGCATCACACTTGTTGCGCAGGGCGATGACCGCAAAATCGAACAACTCGTAAAGCAGTTGTATAAGATTCTCGAGGTCATCAAAATCACAGATGTGACCGACGAGAACCTTATTCAGCGCGAGCTTGCACTGATCAAGGTGACCGCAACCGATCGGAATCGGAGCGACATCATGCGCTTGGTCACCGATGTCTATCAGGCACGCATTGTTGATGCAACTCCAGATTCGCTCATCATTGAAGTCGCGGGGCCACCGGACAAGATCGACTCCTTGATCACGATGGTTCGTTCTTATGGGATTAAGGAACTCGCACGTTCCGGTGTCATTGCAATGGCACGTGGTACACGGGCAGTTGCGGCTGTTCCGCAGCCCGTTGTAGCATGAGTCGCGGGTAATGGAGAACTACTTCGAACGGAGGGTATGACAACCGATGGCGACAATCTATTACGATAAAGATGCTGATCTGCAGTTTCTCGCTGGCAAAACGGTAGCGATTCTAGGTTACGGAAGCCAGGGACATGCCCATGCTCAGAACCTTCGCGATAGCGGTGTGCAGGTCATCGTGGGACTGCACGAGGGCAGCCGCAGCCGGGAACGAGCCCAAGCTGACGGCTTTGAGGTTCTGACACCGCGCGAAGCGTCAGCCCGCGCGGACATCATCTCCATGTTGATGCCCGATCACGTTCAGAAGGGAGTCTACGAGGAGAGCGTCGCCCCGGAACTGAAGCCGGGCAAGCGGCTCATGTTCGCCCACGGCTTCAATATTCACTATGGGCGTATCGTGCCTCCTCCTGATATCGACGTCGCTATGGTGGCACCGAAGAGTCCGGGACACATCTTGCGTGACCTCTACGTCCAGGGGATCGGTGTTCCCGCACTCTTGGCGGTGCATCAGGACGCAAGCGGTCAAGCGAAACAGATCGCGCTGGCCTACGCCAAGGGTCTGGGGTGCACGAAGGCTGGGGTGATTGCAACAACGTTTAAGGAAGAAACCGAAACCGACCTCTTCGGGGAGCAAGCCGTACTGTGCGGCGGCGTTAGCCATCTTATTCAGGCAGGATTCGAAACGTTGGTCGAGGCTGGTTATCAGCCTGAGGTCGCATACTTCGAGGTGCTCAATGAACTCAAGCTGATCGTCGACCTCATCTACGAAGGTGGCCTCAAGTTCATGCGCTACTCCGTGAGTGATACCGCCGAGTATGGCGATTACGTGAGTGGCCCAAAGATCATTGACGATCACGTTCGGGAAACCATGCACCAAATCCTCCAGGACATCCAGACCGGTCGCTTCGCACAACAGTGGATCGCTGAAAACGAGGCCGGTCGACCGAACTTCTACCGCCTCCGCCAAGAACACCTCCAGCATCCGATCGAGGAGGTCGGTGAACGCCTTCGCGCCATGATGCCCTGGCTCAAGCAACGCCAAATCCCATCGTGACGCGGGAGGGGGTCGAAAGCGCTCTGGGAAATTCCCGGAGCGCTTCCTTTTTGTGACTCTGTTCCATCCTCTCTGCTATACTGTTAGTGTTGTGGGTCTGTGGCGCAGGGTGCGCACAGCGATCGGGGGATTCGCGAAACGATGGCGTTGTATAAGGCGCAGAAAGCTACGATTATCGAGCAGTTCCGCCAGCACGAACAGGACACCGGATCCACAGAAGTCCAAGTAGCCCTGCTGACGGAACGCATCAACATCCTAACGGAGCACCTGCGCGAACACAAGCACGACTACCATTCCCGTCGTGGTCTCATGAAGCTGGTCGGGCAGCGGCGAAGACTGCTGCGTTACCTGAAGCGGACCGATGCCCAAAGGTACCAGGCACTCATCCAACGACTCGGACTCCGCGGATAACCGCGGTGTCGATCACAATTGCCCCGGCGTTGGCTCAGCCCGCCGGGTAGTTGTGCGTACTCACCAGCAGCCCGTCGCTCGCCAAGCGCACGGCCCAGGGGATGAGCACCCTGGGCCGTTTGACTGTATGGATTGAGCCACTGAAGAAACGAGCACACTGAAGGAACGGAGGAGAGATACCGTCATGCCGCCAATCATCCATGAGCGCTCCATCGAAATCGCTGGACGTCTCCTCACTATCGAAACCGGCCGCGTCGCTGAACAGGCCGATGGCGCCGTGCTTGTTCGCTATGGCGAAACGGTCGTGCTGACGACCGTCGTCGGCGCCAAGCAGCCAGTCGAGGGGATCGATTTCTTCCCGCTCACCGTCGAGTACGAGGAAAAGATGTACGCGGCCGGGAAGATCCCTGGAGGCTTCTTCCGCCGGGAGGGCCGTCCCTCAGAAGCGGCAATCCTCGCCGCCCGCCTCACCGATCGACCTATCCGACCGCTCTTCCCGAAAGGCTACCGTAACGAGGTTCAAGTCATCTCGACAGTTCTCTCCGTTGATCAGGAGAATCAGCCGGATGTCCTCTCGATCATCGGTGCATCCGCAGCACTGACACTCTCCGACATTCCATGGTATGGCCCAGTCGGCGCAGTGCGTGTCGGGGAACTGAACGGTGAACTGGTTATCAACCCAACAAGTCATCAGTTGCTGCGCAGCACCATGGATATTGTTGTGGCTGGAACCGCCGACGCGATCCTTATGGTCGAAGGACAAGCCAATGAGATCTCCGAGGATCGGTTCATCGAAGCGGTCGTTCTTGCCCACGAGGAGATCAAGCGCATTGTCGCGCTACAACTTGAACTGCAGGTGATTGCCGGAAAGCCAAAGCGTGAGTTTGTACCGCCCGAGGAGAATGTCGAACTCAAGCAGCAGATCACCGAATACCTCGGCGACCGACTGCGCGAGGCGGTTTTTAACCCGGATAAGACACTCCGCCTGCAAGCGACAGCAGCTTTGCGTGAAGAGGTGATCGCTCACTTCGTTCCGGCGGAAGCACAGCCCCCCAGTACCACTCCACCCGTACCACCGACGGCGAAGCAAGTTGGGGAACTCTTCGATACGGTCGTGAAGGAGCTCGTGCGCCGAACCATCCTGGAGCACGGCGAACGTCCAGATGGTCGCCGGCCAGACGAGATTCGCGAAATCTGGATTCAGGTCGGGGTTTTGCCTCGACCGCATGGCTCAGCGATTTTCACGCGCGGCCAGACACAGGTGCTCTCTGTTTGCACGCTCGGCACCAAGGAAGAGGAACAGTTCCTCGACACTTTAGGCATCGAGGAGACCAAGCGATACATGCACCACTACAACTTCCCTCCCTTCAGTACCGGCGAGGTCCGGCGGCTACGCGGGCCAAGCCGCCGCGACATCGGCCACGGTGCTCTCGCCGAGCGCGCGTTGCTCGCCGTCCTCCCCAGCGAGGAAGACTTCCCCTACACGATGCGTCTAGTCTCTGAAGTACTCAGCTCAAACGGCTCGACGTCCATGGCCAGTGTCTGCGGTTCGAGCCTGGCCCTCATGGATGCCGGCGTGCCCATTCGCAAACCGGTCGCCGGTGTCGCCATGGGCTTGGTGACCGACCCAGAGACCGGTCGGTACACCATCCTGACCGATATCCAGGGAATTGAGGATGCCCTCGGTGATATGGACTTCAAAGTCGCTGGAACACGCGATGGCATCACCGCCATCCAAATGGACATCAAGGTAATGGGGATCACTCCTCAGATCATGCGTGAGGCCCTGGAACAGGCACGCCGCGGACGACTCTTCATTCTCGACAAAATGTGTGAGGTCATCGATGCGCCACGCCCCGAGATGTCACCATACGCTCCACGTGTCCTCCGCATCAAGATCAAGCCGGAGCAAATCGGCGAGATCATTGGCCCTGGTGGTCGCGTTATCCGGGCAATCCAAGAACAGACCGGCAGTAAGATTTCGATCGAAGAAGACGGAACAGTCTTTATTACCGCGGTGAACGAGGACAGCGCGCGGCGCGCGGTACGAGAAATCGAGCGCCTCACACGCGTCCCGGAAGTCGGAGAGATCTTCTATGGGCGCGTGGTGACTATCATCCCCTCCGGTGCCTTCGTCGAGATCCTGCCAGGCAAGGACGGCTTTCTCCATATCTCCGAGATCGCACCTGGTCGTATTCGCTCGGTTGAGGACGTGCTCAAAGTTGGTCAAGAGATCAACGTGATGGTCATCGGTGTTAGGCCAGACGGCAAAATCAACCTCTCCCGGAAAGCACTCCTGGAAAAAGAGGCCGCTGAGCGCGCTGCGGCGACACCACCCACTGACAGTCGCGGTAGCCAGCGTCCTGATGCACCCGTCCAGCAACTCGAGCGTCGGCCTGCTCCACCACCGCGTCAACCAGAGCAGCGCGGCCCAAGCCGACCGCAACGGCCTCAGGCACAACGCCCAAACACACCACCAGGCCAATACCGGATTGGTGACCGACTCAAGCAGATCCTCAACGATAACGAACCCAACTGAGTGAGTTCAGCGAACCACCTCGCGGTTCAGCAAATGGCGGTCGACCGTGCGAGAAGTCGACCGTCTCTTGTTCTCTGTCACCGACCTACCCGTTCGCTTTCGACCCGGCTTTGCTCGGCGGAACGCAGTATCCGCTGTTGTATCCAAAGAAGCGCCAGAGCGCCCAGAAACACGCCGAACCAGAGTGTTCCCACCCGGATGAGCACCGTCGCCGCCGCAGCCACGGCTGTGGCTATATCGGGACGCAAGAAGAGAAGTAGTCCGGTAATCCCAGCTTCAGCCGCTCCAAGCCCGCCTGGCAACAACGAAAGGGCACCTGCAATGGACGCCGTTGACAGGACAAAGGTCGCAATCGCAAGTAGTTCTAGCTCTGGTCGTAACCCCAGTCCGACAAGGATGAGAAAAAGTCCGATACACTCAAGCGCCCACGAGAACACACTGAGCCCGCTGACCAAAACGAGTCTCTGCCAGCAGAGAATCGCACGTGTCGCCTCATAGACAGCCTCTACGGCCTCGGCCCTCTTTCGGATCACCGGTACCCGCTCTGCAAAACGAAGCAACGGCCGCACTACGCGCTCTTCCTGGAGTAACCAAAGACCAAGGAGAACAATCAGTCCGAGAATAGCAAGTGGTTCCCATCCCCACCCTGATCCAAGGGCAGCACTCGCTAGCCCAAGCACAAGCATTGCAATCCCATCAGTGAGCCGTTCTGCCGCGATAACCGGAATAAGCGGTGCCATGGCTCCACCACCGAGGCGTGAGACAAAATATGCTTTCAGCCACTCACCGAGTTTCCCCGGGGTAATCGACATCGCGAACCCGGACAGAAAGACCGCAAGGCTCCAACGGCGCGGAAATCCCGATATTCCAACCCAGCGTAGATACAACTCCCACTTTAGAAAGCGGCACGCGTAATTGCCCGCTGTCAACAGGAAAACGACCGGGAAGAGTTCCCAAGAGAACCTGGCCAGTGTCGGCAAGACCCTACGTACATCAGCCACAACGGCGAGCACCGCAAGGACAACGATGCCCAGCCCTATCCCAACAAATAAGCGTCGCCAAAGTGTGGCACTGAGCTCCGTCACTGAGCTACCCGAACCCACATTCACCTGCCTGCCTCTCGTCTGTGCTACCCTTGCCCAGTGGTGTCACGAACGACGCTGATCGGAGCAGAGGATGCACGACGAACTCCGCGCCAAGTATGACCAATTGCTTTCCCGACTTCGCGGTCTCGGTTCCGTTGTCGTTGCCTTCAGTGCAGGTGTTGATTCCACTTTCCTTCTGTACGCTGCACGACAAGCCCTTGGTGACCGCGTCATTGCAGCGACGGGACTTTCGGAAACCTATCCTGAAGAAGAGATCGAAGAAGCACGCCAGCTCGCCAGGGAACTCGGCGTCCGGCACATCATGGTCCGGACCGAAGAACTGACCGATCCGCGATACACCATGAATTCTCACCAGCGCTGCTTCTTCTGCAAGAATGAGCTCTACAGCAAGCTGCGCGAGCTTGCTCACGCTGAGGGATACGCCGCGATCGTTGACGGCACGAACGCCGATGACCTCCGCGATTATCGACCTGGCTTGCGAGCTGCGCAGCAGCTCGGCGTGCTCCACCCGCTAGCTGAGGTCGGACTCACCAAACAAGAAATCCGCGAACTCAGCCGGATCTTCGGACTGCGCACGTGGGACAAGCCCGCTTATGCCTGCCTCTCCTCCCGTTTTCCTTACGGTACACAGATTACCGTCGAGAAGCTGCAGCAGGTTGCAGCAGCGGAGCGTGCCTTGCGGGAGCTCGGTTTCCGCGCATTTCGTGTCCGCCACCATGAACAGATTGCCCGCCTCGAGCTCCAACCAGAAGAACTAACACGGGCAATCGAACTGCGGCAGGAGATCGTCCTCCGTCTGCGTGCCCTCGGTTACGAGTTCATCACCCTCGACCTCGAAGGCTATCGGACAGGAAGCTTCAACCGCACGCTGCCTGAGCCGCTCCTGGCTCAGACGCGCGGGAAGGATCGCACCCCATGACCTTCCTTCCTGTGGACCGGTCGGATGGCAGTGTCGAGTTTTCTGTCACTGTCTATCCGCGCGCAAGCCGCTCAGCAATTGTTGGAATACGCGAAGATGCGCTGCTCGTCCGCGTGACGGCTCCACCACTCGAGGACGAGGCGAATGCGGCACTCGTGCGGACACTGGCTGCTGCCCTGGATCTTCCTGCTCGACGCATCACGATCATCGCCGGCAAACGGCAGCGCCGAAAGCGTCTTCGCATCGCGGGGCTCACCAGTGCGGAACTCCTGGAGCGGCTGGAACGCTATTGCGGATCACTCGCTTAGGGGTTACCCCGAAAGAATCGCCGCACCAGCCACCAGGATGCTGACAGAGCAAGGATGACCAGTACTGCCGCGCGCACCACTTGACTCGAACGTGGTTGTGGACGTCCGTGCCCAACGCCGTGTGGTGGACGGTACCAAAGCAGCAACCACCACAGCTGCACCACTTCACGCAGAGCTCGCCAGATCACTCGGAAACTACCGCCAGTCGGCTCGCCACTCAACCGAGGATAGTGCCGTACACCGACTTCAACAATCGTTGCACCGGCTCGTTGTGCTTTCGCCAGGAGCTCTGTATTGACCAGTGGACCATTCATCCGGAGATCGATCGCTTGCACCAGCTTGCTTCGGAGAACCTTGAAGGCACAGTCGATGTCGCGCACGACAATGCCGAAGAGTAAGCGCATTGCGACATTGAAGATAGCCGCATACACCAGCCGTTGCCACGGATCGCGCCGTCGCACACGATAACCGGCCACAATGTCCGCATGAGGAACAAACGGAGCAAGGTGCGCCAGATCAGCGGGGTCAAACTGCTGATCTGCATCCATAAACATGATCAGGTCGCCACGAGCTGCCGCAAAACCTGAGCGCAGCGCCGCACCATAGCCACAGTTCACTGCATGGTGGACCACACGCACTCGAGGATCGTCCTGCGCCAATCGCTCGGCAATCTCGCCAGTCCCGTCGCGACTCCCATCGTCGACGATCACGATCTCAAACGTTTCGACAAGGGCGGGCAGGACCTCCAGTGACCGTCTTACCACTGCCTCGAGATTCTCGGCTTCGTTATACGCCGGCAAAACGAGCGAGAGGCTGCCGCGGATCGGCAGCACTCCCGCTCCCTGGACCATTGCCGCATGCTGGTTCACTTTGGCATCTCCTGCAATGCTCGATACGCTGGGCGCGGACTCCAATCAGCCGAGACAACCGACCATGGGTACTTCTCGTCACTGGGATGGGCTATGGTGCTGAAGTTTAGGTTCCATACCAACATGACGCCGACCCATGGCCACTGCGTCCGCGCAATCTCGAATGCCCGGACGAGATACCGAGCCTGCTGTTGCTCGCTGACAAAATTCCCATACTCGTAACCCGGCGCCTGATTCGCTGTTGACCACCCGAACTCGGTCAGCCAGACTTGCTTGCTCGCATCGCCATTCTCGATCATCACCTGGCGCAGCTGTTCCGCACGACGGAAGTAGAAACTGGGATGATCGAGCCATCCCGGTCCCGGTCCTGGACGCTCCGGCCACAGCGCATCGGGCGGATTCAACGTCCCACCCGGATGCGTCGCCAGGTGATCGAAATACTGCTTAATCTCCCCATTATTGTAAGCATATGCCTGCTTGAGATACTCGACGTCGTCAATGGCAATCTTCGGATCCATCACGCCGGTCGGTGTGAGGCCACCGAACAAGACGATTGCCTTCGGATCACCTCGCTTCACCCCTTGATACCCCGCCTTGAGGAGTCCCACATACCGTCCCACATCGACATGTCCACCAGTCTCGTACGCCAAGTTCTGTTCGTTCCATATTTCCCAGGCGTGCACCTTCCCCGCGTACCGTTTGGCAAGAAACTCCATAAGTTTGCCAAATGGTGTTGGATCGGCCGGAATACCCCCCTGCGGATCAGCCCAAGTCGGCGCTTTGACCACGCTTGCAACGACCTTGATCCCGTTTCTGCTCGCTGCGTCGAGAATTCGATCCAACGCATGCGTATCGTACCGTCCCGGCCGCGGTTCAATGTCACGCCAGATCACCTGGATACGAACCCAGGAGAAGCCCGCACCCTTCACCAGATCCATTGTGCGCTGATTGAACTCATCGCCGTCGTTATCACCCCGCCATGCGATATTAAAGCCGTATCCGACGTGCGGACCATATTGCCGCTTCCGAATCGGATCATACGGCGGGAGCGCCGGATCCTGCCGGGCAAGCGCCTCCGCCGGCGCTCCGCGTGCCTGCAGATATTCGCGCCCAAGCAGCCCCAAGAGTACCTCATATGGCGTTCCCCGGTTCTCCGGATGGTATTCAAACCGCGCCCGTTCAAAGTACTGTACGGTATACGATTTCCCATCACCTGCCGGGGGCGCTGGATTCTGCTCAATGAACTCCTCAGAGAGCGGCAAGCCGAATACACGCCATCCACCATAGCGCTCCCAGTAGTTCTTGAATCCATGGGCTAACGAGTGCTGGGTTTCCGGGAAATACCTCCGTTCGCGCGTGTCTGGAAACCAGGCGATCGGCCGGAACGGTCCTTCGTTCTCCCGGCCACTCACACGCCAGGCACCTACACGGACAAGTTGCACCTCATCCTCCGTCCCAGCCTTCTCGGGGTGATACTCGAACACTGCCCGTTCAAAGTACTGCCTCCAAAAACCGTCCTGCTGGAATACGCCAGTGATCGGGTAGCCGAAGATAAAAAGACCGCCCTGGGTCTCCCAGAAACGTCGAAATGGTCCTTGCACCCAAAAGCCTGTTTCGGCAAAGTACCGCGGCATTTCAAGGTCTTCCACTGCGTTCGGTGCCGCCGCTCGCGCAACAGAGAGAGGTAGTCCGTTCGGCAGCAAGCTGAACACGAACCAGCCGACGACAACAAGAAGTCGCAGAAACTTCACCGATCCCCCTTCCCTTGGTGCCTGCGCCACACGGCGGTCACAAACTCTTCACCGCCGTGTCTATCAACCCGAGAGGAGAGCGATTCCCCTGTCAACCGCCCCCTCTACTCGTGGTTGTCCTCATCCTAGCATGCAAACTAAGCGCACCACACCCTCTGACTGCCCTCGTTGGTAGCACCTCCTCACTTGGAACTGACTGTCGCGATCTCGTCGATAACCCCTACTGACTCACAGCAGCCCCTTCACGGCACCAGCACAAGGCGGACCTCCCCCAGCTCGATTACGTCACCGTAGCGTAAGCCGGTTGGCGCGGTCACAGGTCGTCCATTCACCCGTGTCCCGTTGGTACTCTTCAGATCGGTGATCCACCAGCGACCATGTTCCCAAGTCAGCTGGGCGTGCTCGGTCGAGACGAACGCGTCATCCAAGCGAATCGTGCAGGAGGGATGTCGTCCGATCACCGTCACCGGATCGAGTGGGAGCCGTGTTCCTGGGCGGAGCCCGCTGGTGCCAGGAGACTGCACAATCAGATGACCAGGCGGACCACCCTCTTCACCGGTCGCCCCCGCCATCGCAGCAAGTTCACGGATGGTGATCCGGGCAATGAGGAAAATGAAAAAGTAGAGGAGGAACGCGAAGACCAGACGCAAGAGAAGCACAAACCATTCGAAAGGAAGAGGTATCAGCCACTCCATCGGCGTCGATTTAGGCTCCTGTCGTCGTGAATTCGAGCGTTACCGTCCCGAGCGTGAGCCGGTCACCGTTGGAGAGCAGTGCCCGCTCTACCGCCCGGCCGTTCAGCAATGTTCCATTGGTCGAGCCCTGGTCGATCACTTCGAAATGTCCTTCGACGTACTCAATCCGCGCGTGTCGTCGCGAGACATCCAATACCTCCAGCACAATATCGTTGTCCAGCGCGCGGCCGATGGTCGTCACCTTCTTGCGGATGAGGAACGTCTGTCCAGCCAGCGGCCCTTCAAGGACACGTAGGAACGCCCGCGGCACATTTCCTGTGTCGTGGAGAACTCGATACACCTCGGTCCGCTGCCACACTTGCCGGCTCGCGAACTCGTCGTATGGCAAGTGAGCGATCTGCGCCTCGACCTGGATATGGCGCCGCGGCACCGATGGATCGCCGATCAGCCGCACTCGCACTTGGTCGACGAACCCATACTCCCGCTCCTCCGCGACATCCAAGAGCCATTCCTCCAGTTGGAGCGAGAGCGAGTCCGCGAAATCCGCGAACTGCACGAAGTCTTCCGGATGCAGGCGCACAACGTAGTCATTCGGCACGATGGGCCCCTCAGGTGTCGCCAGCTGCTGGGCATCCATCGCACGCTCGAGTCGCCGCGCAATCTCGGCTGGCTGCACCGTCGTTCGAAAAATGCGCCCAACCGCCCCCTCCATCAAGCGCTCAACAAAGTCCTCAAATTGTTGCAGCTTGTTCAACATTCCCCAGCCTCGTCGCTCCTGAGCGAGTTTACGCCTCGTTCAGTCGGTGCCCTCCTCTTGACGCCGCCACGCCTGAGGCATTCGCGCTAGCTGCGTATCTGCCAGCAGACCGCCGTGCGCCAGTTGCGCGAAGAGCGCACGATCCAAGCGTTCATCTGCCAGCGCATATGGAAGCGCAAGATCAAAGACTGAAATACGCCCGTACATCTCACAGCTGGCCAAACCGAACACTGGCAGAGTATCAAGATAGGCGACCCAAAACATTGTGCCGGGATCGACCGGTGCGCCGCGTACCGTCATCCGCGCTCCCAGACGACGAAGCGCCTGCAGGAACGGGTCGTCAGGATCCAGTAGGATTGAGCCAGCAGTCAGAACAAACTCAGTCCCGGTTCGCTGCCAAGCGCTGATCCGCTCTGCAATCGCCTCTGGTTCGTCCCGTACCAGGCGTTCAGCCCGGTCCAGTATTGCCCCAAGACGTTGCAGCTTCGCACCCAGTGCACGCACCGCAACATCGACTGCCGCCGGACGAACACGCTCACCGGCCAGCAAGGCCACACGCCGCCGGCGAAACGGTGCGACCCGTACGAGTGGCGCATTGTCCAGAACCGCGAGCGCCCGTGCAAGCCCCGCTTCCGACACAAAAAGTGCTGGCGCCTTGGCGATCGCAATGACTTCCCCTCCTTCGGCAACTCGTCCATCAAGAACGGTTGCAACAAGCGCCTGTCCAGTACGCACCAGCCGCTGGAGTCGTCGTGCATCCACACGGACGACACCCAGCTGTGCGGCTCGTACATTCACTTGCCCCTGATGTGGCGTATCCACCGTCGTTCCTGGACCAGCAATCGCTTCCGCAATACGCCGCGAAGCCACATGCTGCTCGAGTTCTCCCGTCTCTGGGGCCGCAACTGGCAAAGCAGTGCCGATGGGCAGTACCGCTCGAGACAACACTTCGCTGAGTGGAACTCCGCGCCGGAACTGGTGGCGTCCGTCAGCCTGGACAACGATGTCACGCCGCAGGACGGCTCCTTCTGGAATCGGATCGTCTCCTACGCGATACCAGAGACGGCGCATCAGCACAACTCCTCCCGTCCCGTCTGAAAGCAAGCATAACCGATCGCTTCCCCAGTACACTCAGCAGCGCACGCGACGGAGTGCCCGTCACTCCCAGATCGCAGTGAAGGGATAGCTGCTATGACGACGATATTCGGCCACCGTCGCCCACTTTTGTCACCGTCCATCTTGAACGCCGACTTCTCGCGGCTCGGCGAGATTGTCCGCGAACTCGAGGAAGCTGGCGCAGATGCAATCCATCTTGATGTGATGGACGGCCGTTTCGTTCCCAATATCAGCTTTGGCCTTCCCGTCGTCACTGCTCTCCGGCACGTCACAACGCTTCCCCTCGATGTGCATCTCATGATTGTTGAGCCCGAGCGCTATGTCACCGCCTTTGCCGAGGCTGGAGCTGCGGCGATTACCGTGCACGTGGAAGCAAGCGTCCACCTCCACCGCACCGTGCAGATGATCCGCGAACTCGGTGTACTCGCTGGGGTCGCCGTAAATCCGGCAACTCCCCTAGCAGCAATCGAGGAGATCCTGCCCTTTGTGGACTTGGTACTCGTGATGACGGTCGATCCTGGCTTCGGCGGCCAATCGTTGATCCCTGCAGCTCTCCGAAAGCTGGAAAAGCTCCGCGCGCTGGTTGATCAATCTGGGCTGCCTTGCCTTCTCTCTGTCGATGGCGGCGTCAAACTGTCCAACGTCGCAACGGTCGTTCGTGCTGGTGCTGACATCGTGGTGACGGGTTCTGCCCTCTTTCACAGCGGTCAGACGCCTGGTCAGGAGCTCCGGCGTTTCCGAGACACAATGCAGCAAGCGTTCTCTGGCTAAGTAACCAGCTGTTCGAGGTGTGGAATGAGAAGATCAGATCCGTCACACTCGCTGAAAGTTGTTTTGGCCAGACACCTCGCTACCACGGGTCTGAGGGTGCGTACTACTGCAGCCGCGGGTCAGAGCGACGAACCGTAAAAGAAAGCAGCACCGCTCGTCATCCCTGTTTCCCGCCACAGGACTTGCCACCCCAAGCACTGACGTGCTATACTGTTCCGTGCTGGTGGAAGAGCCACCAGGGCGAAGAACAGAGTGCATGCGCCCGTAGCTCAGTGGATAGAGCGTTAGGTTGCGGACCTAAAGGTCGGGGGTTCGAGTCCCTCCGGGCGTACTGGTTCTCTGGTCCCAAGATTTGCACCTTCTACCACGCCGAGGGGTGTCCGAGTGGTTGAAGGTGCCGCTCTCGAAAAGCGGTAGGCGTGACGAGCGCCTCGTGGGTTCGAATCCCACCCCCTCGGCCAACGACATTCAGAACAC
>CALIMB010000064.1 GCA_938028665.1 uncultured Thermomicrobium sp. | reverse complement strand
AGTTCTCCTCGATCTGGTAGCGTGGCGATGCTGGCGAGTGCTCCCAAGGCTGGCCCCCAGATGTACCGCTATCATCGACAAGTGCAAGCTGCTCTCCCTCGGGATCGTGGAACGGCACGATTTTGCCCTCCGCATACTCCCCTCGCTCAATCACCGGCACGTCGTGTTCATCGAGCCACACACTCCAGCGCTTCCCGGCTGTCGACCGGCAACGCACTACGGGCAACCTCACCGTGTCCCGGTTAGTGCGGAGGAAGATGCGGCCAGTCGAAGAACGTGATATTCATTCCTGGACTTCCAACCGCATCGGGATAGAACGGGCGAAATGCTCACCCATCGTCTTGGCTAACAGTCTTCTTCACTAGTCATAGGCCGAGTACCAGCGTACAGAAGCGTAGATTCTCGGCCGCCCGAGCACTGACAGCAGTAACATGGTGGATCCCCAACAACATCTACGCCTTCCCGAGTCATGATGTTTATGGAGTGTTCTGCCCACACGAGGTACATGTCGCCCGCCCTTCGGCCCTCTTTTGTGCCTCGTCATGATCGTCAGAGGGAGATGACGTAGCCGCTACAGTGCGACCTGGGCAAAGCAGCACACGTCTGCTCACAACACCAGGACACCGAGCGATGCATTATCTAACCCCGGCTAACTCGCAAGAGTGGGTCGAAGAGAAGCGTCTTCCCTATAGCACCCATCCACACTCGTGTCGCCAAGGTCGTACCCTCTCGCTATACCAGTCGAATACCCCCACTCCTGGTGTACGGGAGGCCCGGCATCTCGGTCGATAGAGATAAACGTTCCGGCGTAGAATGAAAGCCTTCCCAAACTTCTCAGCTCAGGAGGACGAAAAAGGCTTTCTCATTCGTGCCGGGCCAGCTTCTGCCTCAATACAGCCTACCTGACCGAGTGACGGCCCGCAGGGGAAGATCGAGAGTCGCCTTAAGGCTGCGACGAGGCATCGTACAATGCTTAAGTCGCTCGTGATTGGGCAGCCTGGCTACGTGTCGGCTGTGTTCGCTGGAGGTGAGTCATCTGAGAGATCCTCGCACTCCAGCGAATTGCCGGTATAATGAATTTAGGGTTGATCTCGGATATGGGATAAAGGGGATGGACAAGAAGAATCCTTGCCCACCGATCCCGATTCGTTCTCGACATCCAGCAGTGCGAGCATGGATTTATCTCAGGCGTATCACCTATCGCACGGAGCGGGAGTCCGCGGCACACGCCTACGAATATGGTCTCACGTTCGCCCAGCTCGATGTGATCTTTCACCTTGGGAACTGCCCTGGAATCACACAGCAGGAACTTGCAGAGCGGATGCTGGTGACACCTGGGAACGTCACCCAACTCCTCCAGCGGATGGAGCATGTTGGGCTCATCCGTCGTGTTCCCGAGGGCCGAGCGAAACGTCTCTACCTCACCCAGAAGGGCCAAGAGTACTGTGACCAGCTCTTACCACGCCAGGAGCAACTCCACATCAAGCAGTTTTCCGGCTTGACGTTGGAAGAGCAAGAGCAACTCCTCCGCTTGCTGATGAAACTTGATCGCGCCCAGCGGCGAAAAGTTCGCGCGTCCCGCAAGGCGCAGGAGCATGTCTATCCAGAGTGATCGCACGTAGCGGACGGCTGAGCGGCTCGTCGCTGCACAACAATTCGGTCACCAGGCTGCACGGTTCCTGGTCGGAGGACAACAGCGCAGACCCCACGCCGTCCGTACAGAGCTTTGACGAGGTGGGGATGATAGACCCCGACTGTACTGCAGGGCTTGTTTTGCGCTGTCACCTCGAGCACCACTGATTCTCCAACAAGCAAGCGATCCCCCGGCTCGAGATCACTGAGATCTCCCAACCCTTCCACGGTCAGATTTTCCCCTAGGAAACCCGGGGCAAGCTGAATACCCAGCATCTCATTCACCTCGTCCAGCACCTCTTGGGCCACGATGGTGAGCTGGCGTGTGTTCGGTTCCGGATCGCCATGCTTCTTGTGGCGGTTCACCGGTCCTGCATGGTAATCCCCCACCACCCCCTCTGGACCGACTTCAATTATGAGCCGGCGATATTTCGGCACTCCTCCCTGTGGACTAGAACAGACTGCCACAACACGTCCGCACTCGTCCATAGCTCCGTTGTTCACCGCGCTCTTCCTCTCTCCTGTATCGTTTCCAGCGCCTCCTCCAACGCAGCCATCTTCGTGCTCATCGCTCGATAGACCATCGTCGCCTCGCCCCGCGGCTCGACGCGCTGCCATCGTGTCACATCTACCCGTGCGAGCTCCTCAAGTGGTCGACCGGTCACCCGCGCCAGCGCGACTAGCGCAGCCCCGCGCAGTGATGCTTCTGGATCTGGGGCGAGCACGAGAGTCTGCCCCACTGCGTCGGCCACAATCTGTGTCCAGCCCGGTGTTGCGAGCAACGCGTTTCCGCTTGCAATGAATACCTTGACCTCTGGCCGAATGTGCAGCACAAGCTCAACAACAGTCGCGACACGACAGGCGATCGCCTCGAGCGCAGCGCGAAGGATCGCAACACCATCATGCCCGAGCCGCAACCCTGTCAGCGTCGCGACCGCATCCACTGGCCAATGCGGGCTCCGCTCCCCGGCAATTGTCGGCAGCCAGAGCAGTCCGCTTGTGCCCGGCCGCTGTTGGCCAACGAGCTCCCAGAGCTCGGGCTCGGGAGGAAGAACAAATCGTCGGCGAATCCAATCGACGAGATCACCGCCCTCACTGAGGGCACCACCAGCGAGCACAAAGTCGCTGTCTAATCGGTACAGCCACGTGCCCCAGGACGGTTCGACCGCACGACCACGCCACAGGACGCGCACAGCGCTGGACGTACCAATCATCACAGTAGCACGATCGACCCCAATGCCAGCGCTCCCGACGTTGCTGCAGGCACCGTCACCCCAAGCCGGATACCACAATGCGTTGGCAAAGTGTGGCCAACGTTGCCGGAACGATTCGCGGAGCTTCAGTGGGGTGTCACTGACGCGCGGCAACTGCTCCGGCTTAATGCCAAGACATTCGTTCGTCTCGTCATCCCAAGTAAGTCGATGGGTATCGAAAAGCCCCGTTCCCGAGGCCATGGAAACAGACGTACACAGGTCCCCCGTCCAACGCGCCAGCAAAAAATCGGGGAATGCACACCACCAGCGGGTTACTCGCCAGCACTCTGGCTTGGCTTCCCGTAACCAGGCAAGGCGTGTCACAGGATAGCTCGGGTGCAGATAGGCACCGGTTCGGCGATGGTGAGCTTGCGCATCAAGGTCATGCCGCAGGCGCATCGCCACGTCGCACGCCCGTGTGTCCGCCCACATAGTGACAGATGTTGTAGGGCTTCCCTGCTCGTCGATCCCCATGAGGCTGTGCCAAAAGCAACTGATCCCGACCGCAGTAACCGGCCCAGTCGTCCTCGCCTGTACTGCATCAAGGAGCTCCTCGATCCACCCCGTCAAGAGGAGTGGATCGAGCTCCGCGCGTCCCTCCGCCCCGGTCTCAAGGCGATACGGAACCCGGTGCAGGGTCCCCTCAATGAGCTGCCCCGTTCCGTCGAACAGCCCGGCCCGGGCGGAGGAACTCCCAATATCGAGTGCCAGCACAGTGAGCCCAGCATTCGCGGCCTGCACGGCTGCTCACCCCTCGTTCACCCACTCCGGGCCTGCCAGACGTCGCACTTCTGCTGCTCGTTCCCCCAGTGCCGCGAAGAGTGTGCGCATCGGTACCGCAAGCTGGGGATGGACCAGATCCGGAGCAAGCTCCAGAAGTGGGATGAGCACAAATGCTCGCTCATGCAGCCGCGGGTGGGGCACGACGAGGTCTTCACTCGCAATGACAACCGCATCGTAGAGGAGCAAGTCGAGATCAAGCGTCCGTGGGGCATTCGGGAAAGACCGCCTCCGCCCTAGTGCACGCTCGATTCCCAGGAGACACTGCAACAGTTCTTGTGGCTCCAGTGCTGTCTCCAAGATCACCACCGCATTCAAAAACCACGGCTGATCAAGATAACCCACTGGCTCGGTCTCGTAGAGCGATGAGACCGCTGTTACCCGCCCCAGTGCGCGGAGTTGACACACCGCTGCGCGGAGTGTCGACCACCGATCACCGAGATTACTCCCCAGCCCGATGTAGGCCGTCACCATGTCCCACGCACCACAGCATCGGTCATGCGCACCACTCGCACCATCTCACGGACATCGTGCACGCGAACAATGTCGGCACCGTTCGCGATCGAGAGTGCGACCGTCGCTGCCGTCCCCTCTAGCCGATCCTCAGGCGGCGTTCCCAGCACATACCCGATTGTTCGTTTACGGGACGTCCCGACGAGGATAGGACGCCCGAGAACGGTCAAGTCACGCAATCGACGGAGCAAGAGTAAGTTTAGCTCTGGCTCCTTACCGAATCCAAACCCAGGGTCGACGATAATGTGCTCCCAGCGCACCCCAGCCGCAAGAGCGCGCTCGATCCGGACGGCTAGATCGCGGATCAGGCGTGGAACCAGCTCGTTCGCGTGTTGGATCTCCAGGTCGTGCATGATGACGACTGGTACATTAGCTCGCGCCGCAACGGCGGGCATATCGGGATCGCCCGCCAGGCCACGCACATCGTTGATCATGGTCGCCCCAGCTGCCAGTGCTGCCTCCGCAACAACCGCCTTATTGGTATCAACGGAGATCGGGACCTCAGGCAGTACCTCACGGATCGCGCGGATCGCTGGAATGACGCGCCGGAGCTCCTCATCAGCCGGTACCGGCACGTGACCAGGTCGTGTTGATTCCCCTCCGACATCTAAGATATCGGCCCCCGCTTCGACCATCGCCCGAGCTCGGCGTACGACCTCATCCAGGCGATCGATCAGACCGTCACCACTGAACGAATCCGGAGTCACGTTGATGATACCCATGACGAACGTCCGCTGCCCCCAGGGCCACTGATCGAACGGCGGGGCATCGACGCGTCGTACCTCCTGTGTTCGGCTGACCATCACACGACCTCCACAGCAGCGTTGTGCGCGATTCCTCATTCCCCTGCCCGCGACCGCCGAATCTCCACCCCCACGCGCTCCACGACGGCACCTGCGATTGGTGGTGACAGTTTCCAGACACGCACCGTGACGGCACGGATCGCTGGATACGCTGCAAGGACCCGCTCGGCAATCGCTTCTGCGATCGCCTCTACCAGTTGGCGCGGTTCCCCCTCGACGATCGCCCGTACGGTATCGTACAGCGCGCCATAGTTGACTGTCGTCTCGAGTGCATCACTCCGCCCGGCAGGAGATAAGTCGAGCTCGACTTCCATATCGACAGCGAACCCTTGACCAAGACGGCGTTCTTCCGGATGCACGCCATGGTACGCATAGAACTGCATGCCCCAGAGCAAAATACGATCACTCATTCACGCCCCTCAGCCGGCTGGCGCGAACTCGCCCCCGGTTCCTGCTCTTCTGACAGCTCCAGCGGTGACGGGCGGGCCGCTGGTGCAGAAGACAGCGCCACCGCGACCGCCTGACGCTGCGGCAAGCCAATCCCGGAGAAGGCTGTCCAGGCCATCCCCAGCCCAAGAAGTCCAATGATAAGACTCCACCAGAAAGTCCAGCCAAACGGGATTGGGAGCATACGGAAGAGCAACACGACCGTTGTCCCCAGGAGCATCGTGAGCCAGAGCGTCAATCGCCGCTCGCCACGCACTGCCGCGATGGGCACCAGGCGGACAAGGGCGATACCAAGCAAAACTTGACTCAAATAGAGCACCGCGACGTAGAGCCCGAGCACAAAGAGCGCAGCAGGAAGTCCAACGATTGTGATAGCTAAGAGAATTACCAAGATCGGTACACCCACGAGCAAACCGATCCCCCACAGCAGGCTTGCCAGCGGCGCCAGGCGCAACGTTTCGGCTGCACGCGCTGTCTGATGTGGCAAAGCAAGGACGAGCAGTGTCCCAGCAACCAGTGCCCAGGCCAGCCGCAAAAGCACCATTCCGATCCAACCCAACACCCGCTGCGCAAAGGTCTGGGGCTGACGCTGTTCGGCTCCGGGAGTTGGAGTGTACTCCTGCGGTCCGGTAATACGTGCACCCGGTGCGATACTGGCAGGCTGTGGAGCGCGATAGCGCAGAGCACCGCGCACGTCCGCGTTCTCACGCAGCTCAATCCGCTCAGCTTCCACGTCGATGTCCCCGTCAATCCGCCCGTTGACGATCAGTGTCCCCACCGTCCCCTTGACCGATCCACGGACTGTCCCATCGATCGTCACCATGCCCGCCCCGACCATTGCCACATCGTGCCCGATGGTCGCCGTTTGTCCGACTGTCACCGACCCTGCGCCAAGCACTGCAAGATCCCATCCCACGGGCGCGGTAACGTCGATTTGCCCACCAGCGGTACGTACGCTGCCTGCGACCGGCCCGGTGATGCGGACAGTGCCGGCTGCTGCTGTGACATCACCGCCGACACGGCCGTTCACGGTAACCATGGACCCCGCAGCAAACAGATCCCGTGTCACCTCACCACTAATCTCGATGACATTGCCCGCAGCGTACAGATCATCGTTCAGCCGCTCACTGGTTCCAAGAATCACGGATGCACCAGTGAGGAGCTCAGCCGCTGCTGCCCGCCCTGGCAGAACCGCGAGGACCGTCACCAACGCCAGAGCGATCCATACGACCTCGGATTTCCGCATAGTACACCTCCAAGTAACCAGCCGATTTGCACGCGATGATAGGCGAACGACACTTCAGCAGCCCTGCGCGACCCGGCTGTCCGATCGCATCGCTAGTGGAGAATTCGTGAAGGATTGCGCGACGGCAACAACTCAACGATTACCTAAGCGGACTGGTTCCGTCCTTGCACACCGCAGTGCACCGGTACGTTGTGGTATTACCAGAGGTCACAACGCACTGGACGATCCAAAACGAGAGTAACTCAATAGCCCCCAAGAGAAGCCATGGGCCGGCAGCATCACACTGCTCGGCCCGTGTGCTTCCCGTTACGTCGCAGCGTTAGACGTCACCTTCACGCAGGCCAAGAGCCGCCTGCGCAGCGGCCAGCCGTGCAATCGGTACGCGGTACGGCGACGCTGAGACATAGTCAAGCCCAACCTCATGGCAGAAGCGGATGCTCGCCGGATCACCCCCATGCTCGCCGCAGATACCCAGCTTGATGTTCGGGCGGGTAGCACGACCACCATCCCGCGCAATTTCGATGAGTCGCCCGACACCGGCCCGATCCAAAGTCTGGAATGGATCGGCTGGATAAATGCCATGCTCCAGGTAGTACGGCAGGAACCGGCCGGCATCGTCACGGGAGATCCCGAAGGTCATCTGCGTCAGATCGTTTGTGCCAAAGCTGAAAAACTCAGCCTCACGTGCGATCTCGCTCGCCGTTAAGGCTGCCCGTGGCACTTCGATCATTGTACCGACTGAATACGGAATCTCCCGTCCGGCTGCCGCAAACAGCTCACGAGCAACGCGATCGATGATCTCGCGCTGCAGCATCAGCTCGCGTACATCCGAGACGAGCGGCACCATAATTTCCGGATAAACCTCAATACCTTCAGCGGCGCACTGCAACGCAGCACTAAAGATGGCACGGGCCTGCATCTCGGTGATTTCCGGTGCCGTGATACCCAGCCGGCAACCCCGGTGACCGAGCATGGGGTTCGCTTCGGTCAGCGCCTGGACCTTGGCTCGAATCGTCTGGGGCGCCACACCAAGTCGCTCGGCCATCGTCGCGATCTCTTCCTCCGTCTCGGGGAGGAATTCATGCAGCGGGGGATCAAGCGTTCGGATGGTTACGGGAAACCCAGCCATCGCCTTAAAAATGCCAACAAAGTCATCGCGCTGCATCGGCTCCAATTTGGCCAAAGCTGTACGCCGCTCTTCGGGCGTCGCGGCCATAATCATCTCCCGCATCGCCCAGATACGATCACCTTCAAAAAACATGTGCTCAGTGCGGCACAGACCAATCCCTTCCGCTCCGAGCTCGCGTGCTTTGGCAGCGTCTTCCGGTGTATCGGCGTTTGCACGCACACGCAGCTGGCGGAACTGGTCGGCCCAGCTCAAGACTTCGGCCAGATCACCCCCGACGCTTGGTGGAATGGTTGGAACTTCGCCAAGTAACACGGCGCCTGTCGCACCATCGATCGTGATCACGTCACCACGCTGGACTACAAGGTCACCAACACGGAACTCCTGGCGCTCGTAGTCCACAACGAGCGCCGAACAGCCGACGACGGCGGGCTTTCCGATTCCTCGCGCAACGACCGCGGCGTGACTTGTCATGCCACCGCGTGCAGTCAAAACGCCACGAGCTGCCAACATACCGTGAAAGTCATCGGGCGACGTTTCCAAGCGCACCAGGATGACCGCCTCACCGCGGTCACCGAGGACCTTGGCCTCATCCGCATCAAAGACGACCTTGCCACTTGCTGCCCCTGGACTAGCCGGCAATCCCTTGGCGACTGGCTCACCCTTCCAGGAAGGGTCAAGCATCGGGTGAAGGAGTTGATCGAGATGTTCTGGTGAAACACGGAGGACAGCTTCCTGGGGCTGGATCAGCCCCTCATGCACCATGTCCACTGCGATCTTGACGGCAGCTCGCCCCGTTCGCTTCCCTGTCCGCGTCTGGAGCATCCAGAGCTTCCCGTGCTCAACCGTAAACTCCAGATCCTGCATGTCCCGGTAGTGGCGCTCCAGCCGATCCGCAACCTCGAGCAACTGCTCATATGCACCACGGAGGAGGGAGTCCTTCGCCATCTCCTGGATCGGTTGCGGTGTGCGGATGCCAGCGACGACATCCTCACCCTGTGCGTTCGTTAGGTACTCGCCAAAAATCCCTTTCTCGCCGGTGCTCGGATTACGCGTGAAGGCAACCCCAGTCGCCGAGTCCGGTCCAAGATTGCCGAAGACCATCGCTTGCACATTCGCTGCCGTACCGAGATCATGCGGGATCCCGTGGGCATTGCGATAGTCGATAGCGCGCCGGTTGTTCCACGATTCAAACACCGCCAGGATCGCTCGGCGAAGTTGCTCGATGGGATCCTGAGGGAAATCCTCTCCGGTCGCTTGACGTACGATCCCCTTGTAAATCTCAACCAGCTGCTTCAGCTGATCAGCTGGGATCTCATAGTCCTGCAGCAGACCGAGTTCCCGCTTAAGCTCGTCGAGTGCATCTTCGAACCGCTCCGATGGGATATCCAGGACAACCTTCCCAAACATCTGGATGAGACGGCGATAACAGTCGTAAGCAAACCGCTCATTTGCCGTCATCATGGCCAGACCACGGACCGTGTCATCGGTCAGTCCGACGTTCAGAATGGTATCCATCATCCCCGGCATGGAGAACTTCGCTCCGGAGCGCACCGACACGAGCAGCGGTTGAGCCGCATTCCCGAAGCGACGTCCCAGCTGTTGCTCGATGTCATGGAGTCCTTCGAGCACCTCTTCCCAGAGTCCCTCGGGCAGTGTTTGACCGCCCTGCAGGTATGCGACGCAAGCACGTGTACTCACCGTGAAACCAGGCGGCACTGGCAATCCGATTCGCGTCATTTCGGCGAGATTCGCCCCTTTGCCCCCGAGCAGGTCACGCATGAGCGCGCTACCTTCGCGGAAGAGGTAGACCCAGCGCCGGCCGGTCACGATGGATACCATGACGCTCCCTCCCTCTCTCGATCCTCGCCAGCATCATACCCTGTGTATCATATCGAACATCTCGCTCTTTTTGTTTAACCGTCTGTGACGAGCTTGGCAAGGCTGGCCAAGAGGGTCTTCTGCCCGTGACGCTTAAACTGCACAGTGACTTCCTGGTCACCAGCCTGGTCCTTCACCGCGAGCACCACACCATCCCCAAAGATCGGGTGGAAAACCCTCTGCCCCGGGACGAACCGTGTCTGCCTCCATGGCGGTGTGGGAGCCCGCGAGCCATGCTCCGTGCGAGGCTCCGCCACCGTCCCGCCAAGTCGCTCAAGGCTGCTTGATCCACGCACTTCCTCGATGACTTCTGGCGGCAGGGCTTCCAGGAAGTGCGAGGGGAGATTCCGCTCGCGGAGTCCAAAGCGGCTGCGCAACTGGGCGTAGCTCAGATAGAGACGCTCCTTCGCACGCGTCATGCCCACATAGAAGAGCCGTCGCTCCTCCTCGAGTTCTGCTTCATTTTCTAGTGAGCGGGCATGCGGCAGGATTCCCTCTTCCACCCCGATCAGGAAGACCACGGGAAATTCCAAACCCTTCGCCGTGTGCAGCGTCATCAGACTGATATGATCGCCTGCCTGGTGTTCATCCACGCTCGTGACCAGCGCGGCCTCTTCCAGGAAAAGTTGCAGCCCTTCCCGCGCCGGCAGTTCGTCGTACCGTTCGAGAACGGCTCGCAGCTGGACAAGGTTCTCCCACCGCTCGCGCTCGTTTGGATCGTTAGCCTCCCGATACCGTTGCACCAGTCCGGCTCGCTCCAGTGCCAGATCGTACACCGCACTCAACGGCTGCTCGACAAGAGCCCCTCGCAACCGCACTAACTCGCTCCACACTTCACGCAAGCGTTTGCTCGTCTGCGCAGCAAGCTCCGGTGGCTCGCAATCAAGCTCTCCGACGAGCGCCAGTAAGGCATCAGCCGGAGAACGGCCATGGCGCAGACCCCATTGCTCCAGCTGCTGCAGCGTCTTCTCACCAATCTTCTGCCCAAGTGTCGTCTCGCTCAAGACTCGCCGCAGGCTCACCCAGTCCTGAGGATTGACGAGCACCCGCAAGAGCGCCAGCGCGTCTTTCACTTCCTTCCGCTCATAGAAGCGCACACCCCCGACGACCTGATAGGGGATTTGCCGCCGCACAAGCGCCTCTTCAAGCGGCCGGCTCTGGGCATTGATTCGATAGAGGACGGCAATGTCCTGATACCGTGCCTCACCGCGGGCCACTAACCGCGCGATCTCGACGGCGACAGTCTCTGCTTCATGCTGCTCGTCCCAGCAGGCAAAGAGCCGAATTGGTGGCCCTGGCGGGTTCTCCGTCCACAACCGCCGCTCAATCCGGAGCCGATTCCCCCGAATCACCGCGTCAGCCGCCACCACAATCTGAGGCGTCGACCGGTAATTGCGTCCCAACCGGATGACCACCGCATCGGGAAAGTCTCGCTGGAACTCCAGAATGTTCCGGATATCGGCTTGCCGCCAACTGTAGATCGACTGGTCGGGATCGCCCACGGCACACAAGTTGCGATGGCCCGCCGCCAGCGCTCGGACCAGCAAATACTGGAGGTGATTCGTGTCCTGGTACTCATCGACCAGGAGATAATGCCAGTGTTCCTGATATCGCGCCAGGACATCGGGATGCTGGTCAAACAGCTCAACGACAAGCAGCAGAAGATCATCGAAATCGACTGCTTGGGCACGCTTGAGAAGCTGTGCGTAGCGCTCATAGACCCGAGCAGCAACCTCATCCCAATAGCTCTGCCCCTGTTGCGCAAGACTCTGGGGGGAAAGGAGCAGGTTCTTGGCACGGGAAATGGTGCCGAGCAGACTTCGGGGTGCAAAGCGCTGAGGATCGAGGCCCAGCTCCTTGAGGGCAAGCTTGATGAGCGCTAGTTGATCGTCTTCATCGTAAATAGTGAATGCTGGGTCAAGCCCAAGCCGCCCTCCATAGCGTCGCAGTATCCGAGCGCAGGCGCTATGAAAAGTGCCAGCGGCTACGAGCTCGGCCGAGCCGGTTCCGAGAAGCCCCTGCAAGCGCTCCTTCACCTCCCGCGCCGCCTTGTTGGTGAAAGTTACAGCGAAGATCTGGTCGGGGCGTGCTCGGCCCGTGGCGATGAGATAGGCAACACGATGCGTCAGTACCCGGGTTTTGCCACTGCCTGGGCCGGCCACAACAAGCACTGGCCCCTCAGTGGTTGTCACGGCTGCCTGCTGATCCGGATCGAGCCCGGCGAGGATCCGTTCGGCCCCAGTGTGCTCGCTGGCAGTACCCTTGTGGCGCTGGAACGGTTCCTCGGCGCCTCTGGCGTTGAGCGCGTCCCGATCAAGCGCTCTCCCTTGATGCAGTCTGGCCGTTCGCTCGGCTTCCCCAGGCCCTCCAGACATGAGCGGTGCCTCCACGCTGGACGAACATGTTCGCTGGCCGGCCGCTCCGGCTCGGACTTCGAGGATACTCGGTACGAGCCCCGTTTGCCGCCCGAATGTCACTATTGTGCGCCATAGGCCAACACCTGTGAATGAATGAGTCACTACCGTCATACGGCTCACTGTACGCCTTCCACCCTGTGCTATCTGGGGAGAAATCCCTCGCGTCGCACATGAGTCAAAGTAAGGTGGGCAATATTGCTCTTGACATGCCAGGAAACCACTCGTAACCAGCTTGGTACGAGGTGAATAGAGCAAGGAGGAGGGCGCTCTCTTCGCTGTGAACAAGTTGCACGAGGGGTGCGCACACACGACCGTCGAGCAGAGCATCGCCTGTGGTGGAGAGGCGTGCAACGTCCCTGGCGATGTGTCCAACCCTTGGCAAGCGACTGCGATGCTCCACACGGTGAGCGAGCGCTGTGGCCGTCTCGATATCCTGGGGGAACAACGTCTCCCGATTCGGCCGTTCGCCGGCCGTCGAACAGACGTCTGAGAACGAGTGGCACAGCTATCTCGCGGTGAATCTGTCTGGCCCCTTTTACATGAGCCGTGCCGCTTAGCTTTCGATGAGCAAAAAGAATACGGTCACATCATCAACACTGGCTCACTCGCAGTACTTCGCTCCAGTTTGTGCGGTGGTGCTGGATACACGACGTCGCAGCACGGTCTCCTCGGCCGATCTCGTCAATGAGCTGCTCGGTTCTACCGGTTCAATAGCACGGTGAACACGCTTTTGCCTGCTTGCCTTCTGGGCAGCCGCATACGGGCCACAGACGGAGACACCCGTCCGCACTCGAGGTTGGGCATTGCCTGACAATGTTGGGGAGATCTGTACCTACCTCGCGGGTCCGGAGGCGTTCTTGATCACCGCCGCCACATGTGTTGTACCCTGGAAGAACGCAACTAGGCTAGGTGATTTCACCCAGGACCGCGCCATGGCCATGCAGATCGGCAAGGACAAGAGAGAATGATAGGGAGCCACACAGAGGACATTCGCAAATCGCGAATACCCTCTGTGCTCACCACCGCATGAGATCGCTCTCCCAGACGAGGTGGCTGGTGACCACGACAAGATTACCTTCGTCTCTTTAGTCCTGGTCATTCTCAATCGATAGCAGTACGAGCAGACAAGCTCGTGGCCATATTGACGCCCTGTGTCGCCACATGGTAGACTTCCGCACAGGTAATGGGCCGGTGTAGCTCAACGGTAGAGCAGGGGACTCATAAGCCCTTGGTTGGTGGTTCGAATCCGCCCACCGGCACGTGGCAAGCGGCGCATCTTGCGCCGCTTGCTCTATTTCGCCACTATTGAGTGGGCACAATGCTCTCCTGCTTCGTCCCGAAAGGGGATGGCGTTGTCGCGGCAAGCCGCCGCTGTCAGCACTCTCTTACGAGCTGTCCGCAGCGCGCTCGAGCGTGCCGGACTTGCTCCGACGGATCGCATCGTCGTCGGCTTCTCGGGTGGTCCAGATTCCCTCGCACTCCTCTGGAGTTTGCATCATTTAGCGCAGCAAGGCCACGGACCACAACCGATACCAGTCCATGTGGATCACCGCCTGCAGCCTGATTCCGGTGCAATGGCCCAACGCGCTGTCCATCTTGGAGCAACGCTAGACCTTACAGTCATTGTCCGCCAAGTGGAAGTCTCCGCCTGGCCGGAGTTCCATGAAGGAGGAGTAGAAGCTGGGGCTCGAGCAGCCCGATATGCTGCGCTGGCTGCCGTCGCACGGGAGCAGGGAACCACCTGGATTGCAGTCGGGCATACGCGTGACGACCAAGCTGAAACACTGCTCCTCCGTCTTCTCCGTGGCGCTGGACTGGACGGGTTGGCAGCAATGCGGCCGATGACCGAGCTCCAGCTCCCACTCGATCCCGAACATCGCGACTTTGGCACCATCCGCCTGTTACGTCCCCTACTCGACCTGCGACGTTCCGTCGTCCACGCAGCGCTGACCTTACTGGGATTGGAGCCGATCCAGGACCCGACCAACGAACTACTCGCCTACGAGCGCAATGCGATTCGACAGCGAGTCATCCCCGTTCTTGAGCAACTTCGGCCGCGCGTCGTCGACATACTCGCGCAGGTTGCAGAGCAGTTGCAGGACGACGCGAGCTACCTATGGACCAACGCATTCGAGGCTTACCGCCGCGTGGCGCGCGAAGACGCGACCTTTGTCGTCATTGAGCGAGATCGATATCGCGCGCTGCACCCCGCACTACAACGGCGTATTCTCCAACTTGCCGTTCGCACGGGTCAGGATCCAACTTGGTCCTTGCCGCGCGAACGGCTGCGAGCCCTTTGGCACGCAACACTGAAGGGCCGGCCGGGTATGCGGCTCGAGCTTGGCCGGGGGCTCGGCGCACTGATCAGTTACTCCGAGGCTGTTCTCGGTCCGGCCGATCGGATCGAAGACTACCTGCGACAGCGTTTTGGACTGCCACTGCTGCAACCAGGAACCGTCATCACCCTCCACAGTGCGATGACGGTACAGCTCGAGAATGGGTGGGTGCTCTGCGTTCGTCAGGCTCCAGACACTGGCTGGTTCCTACGGACCAGGAGACCTGGTGATCGCCTGATCCGACGGCAAGCTGTGTCACCAGTTCGTTTGCAGGATTGGCTCGTCAATCACAAAGTTCCGCGCTTCCTCCGCGACTGGTTACCACTCCTCGCAAACGACGGGAACATTTACTGGATTGCCGGGTTGGACAGTGGACACTACGAATCCCCAGAGGGGACACTTGTTCTTGACTTGAAACGGAGTGAGGAGGACAGACAGGTGAGCGAGGTAGTGCAGACCCCGGCAGGAGAACTCGAGCAGGTGCTCATCGATGAAGCAACACTGCAACGTCGCGTCGCTGAACTTGGCGAGGAGATTGCTCGGGAGTATCACGGTAAGCGTCCCGTGCTTATCGGCGTCTTGACGGGTGCATTCGTCTTCATGGCAGACCTCATCCGCCACATGCCCATCGAGTTGGACATCGACTTTATGGCAGTCTCCAGCTATGGTCAAGCTACCGTGACGTCAGGCGTGGTGCGCATCATCAAAGATCTTGACCGCCCAATTGAAGGCAGAGATGTGCTGCTCGTCGAGGACATCATCGATAGCGGCCTGACACTCCAGTACCTCCTCGATGTTCTCCAGCGACGGAATCCACGCAGCCTGCGCGTGGTGGTTCTCCTCCGTAAACAGAAGCCGGGGGCAACACCAGTGCCTGTCGATTGGGTTGGTTTCGAGATCCCAGACGAATTTGTTGTTGGCTATGGGCTGGACGCTGCCGGACGCTTTCGGAATCTACCCTTTATTGCGGTCTACCGGCTTCGCAAATAGCGAGGCGACTTCCGAGGCTTCCTGGCACGAGAATCGATCCATGCTGGCCGCGGTGACCTTGATGAGCCGCCGGCAGGATATCTGCCTCTCTCTGAGAAGTTCGTCCTCCCACCAGCCATGAGTGTTGCGGCTACCCGTTGTACAGCTGAGAGCCAACGTTTCCTCTGGCGCTCCTCCCATCATTGGAAACCCACAACGGGTTTGCAGACCTAGGAGGATTTCCCACCAATTGGCCAAAATGGCTCTCCCGGGAAAGTATCCAGACTAGACGTGCGTGCGACTCTGGTCTTGGGTTACTAGCCACCTGTCCAGAGAGTACCGGTGCGGACGGCGTCCGAAGGTGTGTCGATACTTGCTATAATCAGGACCGCCCGCAAGATCGCTCGCCGGGCAGGGTGTAAATAGTGGAGGCTACACCGATGGCAGACAATAAGTGGCTCCGGAACGGCTTCGTTTGGATGATCCTGATTATCGCTGCAATTGCAGTTTGGGTGACATTCGTTCAAGGCGGTCGTAGCGGTTCGTCAATCACTACACAGGAACTGGCTGCTGATATTAAGGCTGGCAAGGTTGAGCAGCTGCTCATGAGCAGCGGCTCGGACGACGTACAAGTCCATTACATTGGCTCCAACGAGATACGCACACTGCGGCTACCGACCAATGTCGATATCTTCGAGCTCCTTCAGACGTATGGCATCGATCCCAAGAGCGTGTCGATTCGCGTCAATCCTGCCAGCCAGTGGGGGAACTGGTTTGGGACGCTCACGTTCCTCCTCCCAACCCTCTTCCTGATCGGCGTGATCATCTTCATGATGCGGCAAGCCCAGGGGACCAATAACCAAGCACTCTCCTTCGGCAAGAGTCGCGCCCGTGTTTTCACCAGTAATCGGCCGACAGTGACCTTTGACGACGTGGCTGGGGTAGAGGAGGCTAAAGAGGAGCTCCAGGAGATCGTCGAATTCCTGAAGTACCCGGAAAAGTTCGCTGCGTTAGGAGCGCGCATCCCGCGAGGTGTGCTGCTCGTGGGTCCTCCTGGGACGGGTAAGACGCTGCTGTCGCGCGCGGTGGCTGGTGAGGCTGGAGTGCCATTCTTTAGCATAAGTGGCTCCGAATTCGTGGAAATGTTCGTCGGTGTCGGTGCCAGCCGCGTCCGTGACCTCTTCGACCAAGCCAAGCGCAATGCACCCTGTATTGTGTTCATCGATGAGATTGACGCAGTCGGTCGGCAGCGCGGTGCCGGACTTGGCGGCAGCCACGATGAGCGTGAGCAAACGCTGAATCAGATCCTGGTGGAGATGGACGGTTTTGACTCGAGCACCAATGTGATCGTCCTGGCTGCGACGAACCGCCCCGACGTCCTCGATCCGGCTCTGCTCCGCCCGGGCCGTTTCGACCGGCAAGTCGTCCTCGACCGCCCGGATCTCCATGGGCGACTAGCGATTCTCAAGGTGCACACGCGCGGGAAGCCACTCGAAAGCGACGTCGACTTGGAAGATCTGGCACGGCAGACACCCGGCTTTTCAGGCGCTGATCTCGAAAACCTTGTCAACGAGGCTGCTATCCTTGCCGCGCGCCGGAACAAGAAGACGATTGGGCGGCGCGAGCTCTATGAGGCGATCGACCGTGTTGTGGCAGGGCCGGAACGCAAAAGCCGGCGCATTAACGAACGGGAGAAGCTGATGACCGCCTACCATGAGGCTGGTCACGCTTTGGTCGCTCGTATGCTGCCGCATGCCGACCCGGTGCATAAGGTCTCTATTGTGGCACGCGGTATGATGGGTGGGTACACACGGGTGCTGCCGGAGGAGGATCGCTTCTTCTGGACAAAGAAACAGTTCGAAGCCCAGCTGGCAGTCTTCATGGCTGGCCTCGTCGCAGAAGAGCTCGTGTTCCAAGAGATCTCGACTGGCGCAGCGAACGATATCGAGCGAGCCACCACACTCGCCCGGCGAATGGTGACCGAGTTTGGCATGAGCGAGCGGCTTGGCCCTCTGGCTTTTGGCCGGAAGGAAGAACTGATCTTCCTCGGACGAGAGATTGCTGAGCAGCGGAATTACAGCGATCAGATTGCCTACGAGATCGACCAGGAAGTCCGCCGACTGATTGATCAGGCCTACCAGACGGCCAAAGATATCCTCATCCAGCAGATGGATAAGCTGGAAAAGATCGCTACCCTGCTGGTCGAGAAGGAAACGATCGAAGGTCACGAGATCGAGGCACTCTTCGACCAACCACGCCCACGTCCCGAACTTGTCGGCCCTCCAGCAACTAAGCCTGCCGCACTTATGCAGCGCCCAGAGTCACCGCAAGGCGATATCCAGCCGGAGAGCCGTCCGGCATCCGCACCCCAGATTCGACCACAGCCGGCCTCTTGAAGTCCGGTCCACCTACACCCAACGCTCGAGGGATGGGTTTTTGGACAGAACCCATCCTTTAGCTTTACTGATCAGACGGCAGCGGACAATCGATCCGGATGACTTCCTCATACGTAAGCCACACCGCTGTGAGCACCGGCCGATACTGATAGTTGTGGAACAGCCGCTGTGCGTCACGAGCGGTTAAACGGACCAATCGCCCGTTACAACCTGGACGCAGGTAGTAACGCCCCTCTCGGTCACGAAACAGAAGGACGTTTGGCTGGCCGCTGCGCCGACCAACAAGTTGGAACGTGCTTTTCTGCATCAGCGGCCTCCTTTCAACCGGCAGCAACCGACAGACGAGTAACCTGTGCCTACAGGAAAGATCAGTAAGACAAAGATTGAGACAGACCCGATTAGCTGAGCATCACAATACAACACACGTGGAGGCAGGGGGACTCGAACCCCCGACCTCGACAGTGCGATTGTCGCGCTCTCCCAGCTGAGCTATGCCCCCACGTTCGCCATGCCAAAGTCTACCCCGCTCACCTCCGCCGTGTCAAGGCCGGTGTTCCTTTCCTTTACTCAGTTAGAACAACGGACGATGGGCTCTCCCACTCCACTCGTCACCTGGCAGTGCATGGAGCGAGCAGTGCAGCGTGAGCTTTCCTAGCCCGTCCGCCGCGCTGTCCAGCCGAGTCCTGTGCTCTCACTCTGTCTGCTCCCCCTGGACAACGGACGAGCCGCAGTGTATACTGGTGAGCGACAAGGAAATGCGGGAGTAACTCAGCTGGTAGAGTGCCGGCTTCCCAAGCCGGTTGTCGCGGGTTCGAATCCCGTCTCCCGCTCTGTCGACCCTGGAGGATCATACGTTCCAGGGTTTTTTCCTTCATCGAAGCTCCAGCCTGTGGCTCCCTCGGCAACGTGACCACTGCGATTTCGTATCCGCCCCTTGTTCCGTGCGAACGTCTGCGTCTTGTGATCTGAACTGCTCATCTCCACTCGCTGCCTGCAAAGTCTCGCTGCGCTCAACGCATTGTCGTGGAACAAACCAAATTCTTGTGTCCTCCTACGAATGCGAGCCTGTCCACTCCTCTTCGACTCGCTCAGCTTCTGGCAATAGCTGAACAGCACACCAGGCCACCACTCCTCCCTGCACACGCTGGCCACGCTGTCATGGAGACGCTCACACCTCGTCGCCGAACGTTCACCCACTGACAGAGCCGCGACCTTCCACACTGGCAGGAGCTGTTGGTCACCAGACCTCCGACCCCCACCGCGCGCATCGTCCAGCACACCTCCCACTCACGCCAATGTGTCCCAGCTGTGCCAAGGGATGAAACAGGAAGTGTTTCCCTCTGCCACATGAACGCCCGCAGCCCAATCCCGCGCAGAGCAAGAGGCGTGTCTTCCAGCACTGGCCGCTCGACGCTCCTCGGGGGAGCTATTCCCGCCAGCAGACTGAAACACCGCTGGTTTGTCCCACCCGATTTCTTGAAAGCACACGTATTTCCGATGCGCAAAATTACGAACACTAACACTACAATGAGGCAACAGATTGATCCTGTCTATTTAACCTCTAGCGCACCGTCAGTTGCACCATGGTCTCGTCCTCCAACCACTCGGCACACCACAGCCAGGGTACAGTCGCTCTGCAGACTATCCCATCGCACCGTCCAGCGCAGCGGTGTTACCCGTCCTGGGTCGACGTCTCAGCAGAGGAAGGATGCCATCTCCTCTACTTTTACACCGACCGACGCGCTCGCACCACTGAGTCCTCAGTTTCTTAAAGGGGCTGGGGAGAAAGGGCACAGGTGCGAAAACAGTGGCCAGCTCAACGCAACTGGCCGACCATAGGTAACTGACCAGACGATTCACCTCGCTTTCCACCTCGCAGCGTTGCCCTTTCCGCACAATGTAATGCGAGT
>CALIMB010000063.1 GCA_938028665.1 uncultured Thermomicrobium sp. | reverse complement strand
CTCGGTGAGCGCTTCCGCCTCATTCAGCAGGCCGGCGCGGACGGAGCGGAACTGCTCTTGACGCCACGACTCGCGAAGCGCGACCCTGCGTCGATCGTGCGTTTGGCTGCCCAGCAAAATACACCGATTTACTCAGTCCATACGATACTGCGACTCTGGTCACCGTCACCGCACGTCGAAGCCAGCGACGTGATCGAGTCCGCACGGTTTGCCGCTGCCCTTCCGGATTGCCGCATTCTGATTGTGCATCCGCCCGCGCAACGAGGACAGGTCGGCAGGTGGCTCACGGCGATTGCCGAAGCCACACGCATCCTGGGCTCCCGTGTGACGATTGGCTTGGAAAACCCCGGACAGCATCAGCCCACCGCACGACCGGTCCCCTTTGACTCGCTGGAGTATTTGATGCGGTTTGCTGAGGAGTGGCAATTAGGAGTCGTCATCGATACCGCGCACGCTGCTTCCCTCGGATGGGACATCCTCGCCACCCTTCAGACCTCTATGCCTCACCTCCTGAACATCCATCTGAGTGATGCTACCGACTCAGACTGGCGGCTGGGCATCCTCAATTCGCTAGTGCGAGATCACCAACTTCCCGGACAAGGAACGTTACCTTTAACGAGCTTCCTCCATCTTCTACGAAGGAAAGGGTATCGTGGCTTCGTCACACTGGAGCTGAGCCCGCTCCGACTCTTTTCACTGCGGCGGAGCACAGTCCAGCAGCGCTTGGCTATGGCTATCGAGTTCGCTCGCCAAGGCACGAGCGAGTGGACTCCGCAACGGTCACGACCTGCCACAGGAGACTCCACACAAAGCAGCTGAGGCGCCGCTTCGCGCCTCAGGCATTGTCACCGGCAATCGTTGTAAACGAAATGGATACCGGTCTTTGCGAAAGCAGGTGCTTCTTATCGCTTGGTATACTGCGGTGCCTTGCGGGCACGCTTGAGCCCCGGCTTCATTCGTTCTTTCACACGTGGATCGCGTGTCAGTAATCCTGCACGCTTCAGTACCGGCCGAAGATCCGGATTGAAGCGAAGCAACGCGCGGGCAACACCATGTCGCACTGCACCAGCTTGCCCGGAAAGACCACCGCCAGCAACGCGTGCACGGACGTCGAAGTGATGCTGCAAGCCAGTGAGGCGAAGCGGCTCAGTAATCATGGCATGGTAAAGGAGGCGATTGCCGAAGTACTGGTCCGCCGGCCGCCCATTGATAATGATCTGACCAGTCCCAGGATACAGACGCACCCTGGCAACCGCGGTTTTGCGGCGTCCCAAACCGTAGTAATACCGAGGTTTGATCCCGGTCATTTGTGGGGTACGTGCGGTCTCGACCACGATGCTCGCACTCCTCTCAACCTAGCAGCTCAGGCCTCAATATGCAACAATTCAGGTTTTTGTGCCGCGTGCGGGTGATTGGGGCCAGCATATACCTTTAGCTTTCGGAACAGTTGCCGCCCCAACGGCCCTTTCGGGAGCATGCGCCGGACCGCGAGTTCGATCGGCCGCGTCGGATGTTTCGCGATCAAGTCACGAAACGTGATGAGCTTGAGGCCTCCCGGGTACTGCGAATGCCGCCAATAAACTTTGTCGCGCTCCTTTGTCCCCGCCAGCCGCACCTTTTCGGCGTTGATCACAATGACAAAATCGCCAACGTCTACGTGGGGTGTGTACTGTGGCTTGTGTTTCCCACGGAGAATCGCTGCGATCTGGCTCGCCAGGCGGCCTAACCGCTTCCCTTCTGCGTCAACAACCCACCATTTCCGCTCTACTTCGCCTGGTTTCGCCATATACGTGCGCTGGAAATAGCGCCGCTTCTTGGCCTTAACCGTCATAGCTCACTCCTCATCTCTGCTCGGTTCTGATGAGCCGTGTCAGAGGTTGGCTCTGTCCCTTCTGCCTCGTAGACCAGTTCAGCAGGATATCGCACCCGCCAAAAGACCAATCCGCGCGCCGGAGCTGGTGGAGGCGCTGCCCGCCGGTCATGTGCAGCCAGTAACTCGGCAATCCACTCCGGCCGGGCCGTACCACAACCCACGCGGACAAGCGCTGCCACCATTGTACGAACCATCTGGGGAAGAAAGCCATTGGCCCGGACGCGGTATTCAAGAACCATTGCCCTCCCCTCAAGCCGTTCAAGCGGCGGTTCCAAGAGATGCCACTCGGACAACGTGATGGTCCGGACCTGTGGTGCGGTAGCCCTTGGCCCACCCAATCCCTGTCCGGCGAAAGAGCGGAAGTCGTGCGTCCCCAGAAAGTAGCGTGCGGCTTCCTGAAGGGCGGCCAGGTCCAGCGAACCCGAATAGACCCAGACGAAGTGGCGAAGCAAGAGCGGCGGCCGGGTTCCCACCCAAATGCGATAGCGATATTCGCGATCGACCGCCCAGTGCCGCGCGTGGAACCCTGGAGGTGCCACTGCTGCCCGAAAGACAACCACGTCTTCAGGCAACCAGGCTTGGAGCGCTCGTGCCAGTGTCGCCTCGTCGTGTCTCCACACCAGATCACAACTTGCCACCTGACCCACGGCATGGACGCCTGCATCAGTGCGCCCAGCCAATATGACGCGCACCGGTGCACCGGCCAACCGCGCCAGCGCATCTTCCAGAACCCCTTGTACGGTTCGCCGCCCCGGTTGACGCTGGGAGCCGCTGAAACCGGTCCCCTCGTAACCGAAGTCAATGCGATAGCGTCGTGCCTGCATGCCGTGGCCATCGGTCGTCACGCCACAAACTCGATGAGCGCCAGCGGAGCTCCGTCACCGCGTCGCTGTCCAATCCGGTAGATTCGAGTGTATCCACCGGGTTGTCCAACGAACCGCGGCCCAATCACCTCGAACAGCTTGGCCACTGCGCGCTGGTCGCCCAGGCGAGCCCACGCAAGGCGGCGATGGTAATCGGTATCCTCACGCGCCAACGTCACCAGCTTTTCGACGATCGGCTGGATCGCCTTGGCCTTCGCCAGCGTTGTCGTCATTCGCTCATGCAAAATGAGCGACACAGCTAAATTACGAAACAAGTTCTTGCGCGCGTTGGTCCGCCGACCAAACTTGCGCCCAGCTTTGCGATGTCGCACGTTTAGTCCTCCTCACCCTCCCCTGCACCGACCCCGACCTCGGGTAGCACGCCGGTGAAGAGTGGGCCCTCAGTGTACCCATTTTCCTGCAAACGCTCACGGAGCTCCTGGAGTGCACGAGGACCGAAGTTGCGAATGCCAAGCAGTTGATCCGGCCGCATCGCCAGCACCTGGCTGACGCGCTCGATGCCTCGCGCCCGTAGCGCGTTCAGAACACGCTGCGACAGCCCGATCTCTGACAGCAAACGAGTATCGTCGACCTGAGCTGGTGCCCACTCTTCAACAGCCTGTTCGGCTGCTTCGCTATCAAACTCTGCGATCCATTTCGCATGCTGAACCAGAATACGAGCCGCCTCGATGAGTGCCTTGGCTGGGTCAACCGTCCCGTCGGTGACGATTTCCATGATCAGTCGGTCGTAATCCGTCGCGCCACCGACTCGGGTATGTTCGACGACGTAGTTCACTTTCAGAATCGGCGTGAAAATCGCGTCGATCGGAATTTCTCCGATCGACCGGATCTCCTGCGCCTCTGCCGGAAGGTAGCCGCGGCCTCGCCCGATCCAAAGGTCCATCTCGAGGCGCGCCTGATCATTGTCAAGGGTCGCGATGACATGGTCAGGATTGACCACCTCGACCTCGGCAGGCCAGTCCACATCGCCAGCCCGAACGACACCCTCACCCTGGGCAAAGAGCATGGCGCGTGCCTCGCGGAACTCCGTGATGGCCCGTAACCGGATCCCCTTGAGATTGAGGACGATCTCGGTCACGTCCTCACGGACACCCTCGATCGTCGAGAACTCGTGCCACACACCAGCAATGCGGATACGTGTAATAGCTGCTCCAGGCAAGGACCGCAGCAGGATGCGACGCAGGGCATTTCCAAGCGTCGTGCCATATCCAGGATCAAGGGGTTCGACAACGAACCGCCCGTACGTGGAAGCTGTGTGGGTCTGGATCACTCGTGGTCGTGCAAAGTCGAGCACGAATCTCGCCTCCCCAAGTGATGTGTCTCGTGTGCGATCAGCGACGGCTGTAGTACTCAACGACAAGCTGCGTGTTTACCGCCGGAATATCAATCTCCTCCCGGGTCGGCAAGCGCAGCACACGTCCACTCATCGTCTCAAGATCCCGGCTTAGCCAGTCGGGCACCGCCTTGTTCTTCGCCGTCTCCTCGAGTACTTTGAAGTACTCGCGACGACGACTCTCCGGGCGGACAGCGATGATATCACCAGGACGCACCAGGAACGATGGTATGTCGGTCTTTCGTCCGTTCACAAGGAAGTGCCCATGCCGTACCAGCTGGCGGGCTTGGCGACGTGAGTCGGCAAAGCCCAACCGATAAACAACGTTGTCCAAGCGCGACTCGAGGATCTGGAGCAAGTTATCCCCGGTCAGTCCAGGACGCCGCTCCGCCTCCTGGAAGTGACGGCGGAACTGCCGTTCCAAGATCCCGTAGATCCGCTTTAGCTTTTGCTTCTCACGCAGCTGCAGCGCAAATTCGGACGGACGCCGCGCTGCACGTTGTACAGGTCCGTGTTGACCCGGTGGATAATTCTTGTTGGGATGACGCTTCACAATCGGGCACTTCGGCCCGAAGCATCGCTCTCCCTTGAGATAGAGCTTCACGCCCTCCCGCCGGCAAAGCCGGCAGACTGGGCCGATGTATCGCCCCATTGACCCTCCTTTTGTTTATGTTCGTCTTCGCTTCGGCGGCCGGCATCCATTGTGCGGAACCGGCGTGATATCCGTGATCGACATGACCTGAAGACCAGCAGCTGCGAGAGCACGAATCGCCATCTCGCGCCCCGCACCCGCGCCCTTCACAAAAACGTCAACCTGCCGCATGCCGTGCTCCATAGCCTTTCGCGCAGCATTCTCTGCTGCCACCTGGGCTGCGTACGGCGTGCTCTTCCGGGTTCCTTTGAACCCACTCGACCCAGCGCTTGCCCAGGCAACCACATTTCCGTTCGGGTCAGTTAGCGTCACAATCGTGTTGTTGAATGTCGCATGGACATAGGCACGACCCCGCGGCACATTCTTTCGCTCGCGCCGTCTTGGCCGAGCCGCACCGCGCTGGCCTGCTCCCCGTCGTCGATCCGCCATCGTGCTCTCACCCTCTCTACACGTCCCCGGTGACTACGACTGCTGCTTGGCCTTTTTCTTGACACCGATCCGCGGGCGCGGCCCCTTCCGTGTTCGTGCGTTCGTCCGCGTCCGTTGACCGCGCACTGGCAAGCCCATCCGATGTCGGATACCGCGATAACATCCAATGTCGATAAGGCGCTTGATGTTCATCGCAACCTGACGTCGCAGGTCCCCTTCAACCACCATCTCTTTCTCGATGATATCCCGAAGTCGCTGCACCTCGTCGTCGGTCAAGTCGCGCACTTTCGTCCACGGGTCGATACCCGTGCGCTCCAGAATCTTCCGGGCCATCGACCAACCGATTCCGTAGATCAATGTCAGCGCATACTCAATGCGCTTATCGCGCGGGAGATCAACTCCTGCAATGCGCGCCATTCTACCCCCTCATCCTTGGCGCTGCTTATGCTTGGGATTCTCACAGATGACACGAACCACGCCATGCCGTCGGACGATCCGACACTTAGCACATCGACGTTTCACTGATGCCGAAACCTTCATTGCTTCTCACCCCTCTGCTTACTCTTCCTCGCGTGTCAGCCCGCGTAGCCGATATGTAATCCGACCACGCGTGAGGTCGTACGGCGAGAGCTCAACCCGTACCCGATCGCCAGGCAAAATCCGGATGAAATGCATCCGCAGCCGCCCTGAGACGTGTGCAAGGACTTCATAGCCGTTGTCGAGTTGCACTCGAAACATCGCGTTCGGCAACGCCTCAGTGACCGTCCCTTCGACTTCGATGACGTCCTTCTTCGGCACACACCACCCCGCTCACGCGCGAACGCTCGCACGCATCACAAATGTGCAGTATACCACCATTTCCTCACAGCTGCGTGAGGATCACCGGCCCAGACTCAGAAATCCAGACCGTATGCTCATAATGAGCAGCGAGGCTCCCGTCACGTGTCACGACCGTCCAGCCATCCCGCTTGAGGCGTGTCTGCCCACCCCCAGCACTGATCATCGGCTCAATCGCCAGCGTCATCCCGCTCCGCAGTAGGATGCCACACCCTGCCTCTCCACGATTCGGTACGGACGGCTCTTCATGCAGCGCACGACCAACGCCGTGCCCGGCGTACCCTTCAATCACCGAAAAACCGTTCCGGCGCACGATCTCCTCAATCGCCGCTCCAATATCTCCAAGGTAGCGGCCAGGCCGCGCCATGGCATACCCCGCCCAGAAGGCCTCCTCAACCACTTCTACAAGCCGATGAACAAGTTGACTGCCTCGGCCAATGACCAAACTCACTGCCGCATCAGCAAACAGCCCTTGCCAGCGTACTCCAACATCAAGTTTCAACAGATCCCCCGCACGGAGTACTCGGCGTCCGGGAATTCCATGTAAGACTTCGTCGTTCACCGAGGTACATATGCTCGCCGGGTACCCGCGATATCCCCTGAAGGCTGACTCTCCTCCTTCGCGAGCGATGATGTCCGATGCAAGCCGATCCAACTCGGCCGTTGTGATCCCGGGTTGAGCAATCCTGCAGAGCTCCGCAAATACCAGTGCGACAATCCGCCCAGCTTGCCTCATGTACTGGATCTCGCGCGGAGACTTCAAGACGATCGACATCACACGGGATCGCCAACGTGTGGCTCAAGCGCTGCGTAAATCGCCTCAGTCACCACCTCGATTGGCTGATTACCATCGATATCCACGACGAGACCACGGGCACGATAGTACTCTAGTAGTGGCTCGGTCTGCTGCTCATATGTCTCAAGTCGCCGCGCAATCGCTTCTGGGGTGTCATCACTGCGTTGAACCAAGGCACTACCGCAGTGATCGCACCTACCTGGCGTCTTCGGTGGAGAGAAACGGACGTGATAAGTTGCACCACACTGAGGACAGATCAGGCGTCCACTCAGTCGCTCGATTAACACCGCACGTGGAACCACGAGGTGAACGACGGCGGCAATTTCATCCCCCCGATCGCGCAACACCTCGTCGAGGGCTTCAGCCTGAGCACGATTCCGCGGGTACCCATCGAGCAGCGCACCCCTGAACGAGTCCGAAGTCTCACGCTCCAACTCATCGAGTCGCTGCAAAAGGACGCGCAACGTCACATCGTCCGGGACAAGCACGCCGCGATCATAGTAACTTCGCACCTCGCGAGCCAGTTCGTCATCGCGCGTCATCAGCTGGCGGAAAAGATCGCCCGTTGCCACATGCACCAGACCAAGCCGCGGTGCGATGCGCGCAGCTTGCGTGCCCTTTCCCGATCCTTGCGGACCGATCAGCACCACATGACACCGGCCAGCCACCAGCAGCCTCCTACCGGATAAAGCTCTCGTAGTTCCGCATCAGTAGCTGCGCCTCTAGCTGGCGCATCGTGTCGATGGCCACACCGACGACAATCAAAAGCGAAGTGGAACTGAGGAAGAGGACTGTCACACCAGTAATCTTCGCCACAATGTACGGCATGACTGCCACCACACCAAGGAAAAGCGCTCCGATCAGTGTAATGCGCATCAACACTTTGGTGAGATACTCGTCTGTCGCGCGTCCCGGGCGAATCCCCGGGATAAAGGCTCCTTGCCGCTGGAGCGTCTCCGCAATGTTTTGCTGCTGGAAGAGGATCATGGTGTAGAAATAGGTAAAAGCGACAACCAGCACGAAATAGGCGACTTGGTACGGCAGGCTATTAGGGTCAAAAACACGGGCTAGCCCATTGGCCACATCCCGTAACCACCCAATCTGCGAGGTCGCCAGGAAGTTCGCAATCATCCCAGGCAAGAGCAACATACTGATGGCGAAGATGAGCGGGATCATTCCGGCAGAGTTGACCTTGAGCGGTATATAAGTCATCCCACCGCCGTACACCCGACCACGACGCACCCGACGCGCGTGCTGCACCGGTATCCGCCGTTGCCCTTCCGTGATGAGCACAATTCCCACGATGATGAGGACACCGATCGCGAGGAAAGCCACGGTACCAATTAGGTTTTCGGAGAGCGTACCGCCCGTGACCAACCGGCCGATGGCACTGGGCAATTGGGCTACAATACCCCCGAGGATAATGATGGAGATACCGTTACCAATCCCATTCTCCGTGATCAGCTCTCCAAGCCAGACGAGAAAGATCGTCCCGGTCGTGAGCGTAATCAACAGCGCTAAGCTGCGCAGCCAGGTGTCGCCGTCGAACAGACCAAAGTCTCTGAGAACCCCTGCACTGCTCATGAGGACCGCATGACCATAGGCCTGCAGAAACGCTAACGGGACCGTTAACCAATGGGTGTACTGATTGATCTTGGCGCGCCCCAGATTCCCTTCCTTCGAAAGCTCGGTCAGTCTTGGAATAACAGGAGTCAGTAACTGCATGACAATGGACGCTGTGATATACGGGTAGACCCCCAGCGCCACGATGGAGAAGTTCGTTAACGTGCTGCCAGAAAAGAGGTTCAGTACCCCAAGAAACTGATTCGTCTCCAGGAGTCGCTGCAACGCATTCTGGTCAACACCAGGCACGGGAATCGTCGCAACGAAGCGAAAAATAATAAGAATACCAATGGTGAAGAGGAGTTTCCTTCGCAGGTCCGGTAGTTTGAATGCGCTGACGACTGCTTCGAGCATCAGTGAATGACCTCCACGGTACCTCCCGCTGCCAGAATCTTTTGACGAGCGCTCTCCGAGAATGCGTGTGCCTGTACGTGCAACGGCCGCGTCACTTCACCTGCGCCTAGAATCTTTACAGGTGCCCCCTCTTGTCGCACGAGACGATACCCTCGCAGAACATCCGGAGTAATCACCCCTTCTACCGGAAGATCGTTGAGTCGCCCGATGTTGACCACCTCGAAGACAATCTTAAATGGGTGCTTGAAACCCCGCTTCTGACCAACGCGCATATACAAAGGATTTTGGCCACCCTCAAATCCGGGCCGAACCTTCCCGCGAGCCTTCTGACCCTTGGTCCCCCGTCCGGCAGTCTTCCCTTTCCCAGCGGCAATGCCACGACCCACCCGGGTCTTGGGCTTCCGGGAGCCTGGCGCCGGTTTCAAATCATGAAGCTTCATCTCTGTTTCCTCCAAGCCTCAGTGCCTGGCCAAGTGCTCGTCACGCTCTTCTACCCGGACGAGATGCTGTACCTTCGCGATCATTCCCCGAACACTCGGGGTATCGGGATGTTCCACCGACTGACCGAGTCGATGCAACCCCAGACTGCGCAGCGTCTCGCGCTGCTTCCCACTGTAACCGATCATACTCTTCACGTAGGTGATCCGAAGCCGCTTATTCGCCATCGCTCTCCACCCGCTTCCGTCGTCCACGCAACACGCGTTCGACCGGAAGGCCACGCCGCGCAGCCACGTCTTCCGGCGACTCGAGCTGGCTGAGCGCCAAGAGTGCCGCCTGGGTCACATTCACCGGATTGTTGCTCCCATGCGTCTTGGCGATGAGATCCTTGATACCCGCCGCTTCCACCACCGCACGTACACCAGCACCAGCGATGACACCGGTTCCCGGTGCTGCTGGCTTCATGAGTACACGTGTTGCTTTGAATTTCACCTCGACTTCGTGCGGAATCGTCGTGCGGTCAAGCGGAACCTCTATAAGGTGCTTCTTTGCATTCTCAACTGCTTTACGGATCGAGTCGGGAACTTCGGTGGCCTTCCCAATACCAACTCCCACGTGCCCGTTCGCATCACCCACAACGACAACACTCCGGAAGTGGAACCGTCGACCACCTTGGACGACCTTCGCTACCCGCGAAATCTGGATCACCCGCTCCCGCAGTTCACCAACACGGCTCGGATCAACTCGTCGCCGCTCCTTCAGCAATACCATTGTCATCCTCACCCCTATTTTCAGAACTCCAAGCCTGCTGCGCGCGCTCCCTCAGCAAGCGCCTTCACCCGACCGTGGTACTGGTACCCACCACGGTCGAAGACGACTTTGGTAATCCCCCGCGAAAGCGCACGCTCACCAATCACCTGGCCAACAACCCGTGCCTCCTCCACCTTCGGATGCGGTTCCGGAAACCGTCCCCGCACCTCCTGTTCCAACGTTGAGGCCGCAACTAACGTGTGGCCGCGCGTATCATCAATGATCTGCGCATAAATGTGTTTGTTACTTCGGAACACATTGAGACGTGGCCGCTCTGGGGTGCCAAAGACCTTTGCCCGCACCCGTAGATGCCGTCTCTTTCGCGGCGATAGCTGCCGCTTGAACTGGAACCGCATTCATTCCCTCCATCGTCGCCTGACCGCTCGATCCTCGTCGGGAGACGTTTCCGAGCGGTAGCCTGCTCCGAGGCCCCGTTACTTCTTGCCCTTCGTCTTCCCTGTCTTACCAGCCTTACGGCGGATCACCTCACCCGCGTACCGGATACCTTTCCCCTGGTACGGTTCTGGTGGGCGCACACGCCGAATCTGTGCTGCAACCTCGCCTACCAGCTGCTTGTCAATGCCAACAACGCTAACCCGGGTCGGCGATTCGACGATGAAGCTGATCCCAGGGGGCGGATCAATTCGCACCGGATGCGAATATCCAACATTGAGGACGAGCGTCTTACCCTCCAGCGCTGCACGGTACCCGACCCCGTGGATCTCGAGATCCTTGCGGAATCCCTGCGTCACTCCCTGTACCAGATTCGCAATCAACGTTCGGTACAGTCCATGCAGCTGTTTGAAGAAACGCTCGTCGGAGGGGCGTCGAACCTGAACCACCCCATCCACTCGTTCGATGATCATCTGCGGGTGCACTTGCAGTTCCAGCTGCCCCTTGGGGCCACTGACACGCACAAGCCCGTCAGCAATGTGCACATCGACGCCCGCCGGTATGGGAATTGGGCGCTTACCGATACGCGACATCTACGGCCTCCTGCTCTCAGAACACGGTACAGATGATCTCACCGCCGATGCCACGACGACGCGCCTCGGCGTCGGTCATCACCCCCTGCGACGTGGTCAGGATGGCAATTCCGAGGCCCCCTTTCACCCGCGGAATCTCATCCTTCCCTACATAGATGCGCAATCCGGGCTTGGAAACGCGTTTGATCTCCCGGATCGCATGCCGTTTATCAGGAGTGTACTTGAGACGGATCCGCAAGATCGGCCGTGGCTCAGCCGGTTCAACAGTATAGTCAGCAATATACCCTTCTTCCTTCAGAATCCGTGCGATCTCCACCAGCATCTTCGATGCCGGCATGGTCGCTTCGGCTTTGCGTCCCATCCCGGCATTCCGGATACGCGTCAACATGTCCCCAATCGGATCAGTAATCGTCATCGTCCACACGCCCCGCTCTTCAAGCGTCGCACCACTCACCAGCTCGCCTTCTTCACCCCCGGCAGCTTCCCCATTGAAGCCAACTGCCGGAAGCAAATTCGACAGAGGCCAAACTTTCTCATGTACGCACGCGGCCGACCACACAATTTGCAGCGATTGCGGTGCCGCACGGCATACTTCGGCGGCTTGAGTGATGCGACAATCTTCGCCTTCCGTGCCATCGCTCGTCTGCACTCCCTTATTAGTCTCGGAACGGCATCCCCAACAGCTCCAGGAGCCGTCGGGCCTCAACATCCGTGCGTGCCGTCGTTACAATCGTCACCTCAAGGCCGCGCACTTTATCGATTTTATCGTAATCAACCTCAGGGAAGACAAGTTGCTCGCGTAAGCCAATCGTATAATTTCCCCGGCCATCGAACGACTTCGTCGAGACACCACGAAAGTCTCGGATTCGAGGCAAGGCAATCGAGATAAGACGATCCACAAAATCCCACATGCGATTGCCACGCAATGTCACCATGACGCCGATCGGCATCCCCTTGCGCAAGCGGAATGCAGCAATCGACTTACGTGCTCGCGTTACGACCGGTCTTTGTCCACTGATCGCCGCAAGATCGTTCATCGCATGATCGATCGCCTTCGGATTGGAAACTGCCTCACCAAGGCCAATATTCAACACAATTTTTTCTAGTCGCGGTACTGCAAACCGGTGCGGGTACCCAAACTCCTCCATCAGTTTGGGTACCACCACTTCGCGGTACAACCGCTTTAATCGCGGTTCCACGCGTTCGTGTACTTCGGTCGTCATTGCTCACTCGCCTCACTTCGCTCGCCGATGCACCGTCGGCTTCTCAATCGTCTGCTGACACTTCTTGCAATACCGAACCTTTTCGCCGCTCTCCGTGAAACGGAACCCTACCCGCGTTGGCTTTCCACAGTGCGGGCACAGAAGCATCACCTTTGAGACATGAATTGGGGCCTCCATCTCAATGATTCCCGCCTGCCGAACGCCGGGAAGCGCACGCTGGTGGCGTTTCACGATGTTGACACCCTCAACAATCACACGATCCTCCCGCGGCAAATTCTGGCGGACGCGCCCACGCGCCCCCTTGTCCTTGCCGCGAATGACGATAACTTCATCGCCTGTGACGATCTTCTCCGCCATACCCGGTACCCCTCACAACACTTCCGGGGCCAGCGAGATAATGCGCATGTACTGCTTGTCTCGGAGCTCCCGCGCCACTGGGCCAAAGATACGGGTGCCTCGTGGTTGCCCCTGGGGAGTCACCAGGACCGCCGCGTTATCATCAAACTTGATGTAGGAACCATCCTTGCGCCGGTACTCTTTCTTGGTGCGGACGATGACCGCATAGACGACATCGCCCTTCTTCACCGACGCATTCGGCTCGGCCTTCTTCACCGAGGCCACAATCAAGTCTCCCACCGACCCGTAGCGACGTTTGGAGCCCCCGAGGACGCGAATACACATGATCTCCTTTGCGCCCGTGTTGTCTGCCACAACCAGTTTCGAGAGCGGCTGGATCATTGTTCGACCTCACCCTCTCGTTCGCGCTCCTCGATCAACTCCGCTTGTACCTCCGGCGTCGCACGCTCGAGAATTTTGCGCACGATCCAGCGCTTCATCTTGCTCAGTGGTCGGGTTTCCTCAATCAGCACCAAATCGCCGATCCGACACAGGTTATATTCGTCGTGCGCGTAGAACTTACTCGTACGGCGAATCGTCTTCTTGTACAGTGGGTGACGCCGCCAATAGTCAACCGCCACCACCACCGTTTTATCCATTTTATCCGAAACGACACGCCCAACCTTGGTGAGTCGCCGTTTCGGTTTCTGCACTCGCCCTTGTCCCTGTGCTTCCCTGCCTTGCTCCTCCACCCGTCATCACCCCTTTCGCTGCTGGAGCTCAAGCTGCTTTCGGCGCTTCCGCTCCCGCCGGGTCAACTTCGGCGGGGGAAGTTGGCCCTGCTCTGCCAAACGCGCTCGCTCTCGTTCGGTTAGGATCGTCAAGATCCGCGCGATATCCTTTCGCGCCTTGCGGATCGCCGACGTATCCTTGAGCTGCCCCAGTGCGGCGGCAAAACGGAGATCCCGAACCTCATTCCGTAACTCTTCAAGTTTTCGCCGCAACTGATCATCGGTCATCGCTCGCAGTTCGCCGGGCTTCATTCCGCTTCCTCCTGAGCCATCTCGCCAGGACGCTCGCGCTTCACAATGCGGCAGCGGCAGGGCAGCTTGTGGATGGCACGAGTCAGCGCCTCCATGGCGAGCTCCTCGCGCACGCCGGCCAACTCGAAGAGAATCCGTCCCGGTTTCACGACATCCATCCAATATTCCGGATTCCCCTTGCCGCTCCCCATACGCGTCTCAGCCGGCTTCTTGGTGACCGGCTTGTCGGGGAAGATCCGGATCCAGACCTTTCCACCACGCCGCACCGCGTTCGTGATCGCTCGACGTGCTGCCTCAATCTGCTGCGCCGTCACCCAGGCCGGCTCGAGGGCCTGAATCCCATAGTCGCCAAAAACAAGGGTGTTGCCTCGCCAAGCGATCCCCTTTGTCCGGTAGCGGTGCTGCTTGCGATGTTGGACACGCCGCGGCATCAACATCTCTGTGCCCCTCATCTTCCTGCTTACTCAGCCGACACAGCAGCGGCCACAACCTTCGGCTGCGCCTCGGGCAGGATATCGCCGTGATAGATCCACACCTTCACGCCGATCTGCCCATAGATCGTGGGCGCATGCACCACTGCGTAGTCGATATTGGCGCGGATCGTGTTCAGTGGGACACGCCCCACCATTTCCCAGACCATGCGCTTCATTTCCGCGCCACCCAAACGCCCTTTGACCCGGATCCTGACCCCTTTTGCCCCTGCTCGCAGAGCGGCTGCCGCCGCATGCTTCATTGCTCGGCGATAGGAGACACGCCGCGTGATTTGCTCGGCAATACTTTCGGCTACAAGGCGCGCATCGAGCTCTGGTTTGCGAATCTCCTGAATGTTTAGATGTACCTTCTTTCCAATACGTGCCTCAAGAAGCTGGCGCAACCGCTCGACACTGGCACCCTGCTTACCAATCACGACACCGGGCTTCGCGGTGTGAATCGTCACATCGACCCGGTTCACCGCACGTTGGATCTCAATGCGTGAGATTCCAGCTCGCGGCAGTTCCCGGTGAATCAGTTCACGAATGTCAAGATCCTCGTGCAATTGCTCCCGGTACTGCCGATCCTTTTCGGCGAACCATTTCGATTCCCAGTCGTGGACAATCCCCAACCGAAAGCCGATCGGATTGACTTTTCTACCCACGCGGCGCTCCCTTCTCCGGCAACTCGTCGAGAATGACTGTGATATGCGAGGTGCGGCGCCACTTGCGCCCGACCCGACCACGCGCGTGGGGCTGCCAGCGCTTGTAGCGCGGCCCCTCGTCCACGTAGATCCGCTTAATATAGAGCCGCTCTGGATCAAGATCATAGTTATGCTCTGCATTCGCTGCCGCCGATCGAAGCACCTTGAGAGCAATCGGTGCCGTTTTCTGCGGCAGTACCTGCAGGAGAGCAAGCGCCTCTTGGAGCGGCTTTCCACGGATCACGTCAATGACCATACGCGCCTTCTTAGGCGAGACCCGGACCTCGCGTACTTTCGCTCGGACTTCCATCGCTCGCTCCCCCCATCAGCGTCGCCGCGTTGTCCGCTCAGCATCCTTACCATGCCCGCGATAGGTCCGAGTCGGGGCAAATTCACCCAGTCGATGGCCGACCATCTGCTCAGTGATGTAGATCGGCACGTGCCGCCGACCGTCATGAACCGCAATCGTATGACCGACCATCTCGGGGAAAATGGTACAGTCGCGAGCCCAAGTTCGGATAACCCGGCGCTCCCCTGTCCGATTTAATTCATCAATCTTCTTCTTCAGCTTCGGATCGATATACGGGCCCTTTTTTGACGATCGTCCCATTCACGCACCTCCTACCGGCTAGGCCTCGTAGCGCCGCCGGATGATGAAGCGATCAGACTTCTTATTTCGGCGCGTGCGCTTGCCGAGCGCCGGCTTGCCCCATGGTGTCTTTGGTGGCATCCCCCGTGGAGCCTTCCCCTCACCGCCACCATGAGGATGGTCACGTGGCGTCATCGCCGAACCCCGCACGGCAGGACGCCAACCCATATGCCGCTTGCGCCCCGCCTTGCCGATGCTCACATTTTGATGATCCAGGTTCCCCACCTGCCCGATCGTCGCCATGCAGTCAGCATGTACCATCCGGATCTCACCAGATGGGAGCCGCAACTGGACATAGTTGTCTACCTTGGCGACGACCTGCGCCACTGCGCCAGCAGCGCGCACCAACTGACCACCACGTCCCGGGTACAGTTCCACGTTGTGGACTTGAGTACCCAGCGGAATCTCGCGCAGTGGGAGCGCATTCCCGACCCGGATCGGTGAACCGGGCCCCGATTGCACCACATCGCCCACTTTGAGGCCCAACGGCGCGAGAATATAGCGCTTCTCACCATCCACATAGTGCAAGAGCGCAATAAACGCCGTCCGGTTCGGATCGTACTCGATCGCCGCCACCTTCGCGGGAATCCCCCATTTGTCCCGCCGAAAGTCAATAATCCGGTAGAACCGCTTGTTCCCACCCCCACGATGGCGGGTAGTGATGACTCCACGATTGTTCCGCCCAGCGTGCTTCTTGAGCGGCTCAATCAGCGACTTCTCAGGCTCTTCCTTCGTGATCTCCTCATAGGTGAGCACCGACATGTTGCGACGCCCGGGTGTCGTGGGTTTGTACACCTTAATCGGCATGGTTACACCTCATCCCCGCTGTGTCACAACTGGCTGAAAAGATCAATAGTGTACCCGGGTTCGAGCGTCACGATCGCTTTCTTCCACGAGCGCTCTCGCCCCACGATCGGCACACCACCGCGCTTCCGCACGCGCCGTCGCACCTTGCCGCGAACATTCATCGTGTTGACCTTCTTCACCTTGACATTAAACGTCCGCTCGATTGCTTCCTTGATCTGAACCTTATTTGCCTCCGGATGAACCTCGAACATGTACTGGTTCATCTGCATAAGTCGCGTATTCTTTTCCGTTATGAGCGGGCGCCGGATAATTTCCTGATACGTGAGCTCCATGCTCTCACACCCCTTCCTGCGCCCACAAGCCATGGATCACTTCGATCGCTTCCGGAGTCAGGATCATCCGCTCATACTTCAATCCGTCGCGAATGTTCATGTTGTGGGCAACGAGCACTTTCACGTCTTCGAGATTCCCAGCCGCTCGCCGTACGTTCTCCCGACGTTGATCGACAACGATTAACGTCGACCGTGCATTGCCCAATGGCAGCCGCTGCAGCACGGCCTTCATCACCTTGGTCTTCGGTTCAATTTCGTTCAACCCCCGCACCACCACCAGCTGATTCTCACGCTGCTTCACGGACAGCAACGAACGGATCGCGAGTCTCCGCATCTTCTTGGGCATCTTCTGGCGATACGAACGCGGATGTGGCCCCCAGACAACCCCACCGCCCTTCCAATGCGGCGCTCGGATACTTCCCTGTCGCGCGCGCCCGGTTCCCTTCTGTCGCCACGGCTTCCGCCCACCGCCCCGCACCTCACCGCGCGTCTTGGTGTCGTGCGTTCCGGCGCGTGCGTTTGCCAGCTGCCGCACCAGCGCCTGGTGCATCACCGGAATATTCGGCGTGATGTTGAAGACCGAGTCAGCCAACTCGATCTGGTCGACCGCTCGCCCCTCGAGATCGTAAACCGGAACCAACATCCTTCTCACCCCCTCCATCACGCCGTCGCCTTGGCTCGCCGCTGCTTCACCGCATGGCGAACGATGACCAGGCTCTTCGGATGACCTGGCACGGCGCCCCGGACGAGCACGAGATTGCGCTGCGGGTCGACCTGCATCACCTTCAGATTCTGCACAGTGACACGCACCGGACCCATCCGGCCAGCCATGCGCTTCCCTTTGTGCACACGCCCAGGGTCGGTGGTCGGCCCAATTGAGCCCGGCGCCCGATGACGGTCGGATTGTCCGTGCGTCTTCGGACCTCCGGCAAAACCATGCCGCTTCACCCCACCCTGGAACCCGCGACCCTTCCGCCAGCCAATGACGTCCACCAGCTGCCCAGGTTGGAAAATGCTACAGTCAACAACTTGCCCCACTTGGAACTGACCAACATCGTCTACACGCACTTCCTTCAGAAAGCGGGGTGAAGCCCCCGATGCGCGGAGATGCCCCTGCATCGGCTTGTTCTGCCGTTTGCGGTGGCCAAAACCGAGCTGAACGGCCTCATAGCCATCCCGCTCTTTCGTCTTCACTTGGGTCACAACACACGGGCCGACTTCAAGCACGGTGACAGGGACAGCTCGCCCCGACTCGTCAAAAATCTGGGTCATACCAAGCTTTCGGCCCAAAAGTCCCTCGATCATTGGCTCTCCTCGTTTCCCTGGTGGCTTTAGACACTCTCGCGTGCCCACGCCACACGACGAGCATGACCGGAAGCACAGTCTCCTGCGCTTAGAGCTTGATTTCGATATCGACGCCCGCTGGCAGCGTCAGCCGCATCAGCGCGCGGATCGTGGACGGACTCGGCTCCAGTACGTCAATGAGCCGCTTATGTGTCCGGATCTCAAAATGCTCCTGCGAATCCTTATCAATGAATGGTGAGCGAATGACCGTAAAGCGCTCGATCCGCGTCGGTAGCGGGATCGGCCCAGCAACTTTCGCCCCGGTACTTTCCGCTGTCTCAACAATCTGCCGGGCTGACTGGTCGAGAATTCGGTGGTCGTGCGACTTGAGGCGTATACGGATCCGTTGTGTCGGCCGACGAGACATGAGCATTCACCCCTTACTTCACGATCTTGGTGACGACGCCAGCACCCACCGTCCGGCCGCCCTCACGGATCGCAAAGCGCGACCCTTCCTCCAGCGCCACCGGCTTGTCCAGCACCACCCGCAACTGCACGTTGTCCCCCGGCATCACCATCTCTACCCCCTCCGGTAACCCCACAACCTCCCCCGTCACATCCGTCGTCCGGATGTAAAACTGTGGCCGATACCCCGCAAAAAACGGCGTGTGCCGCCCCCCCTCCTCCTTCGACAACACATACACCTCCGCCACAAACTCCGTGTGCGGCGTGAT
>CALIMB010000062.1 GCA_938028665.1 uncultured Thermomicrobium sp. | reverse complement strand
ATCAACCCGTCCTGGCATCATGCACGCCTGCGGCCACGATGCGCACACAACCATTCTGCTCGGGGTCGCTGAACTCCTGCACACCTTGCGTCATCGTTTTGCTGGCACCGTCAAGCTGATGTTCCAGCCAGCCGAGGAGGGGCCCGGCGGTGCCGCCGCTATGCTTGCCGAAGGCATTCTTGACAATCCACCGGTCGATGCTGCCTTCGCCCTCCACGTCGACAGCACCCATCGGGCCGGTGAGGTCGCCATCTCACCTGGCCCCGCCACTGCGGCGGCCGATACCTTCCGTATCGTCGTGCGCGGCATCGGCGGTCACGCAGCGAAGCCCCAAACTGCGGTCGACCCGATCGTCGTCGCCGCGCAGATTGTCATCGCACTCCAGACACTGATCAGTCGGGAGACTAATCCCCTCGACTCGGCAGTCATCACCGTCGGCCAGTTCCAGGCCGGAACAGCGACCAATATCATCCCCGACCACGCAATCCTCGAAGGAACCGTGCGGACATATTCACCCACAGTGCGTGATCACCTCGAACAACGCATCGGTGAGCTGGCATCTGGAATAGCCCGAGCAATGCGTGCTGATGCCACAACTGTCTACCTCCGTGGCTATCCGGCGATGCACAACGATCCCGTGCTCACAACTCTGGCACGGCAGGTGGCAACCGAACTCTTGGGGCCAGAACGAGTCCACGACCGAGAGCCACTTATGGCAGGGGAGGATTTCGCTTTCGTCGCTCAACGCGTGCCCGTCTGCATGATTAACCTTGGAGTTGCAAATCCAGAGCGTGGCATTATTTATCCACCGCATCACCCACGTTTCGATCTTGATGAGGATGCACTGGCAGTTGGCGTCCGGCTCATGACTGCGATCGCCTTGCGCTATCTCGGTGCCGCGTGACGAAGGGAAGACAGCCATGCCCGTAGTAGCGCATCGAGCACGAATCCTGCATTCGCCAGGAAAACAGCGCTTTACCCGTCGCTCCCTCCTCCTCGCGACACTGGCTTTACCAGGGTGTGCCATCGGCATTCGCGAACCGGGAAGCTTTCCACCAACCCCTTCTCCGTCGGCCAACCTCTCACCTGAAGTAATGGTCACGCCCCCTACAATCACTCCGATTCCTTCCCGAACCGCAGAACCGCACGCCACCATCGTTTCCACTCCAGCTACCCGTCTGCCAATTCCGCAACGGACCACACCGGTCCCCCTTCGTGTCGATACCGTACTGACCGGCCTGGAAGTGCCGTGGGAGGTCGCATTTGCCCCTGACGGTCGCCTCTTTCTCACGGAGCGGCCTGGGCGGGTACGCGTGGTCGTTGCCGGTCAACTACTTGCCGAACCAGCGCTTACGCTTCCGGTTGCCGCTGTCGGTGAGGGTGGATTGCTCGGTCTGGCCCTCCACCCAAACTTTGCCGAGACGCACTGGGTTTACCTCTATTACACCTACAGTGAGGGAAATCAGCTCTGGAATCGCGTCGTTCGCTATACGGAGGCGAATGGGCGCCTGCTTGAACCCCAGATACTCATCGATCGCATCCCTGGCGCCTCGATCCATAACGGTGGACGCATCGCCTTTGGTCCAGATGGGAAGCTGTACGCCACCACAGGTGATGCGCGGAATCCGTTCGCTGCACAGGACCGGGAATCACTCTCCGGCAAGATTCTTCGCATCCAACCTGATGGTTCAATCCCCTCGGATAACCCCTTCCCCGGCTCACCCGTCTGGAGCTATGGCCACCGGAATCCCCAGGGTCTCGCGTGGTCGCCCGATGGGCGCCTCTATGCCACCGAGCACGGCCCCACTGGTGATCTGGGTCTTGCTGCGCACGACGAGCTCAACCTGATCGAGCCCGGCCGCAACTACGGCTGGCCCTTCATCGTGGGCACTCTGGTGCGCCAGGAGCTCCCCGATGCTGTCCCGCCTCTCATCGAGAGCGGAAACGACACCTGGGCACCAAGCGGTGCTACCTTCGTCACTGCCGGGCGCATCCCGCAGTGGCAAGGAAACCTGCTGTTCACTGGCTTGCGCAGCCAGGCCCTCTGGCGAGTTGTCCTAGCGCCAGATGGCCGGACGGTCACGCAGCTTGAGGCCCTCTACCGGGGCCAGTTCGGCCGTCTCCGTACCGTCGTCGAAGGTCCAGATGGCACGCTCTACCTCCTGACAAGCAACCGCGATGGCCGAGGCAACCCACAGCGTGGCGACGATCGTCTGCTCCGTCTTGTTCCCGGGTAACGCCTTCGTCAGCCGAGACACAGAACTCCGACCAGCTTCACGCACCAGTTACCGGAGCGCCCGCTGAGTTGCCGGTCTCCCTTGGGCGCGTCGCCTCAACGCAGCGACTACTCCGTTAGAGCCCTGCTCAAGTTTGCTGGCCCACCAACTCATAATCGTTGTATACTTGGCGCGATGCAACATTCATCATTCGCCAGCGAATCATACGCGATATCCTGTTGTTGGACGGCTCGTTTGGGGAAGCGATGCAGCCTTTCCCACCGGTTCGGGGACAACTATGCTAATCTACCTCCTTTACCTGGCCATCGCTCTCCTTGGTCTCCTCTTTCTCGCTGTCACCTTCCTCGTGGGAGAGATCGCTGATGTCTTCGATCTGGACACTGGTGACGGTGTCGGCCCCTTCAACGGTAAGGTGATCGCTGTCGCCTTGACCGCCTTTGGTGCCACTGGCCTCATCGCGACCTACCTCGGCGCCGCACCGCTGCCGAGTGCACTCATCGCAGCTGTGAGTGCGCTCCTCTTCGGCGCCGCTGCTTGGTGGCTCGTTGCCATCTTTTACCGTCAACAGGCGACAACTGCCTTCTCGCTCCGCGAGCTCCACGGGCGACTCGCCGAGGTCAGCGTAACCATTCCGCCCGATGGCCTCGGCTATGTTGTCGTGCGTGACGTGACGGGGAGCCGCCAGCTTCTTGCTCGGAGCCTCAGTGGCGACCCTATCCCAGCTGGACATCTCGTCCGCGTCACCGATATCGTCGGAACCACCCTGGTCGTTGAAACAACCCAGGCCGCCACTCGAGAGCTTCAACGCGAGGGAGGCACTGAATGACCATACTCGGAGTACTTTTTGCTCTCGCTGCTGTCCTTTTCATTCTTCTTGCACTGGCTGCCCTCCTGGCGATTGTGAGTCGCAACATCGTCAAAGTTCCACCCAACATGGTGGCAGTCTTCTCCGGACGCAAGCGCACCATCATCGACCCTGAGACCGGGCAACGGCGCACCGTGGGATATCGACTGGTCAAAGGTGGATCCAGCGTTCGCATCCCGATCATTGAGCGTGTCGACTTCCTCTCCCTCAATGTCATGACTATTCCGTTGAAAATCGCCTCAGCTTACACGAAAGAAGGCGTTCCTGTTTCGGTCGACGCGGTCGCCAACGTCAAAGTCGGCTCTGACGATGTGATGTTGATGAACGCCATCGAGCGGTTCCTCGGTATGTCACAAGACCAGATCCGGAGCGTTATCTTCCAAACCCTTGAAGGACACCTTCGCTCCATTCTTGGCACCCTGACGGTCGAGCAGATCAATGCTGACCGTCAAGCCTTCGCACAACGCCTTGCGGCTGAGTCGGCAGCCGATCTCTCACGGATGGGGATTGAAATCGACGTCCTGACCATCCAGCAGATCAGCGATCCACAGGGCTATCTTGATGCTCTTGGCCAGCGACGCACTGCCGAAGTGAAGCGCGACGCCGAGGTGGGAAGGGCCGAGGCAGAACGTGATGCTCGGGTTCGTCGTGCCCAAGCCATGCAGCAGGCCGCCGTAGCTGAGGCAATGGCCGAGGCAGAAATTGCTGCAGCGCAGAAAGAAGCAGAAGTCCGCAAGGCTCGCTATGCTGCAGAGGTGGAAGCCGAGCGGGCTCGTGCAGCCCAGGCTGGGCCACTGGCTGAGGCTGAAGCCCGCCGTCAGGTCGTCGTCGCCGAGCAACAGGTGGAGCTTGCACGAACCGAGGCTGCTATCGCAGTGCAAGAGATGGAGGCACGCCGTCGCGAGAAGGAGCTGGAGGCAACCATTCTCAAAGGTGCTCAGGCTGAGCGGGAAGCAACCGTGATTCGCGCAGAAGGCGAAAAGCAGGCCGCTGTGCTCCGCGCCGAAGGTGAGCGCCAAGCTACGATTGTGCGTGCTGAAGCTGCTGCTCGCGAGCGCGAACTCCTCGGCGCCGGCGAAGCTGCCCGCATTCGCCAAGTTGGCCAGGCAGAAGCCGATGCGAAGAAAGCACTCGCCGAGGCGCTCCAGGCCGAGCTCGTCGCTCACGCTGAGGGCCAACGTGCCGCACTGCTGGCTGAAGCCGATGGGAAGCGTGCTCTGGCTGCAGCGCTCAATGCCTACGGCCCTGTCGCAATGCAGCTGCTCATGTACCAAGCCTTCGTCGAGCAGCTGCCCAAGGTCGTCGAGGCCGCCGCACGCCCCCTCACCCAGATCGAGCGGGTGGTTGTCTTCGACTCCGGTACCAGCCCCGATGGCGCCGGTGGTCTCGGCCGCTATGCCACCCAACTCCCCATCATTGTCCAGCAGCTTGTCGAGAGCTTCAGTGCTATGACCGGCATCGACCTCACCACTGCGGTCCGTGAACGCCTCAGCCAGACTGCCCCTGACGGAGCCGCGACTGTTAGTCCGCCCGCCGACCCACCCGATCCGCCCCCCGAACCTCCCGCCGGGTAACAACCGCTCGCCGCGCGACCAGAAGGCTCACAAACAGGGGGAGCAAACCCACCACCTGCATGAGTCGTACGCTCCCGCCAAGGAACGCGACTCCCTGCACCATCGCAACCTCTAACTGCAGGTTGGTGTAGAGCCGTGTCGTCACTGTTCCCTGCCGTTGTACACTCGGCTGCCAGAAGACCATGACACCTACCATCTCCAGGACACCTGCGTACCGCAGGGCTCCCCACGCACCCAACCCTGGCAGAGCTCGCACACCTTCTATCCCATCTCCCACTCCAACAATCCTAACCACGGCCAAGCTCCCAATCAGCATCCACGTTGTGAGGGGCACCGCTCCAGAGTACGCGACCGCAGCTGCGGGATCAACGTCACCCCGACCCATGAGATCGCTGCACCCAATGTGCGCCGATCACCCAGGAACGTCGTCCGAGCTGGCGCATCCGGCTTTCCAACTCGCAGCACAGCACCCATAATCCCGAGCTGCGCTCCGGTCACCTCGCCGGCCTGCAACTGTTGTCGCTCGATCACTCGCACGATCGGTAACCCCCACAGGGAGAACCGGGGTTCAACAGGAGCGCACTCTCCGTCGAGGTAGTCTGGTACCTACCAAAGAGAAATACTATATGGAAAACCACCATCACGCCCACACCCGCCACGGCGCGCCGTGGGAAATCCTCCGCTCCACCCGCAGCGACTCACCGCGCAGGCGCAACCACGTAGTGAGGCAGCCGATCGCAACGATACGACGCCACACCGCCAACAAGAGCGACCCGAATGAGTCCACACCATCGCACCCAATCAGACACCGATGCACCCCAAATGACCACGGCCAAAAACCCGCGCCGGTGATCGGTGTCGCCCACCCTCCTTTCCTGACTGAACAACCCAACCAGCCCCCTCCATGGTCACCCGCTTCATGGCCTGCCACACCAGCCTCTTACAACCATCCTTGTCCCACCCCTGAGCACGCGACCACCTTCACGCCAGGAGCAACGCTATCTGAAATGGCTACTAACCTGACGCGGTATGAAAATGGGAAGCGCCAACTCATCACACATCATCGATATCTCTTATCTGATTTATTCTAAACAGTATAATGTAATTATAGAACATTAAGCTCACAATATTGCCGATATATCCAGCAACTTTCACTCTCCCCCATCACGTGGGGGCGTATCGTCCCATGCCTCCGGAGTCTCACTCCACCACCCCAACGAGTTGCAGAATCCGCCATCACACACGCCGCAGCGTACACTCCCCCTCTGCACGTAGTCCCATCGCCGACACCCTCCCGTGATCATTCTGACTCTCACAGTGGCACAAGTTCTATCGGCTCTGTCCGCAGACAAAACCGAGGTTGCACCTCTGCTGTCCAGCATGCTGGCGGGATCACACCGCGTCAGCAGCCGCCGATCAGCCCACTCCGGACATCGCCTATTCCGAACATGGCGCTCTCCCGCCTGTAGTCGCCGTCAGCCACCAAGGCTTTGCCCATGCAGCCCACCAAAGGCTTCTTTTCCGGTTCAAATTTGTGAACCTCTTGATCTGCAACCAGCTCTCCCCATCCGGCAGCACGATGCCATTTCGCGACTCTTGGCACCTATGAGACGACTTGCCAGCAGCTTCTTGGTCATCCATACTTGCACGAGGAGTTACTTCAACGGATCGAATGGTTTCCACCCATGACGGTTAAAGCGACGCGCTATGCAGTCGAACTGTACGGGGTTCCAGCCGTCCTCGTAGGAAAGCGGCGTATTGAGATTGAGGCCGCTGTCCAGACACTTGGCGATTTGGCGTGGGCTCTGCTGCGAGCCTGTCCACAGCTTGCGGGCCCTGTTCTTGATCCCGAGCTGGGATGGCTCCAACGCGGATATGTCTTCGTCGTGAACGCCCGCTTCACCCGCGAACCGACTACACCGCTTTCCCCCGGCAGCGAAGTGCTCCTCGTTGCCGCCCAGGCTGGAGGCTGAGGTCATGAACGCCGTGCACAACCAAGTCTTGGTCGTCGATCTCTCAACTGGACAAACCAAGCCATTCCCTATCCCCCAAGAAGTCTCTTCACTGCTTCTCGGCGGCGCCGGCCTTGCTGCCTGGCTCCTCCTGCACTTCGCTCCTCCGCGCGTCGATCCGTGGGCACCGGAGAACCCGTTCATTGTGGCCACTGGCCCCTTTATTGGCACTGGTATCACGACCGCAAGCAAGCTCGCTATCGCCACAACCTCGCCTCAAACCGGCTTCATCGGTGATTCCCTCACCTCCAGCTACCTTGCTCTCGTCCTACGTCGCACCGGCTTCGATGCGCTCGTCATCCTCGGGCAAGCCCCCCGCTGGTCTGTTCTCGTCGTCGAGAACCATCAAGCGTACCTTCGCCCGGCTGATGATCTCCTTGGCCAAGACCCAGAGGCCACTGCTGCCGCACTCCGCAACGAACTCGGGCGAGACGTCCGTGTTGCCGCGATCGGCCGCGCCGGTGAGCGGCTTGTGCGGTACGCCGCCGTTGTCAACGATGGCCGGCTCGCTGGTCGAACCGGTCCTGGTGCAGTCCTTGGTGCCAAGCGTCTCAAAGCGATCGCTGTGCGCGGTACTGGGCGATTTCCGCCTGTTGCCAATCCAGCCGGTGTCACAGCCGCAGCCCGGCGGCTCGCCGCCCGAAGCCTCGGACCAGAGACGGCCAAATACCGCGAACTCGGTACGGTCGCCAATCTCGCCTTTTTCAGCCGGCTTGGTGTCCTCCCCACACGCAACTTCCAAGCCGGCAGTTTCCCCGCTGCCGAGGCGCTTGCTGGTGAATACCTCACGCTCCACCAGCGCGCCGACCGCCAGGCCTGTGCCGCCTGCACCGTTGGCTGTGAGCATCACTTCCGCACTACCGATGCCGGACCAGAAGTCACGGTCCGCCTCGAGTACGAGACACTCTTCGCCCTTGGATCCCTCTGCGGTATTGAGGATCCCAACACTGTTCTCCGCGCGGCTGCACTGTGCGATTACTACGGCATGGATGCCATTAGCGCCGGCGGTACCGTCGCCTGGGCCATGGAATGTGTGGAGCGTGGCATTCCTCTCCCCGGTGATCCCGCGGACTGGCCGCGCTTCGGTGATGGCCTGAGCCTCCTCCGCACGTTGGAAGCGATCGGCGAACGGCGGGGCCCACTTGGGGACCTCCTCGCCGAGGGCTCACGTCGCGCTGCGGAGATTGTCGGTCAGGGAAGCCAGGCCTGGGCCATGCATGTCAAAGGCCTCGAGCTCCCCGGTTATCACCCCAAGAACCTCCGTGCCATGGCACTCGGCTTCGCGATCACACCGCGCGGCGCCTGCCACAACCGCACCTCCGCCTATGAGGTCGACTTCTCCGAACAAGCAGGTAACCCCTTCGAGCAATTGGCACGTGCGACCGCACAGAGTGAAGACCGCGCGGCCATCCTGGACACGCTCCCGATCTGCAAGTTTCTCCGCCATTGCTTTGACGACTTCTTCGTCGAGGCTGCCGAACTGGTCCGGCTCGTGACCGGGCTTCCTTTCGACGCCAATGAACTCCAACGCACCGGCGAACGGATCGTCACACTCAAGAAACTCTTTAACCTTCGGCAGGGATGGACCCGTGCCGATGATACCCTACCCGACCGCTTGCTCGGCCCAGACGGGATTGAGCCAGCGGAACTTGAGACATTGATCGCGGCATACTACCGTATACGGGGCTGGACACCGGACGGACAGGTGCCAGCCACTCGGCTGCACGATCTTGGACTTGCTTCCCTGCTCGTGCACGCTCCAAGTGGATCGTGAGCAATGTTTGACAACGATGAACTCTTATGGCTCGAACTAGAACGCATCCGGCTTCCTTCACCGGTCCTCGCGCGTATCGAGGAACTGGCCGAGGAGCGCCGTCGTCTCCTGCAGGCGCTGCCTGACATGCTCTTCGAGCGTGAGCGTGCCTTGCAGCGGGTCGCCGAGATCAATGTTGAACTGGAGCGGCTTTGGGACCTCCGCCGCCGTGAGCTGCTCTTCGTCCGTCAACTGTTGAGCCCGGAACGCCCGGAGGAGCCGACGACACTCGAGGAGGTCGAGGAACAAGCCTCACGGGACGAGGCCGAGAGCTCACCTGCCGAAGAGCCCTCGGCCCCATCACAAGCAGGCTCATGAGCGGAAGCTCACTCAACCTCGACGATCGCCTCAATCTCGACGGTGATATTCCGCGGCAAGGATCCCATGCCCACTGCCGAGCGTGCGTGCCGTCCCCGCTCACCAAATACTTCGACAAACAGGTCTGAGCACCCGTTGATCACTTCCGGATGCCGGTCGAACTCGGGCACCGCATTGACCATCCCAAGAACTTTCACAATCCGCTTCACGCGGTCCAGGTCACCGAGTTCCTGTTTGAGCACCGCCAGGAGGACAAGTCCAACCGAGCGTGCATGCTGGTATGCCTCCTCCACCGTCACGTCGCGCCCCACTTTACCCGTTGGCATTGTCCCATCCGGATTCCACGGGCCCTTCCCAGCCAGAAACAAAAGATTCCCCGTGCGCACAGCATGCACATAGTTCCCACCCGGCGGCGGTACCGGCGGTAATTCGATCCCAAGCGCAGCAAGCCTCTGTTCGATCTGCATGGCCCCCCCTTCTCGCTTCCCGCTTTCGCTTCTCCCACATCCAACACGGTGGGGAATGGCACAACAAGGACTCACTGTCAATGCCTTTTCTGCACCGATGCGCCTACTCGAAAGAACGGTTGATACCATCGGTTATTCCACAGAATTGAGCCGGAACATCCCATCCAGACTGCCCCCTGTAGCAGCACACCACGAACACACCACCTATCCCGCTCCGACCCTGAACTCAGAGTAATCTGCGCACCCCCTCAGCAACCCCCGGCCGACTCGGACCATCCTACTGAGGATGAACCCTGATCCGAACATCACACTGCCTGATCTGCGGTGATCCGCTACACTCCACCCCAGGGGAAGGAGGACGCATGCCGCACCTTGACCTCGTCACAGTTATCCGCACTATTGGTCTCCTCGGGGTTGCGGCGATCATCTTCACCGAGAGTGGTCTTTTGATCGGCCTCTTCCTACCGGGCGATTCGCTCCTTTTCACTGCCGGCTTTCTCGCCTCCCAGGGGTATCTCGACATCCGCTGGCTCGTCGTTGCTTGCTTCCTGGCTGCTGTCGCCGGTGACCAGGTTGGGTATGCCTGCGGTTTGCGCGTCGGCCGTGCACTCCTCCAACGCGAGGATACCCGCTTCTTCAAGAAGCGCTATCTCTACCGGGCGGAACAGTTCTTCGCACGTCATGGTGGGAAAGCAGTCATCCTTGCCCGCTTTATTCCAATCGTTCGTACTGGTACCCCCATCGTCGCCGGGATGGGACGCATGCGTTATCGCCGTTTCGTGCTTGCCAATGTCTCTGGCGCAGCACTCTGGGCCATCGGCATCACGCTTACCGGCTACTGGCTCGGCAGCGCCATCCCCGGAGTCGATCAGTATCTTCTTCCGATCGTCCTTGGCATTGTTCTCGTTTCGCTCACTCCTTCTGCCTTGCACCTCTGGCGAGAGCGTCGAGCCATCCGCTCTACCCCATTCACCATCGAGCCGGACGGAAGTCGCGATCCTCACACGTCGCAAGCACCGCTTGGGCCGACAACATCACGCAGTTGCCGCACCTCTTGAGTTCTTCAGGCGTCCTCTTGCCGAACCGGCCCTGCCTATCGGTATACTCTGGCCGTATGGGTTGGTCGGGAGGAGAGAGACATCGCGGCTCAGGCGTTGTCCTCGTAGCTTGGCTTGATCCAACTCGCCCACGCACCGCGCCATATCGGTAACTGCAGGAGGATTTATGGATATCGCGACCGTAACACGTTTGTTACGAGCGGCTGGCGTACGCTGGGTCCGCTTTGAGATGGCCGACACTCATGGTATCGCTCGTTCCAAGAGCGTACCTCTCGCCAAATTCCCGTTGTACGCCAAGAAGGGGCTCAACTTCTACGGCGGCATGTTACTTCAGGACGCTTCTGGCTGGGACATCCCACTCGAAGAGCGACTACCACCCCCTGACTACCTTCTCTGCCCTGATCTGGATACCCTGGTTATTCTCCCCTATGCGCCTGGCGAAGCCCGCGTCCTCGGTGATCTCTATCGCGACAATGCCCCGGCACCCGAAGACCCCCGCGTGGTTTGTCGCCGCATTGTCGAACTCTACCGATCGCACGGCTGGATGCCTCGTAGTGGCTTCGAATACGAGTTCTACCTTCTGCACAAGGAAACTCGCGAGCCTGTCTTCCGCGATAAGCAGATTTGTTCGACTGTCCGCAATAATTTTGATCCAGCGTGGCGGGACGAACTGCTCACCGCACTCGAGGCGCATGGCATTGAGGTCTCGACTCTCAGCGTCGAGAACGCTCCCGGTCAGTTTGAGATCACCTTCAGTCCTGCTGACGGCCTGGCCGCTGCTGACCAAGCTTTTTCCTTCCGCACCGTCGTCAAGGAGGTCTCAGGGAAGCATGGCTATCTCGCTCCCTTCATGACTAAGCCGTTCATTGACCAAGCAGCCTCTGGAACCCACCTGCACCACAGCCTGATCGATCCATACACCGGTAACAATCTGTTTGCTGACCCGAACGGTCGCTATGGGCTCTCCGAGCTCGCGTGGCATTTCCTCGGCGGCCTCTTCCACCACGCCCCTGCACTCATCGCGCTGTTTTCTCCGACCCCAAACGACTACAAGCGCTATCAGCCTGGACTCTTCGCCCCAACTTCCATCTGCTGGGGGTATGACAATCGCTCCGCCGCCTTCCGCATCCCCGCTGACGCACTGGGGCCAAAAGCTCGGATCGAAAACCGGCTGGGCGGTGCAGCTGCCAATCCCTATATCGCCTTAGCTGCTTCGCTCGCCGCGGGTTGGGACGGCATCCAGCGACGCCTGCTACCCCCCGCGCCGATCCAGAAGGATGTGGGCTGGCTCGAAGGGCTTCCTCCCCTGCCCCGCTCGCTCGAGGAAGCACTCGACGCGCTTGAAGCCGATACGGTTCTCTGTGAGCTCCTCGGACAGCCTTTCATCCAAACCTACGTTGCCGTGAAGCGCTGGGATGCAGAGAAGTGCCAGCGCCGTTGCCCCGACTACGGCACCACGGACTGGTATCGTCGCATCGATTCCTATGAATGGGAGGAGTACGGCGAGCTCATCTAGCTCCGCCATCCCGCTACACTTGCTCCAAGTCGGGTGGTCCTGACTGGGTCGGATGGAACGATGGGGCTGGCACGCGACGCCCGAATTCTGAAAGATGGTGAACTGTTCGTCGTCAGCGACGAACGGGGAGACTTGCGCCGCACCTTCCCCGGTGCGGGAGTTTACGCGCGTGATACCCGCTTCCTGAGTGAGCTCTGGCTGCTCCTGAATGGCGAAGAACCAGAATTCTTCGACTCGTCAGCTGAACGAACTGATATAGCCATCTTCGAGTTCGGCAACACCGTTTTCCGCGACCACGCTGGTCGCGATGTTCTTGCCCACACTATCGCCCTGCGGCGGTGCCGAATCGTTCGCCTTGGAACACTCGAGGAAGAACTCACCCTTGACAACTACAACACCTTCCCCGTTTCGGTCGAACTGGCGCTCGTCTTCGCCGCCGATTTCCTCGATATCTTCGAGGTGCGTGGTTTCCCACGCGAACGTCCACGCGGGCACATCCTCCTCCCGCACCATGATGGCCAGCAACTTCGCCTGGCCTATCGCGCCCCTGACGACGTTGTACTCGAGACTGAAATCGTTTTTAGTCGTCCCCCAGACATCGTGACTACCGAGGCCGGTACCACACACCTCGCCGATCTGGCTATCCCCCGTATGCTCCTCCCCGGTCACGATCAGTTGATCCGAGCCTCTGCAGCCGCTCATCCCCCACGCGCATTTGCCCTCTTTCGGTTCACTCTCCCAGCACACGGAAGCGAGCGTCTCACCTTCCGTGCTGTACCCCGGGAACTCCTGGAACGCCGCATCGCCGTGCGCATTCCCGATGTCTCGCGGCTCATTGAACCAGCCGAAAGTACCACCATCTCTTTCGCCCGCGTCCGCACCGACCACGAATTCCTTGATCGTGCGCTACAACGGAGCCTCGAGGACTTACGTGCCTTGCTCACTCCCTTTCCAGGCGGGCGTCTCGTCGCTGCGGGAATCCCGTGGTTTGTCGCTCCCTTCGGCCGCGACAGCCTCATCGTCAGCTTGCAGATGATGCTATTCTCGCCACAGCTCGCGCTGGAAACGCTCCGTTTCTTAGCACGTTATCAAGGGAAGAAAGTTGATCCCTGGACCGAAGAAGAACCTGGCAAGATCCTCCATGAACTCCGCTTCGGTGAGATGGTCCGGCTCGGTGAAACGCCCCACAGCCCGTACTACGGTACCGTTGACGCGACACCGCTTTTCATCGTCACCTTTTGCGAACTCATGGACTGGCTTGGAACACCAACGCTCTTCGACGAACTTTTCCCCTTCGTTGAGGCTGCGCTCCACTGGATCGATCACTATGCCGATCATAACGGCGACGGATTTGTCGACTACGGGAAAGTCTCGCCGCGCGGCCTGCAGCACCAGAACTGGAAGGACAGCCACAACTCACTCCTTTTCCCAGACGGGAGCGAACCCGTCCCACCCATCGCCGCAGTCGAGGTTCAAGGCTACGTCTTTCAGGCCAAGCGCATGCTGGCCACTGTCCTCCAACGCTTCGGTGGAAACACTCGCCACATGCTCGCTGCCCGTCTGCGCGCTGACGCTGAGCAGCTCCGTGAGCGTTTTGAACGGTCCTTCTGGAACGATCCCGAGCACTTCTACGGGCAGGCAGTAGACGGCCGCGGTCGTCTCGTCACCTCTATCTCTTCCAATCCCGGCCACTGCCTCTGGAGCGAGATCGTCAGTCCGGCCCGCGCCGCCCAGCTTGTCGAACGACTGTTCCATCCCGACCTCTATTCAGGCTGGGGTATCCGCACTCTGGCGCGCGGGATGCCCCATTACAATCCCATGAGCTACCACAACGGCAGCATCTGGCCTCACGACAACGCTCTTATCGTCGCTGGTCTCCGCCGGTACGGTTTCGACCGCCAAGCGCTTCAGCTAGTCAGCGACCTGCTCGAGGTGGCAACCAGCTTCCCCTACTATCGGTTGCCAGAATTATTCTGCGGCTTTGGTCGCGATGAAGCTGAATGCATGGTCCCCATCTCCTATCCCGTGAGCTGTAGTCCTCAGGCATGGGCAGCCGGTACGCTACCTTTCCTTCTCCGTATCCTGCTCGGCGCAGAGGCCCGCGCAGCCGAGCGCCGGCTTACGTTGCGCCCCGCCTTTCCCCCATGGCTTAACGAAGTCGAGTTAGAGGGTGTCTCATTCGCTGGCTCACACATCGACCTTGCCATTCGCCGGCACAATGGCCGCTATCTGATTGAGGTCGAGTGCGACCCAGAGATCACGGTCGTCCTCGCAGCGACATCTGCTGAACCGCGGAGGTGATCGGTGATATCCCCTCGCTTCCATTGGGTTCTCTTCGTTCGCTCATTGGTCGCCGTTGAGGAGCACCCACCCGCCCAAGTATTCCGCCTCCTTGGCCGCTTTCTTGCGCAGCATGGTCAGGAGGCTATCTTTTTAGAGGAGCGCGGGAATCCCCTTACGGTCCAGGCTCTTCGCCGCCGCGGGGTAGCCGCCCTCCGGGAGCTGGCAACCGCGTGGCCCGAGCTCCGCTATCACACAGTTGAGCACCGCTCCGGTGCACATCTTGTCGAATGGCTCGGCCGCACCCTCGCCACTGCCGATCTCGCACTGGTCGAGCTGGGCGTCGACGAAAACCTCGCATACTGGGTCGGACAACTCACACGCCCACACTTCCACACCATACTCGTCGATCTGCTCCCCGCCGTTCCCGAGCTCGAGCCCCACCGACATCGCCTCGATCCTTCACCCTTCACTGCAGTGATCTGTCACCCGCTGAATATCCCTGCCTACCGCGGACGCACTTCGGCACGCCGTCTCATCGTGGTCGACGGTCCTCCGGAACACCTCGCCACCGCCATCGCTGAGGCCGCGATCGCTACGCTTCTCCAGACCGCCGAGAACCTCCGGCTAACTCCTACAGCAGGCCAGAACGGGAGCGATCCACCTCCCGTTCAGCGAGCAAACGGTGGTACTGGATAAGGCACGCGCACATCCAGCCGATCCGGTGGAACACCGCACACCTGCAGCATCGCACTCCGTTCCACCAGTTCTTGAAACTCGGCCTCACTTAGGACGAAACAGCAGCCACAATCCGGGCAGGTCACGACGTACACGCAGTCATACCTTGATTCACACCACTGCCGAACGTCGCCCCAAAGCCCCTTGCTACAAAGATGCCTAAGCACCCGCTCGACCTGGCGAGCTTCCATCGTGGTACCTCCTCGGTGGGGGATTTCACAGATGACACTATTTTCCCAGTGCAAGATTGTAACGTCAACTATAATCGAATAGGGTCACCGTCGTGCTCCCCTGCCTTGTACCGCTGAACATCTACTCAACCACCGACCATCATCTTCACTTCTTTCCGAGGATCCCCACTCTCATCTGCACTCCGGTCTCGTTATCTATCCTTCGCAAAGGTCTGCTTTGGAAGCGAAAAGGCGTCGCCACATGCTGGAGCACGCTAGACTCTCCATCCCTGAGCCGTCGTCCTTCCCCAGGAACCTTTCATCGGCAAAGGAGCTACCACCTCCATCCCCCTCCTTCACTCCAAGCTAGACCGCCCGCCCATCCCGCAGCAGCCATTGCCGTTTCCCGCGGTGAACCAGTAGCATCCCTTGCAGCGCCCGCGGGAACCGCAGGAGCACGCGGGATCGCTCGCACTGGCACAGTGACGAGGTGAAGGAGCACCCATTGACGCAGGAATCCGAAAGAACCGGCTTCGTCGTTGTACTTGCCGGCGGTGTTGGCGGAGCTAAGCTCGCCCACGGTCTCGCCCTCCTCGGGTTCGGGGACCGTCTCTGCGTCATCGTGAATACCGCAGATGACTTTGAACTCTACGGCCTCGCTATCTCCCCTGACCTCGATACCGTTCTCTACACGCTCGCTGGTATCGCGAATCCAGTGACCGGGTGGGGGATTCTCGGTGACACCGCCCACACACTCGGTATGCTCGGCCGCTATGGCCGCCCTACCTGGTTCTGGCTCGGCGACCGAGATTTCGCAACGCACATTCTTCGCACCGAACGCCTCCGGCAGGGGATCCGACTGACCGAGGTGACTGCAGAACTTGCCACTGCGCTCGGCGTCGCCGCACGGATCCTCCCCATGTGCGACGAACCAGTCCGTACCATTGTGGAAACGCCCTCTGGTCCTCTACCGTTCCAGGAATACTTTGTCCGGCGTCGTCAGCAGGACACTGTCCGTGCTGTGCGTTTCGAGGGAATCATGCAGGCCCGCCCCACCCCTGAAGTCAGGCAAGCACTCCTCCACGCCGACGTAGTCGTCCTCGCCCCGTCGAACCCGATCGTGAGCATCGGCCCAATCCTTGCTCTCCCTGGCATGCGTCAGCTGCTCCGAGAACTTGCCACTCCTATCGTCGCGGTCAGCCCGATTGTCGCCGGCCGTGCTCTCAAAGGGCCCGCTGATCGGATGCTGGCCAGTCTTGGTCACGAGGTGTCCCCTCTCGGTATCGCCCGTCTTTACCAGGACTTCCTTGATGGCCTGGTTCTTGACCACGCTGACGCCCACCTCGCTCCTGCTATTGCCGAACTTGGTATCCGTCCGTTTGTCACCGATGCGCTGATGCGTGACGAGGCCGACCGCGCTCGCCTTGCCCGCCAGACACTCACGTTTGCTCTAGACCTCCGTGGAGCTCCCTCCTGATGCGCACACTCGCAGTCATCCCTATCCAACAACTGGAGCATGCCAAGAGCCGCCTCGCCTCAGCGCTCGATCCAGCGACCCGCCAGTCTCTTGTCCTGCAATTAACGCGGCGCACTATTGAGGCTCTCCAGAGCGTACCTGACGTTGCAGAGGTACTTGTCGTAACACCCGATTCCCATGTCGCCTCCCTCGTTGTCAGGTGGGGCGCTCACCCACTGCTCCAGCCCCAACCAGGACTTAATGCGGCGATTCGCGCGGCGCAGCACGTTGCGCTGCGTGCTGGCTATCCAGCTCTATTAGTTGTCCATGGGGATCTTCCCCTCCTCACTGCCCCACCTGTGCAAACCGCGCTCGCTCTCCTCGAGCCACCCGGCATCGTCCTTGCACCCGATCGGCGCGGCACCGGGACAAACCTGCTGGCCCTCGCGCCCCCAGATGTCATCCCACCAGCCTTCGGTCTGGAGAGTCGTCGTCATCATCGCCTGGCAGCACTCCGCGCTCGGTGTACGCTTCGTGAGCTATGGGCTTCGGCGCTCGCCTTTGACCTCGACACACCAGACGACCTCATCGATGTCCGTCTTGTGGCAAAGGGGGAGAAATGGAGAGTCGACAGACAACAGTGACACGTTGGGGAGTATTCATTGTCGCATTCGGAGCGTCCCTCTGGGCTATCGACGCACCCATCCGGAAACCACTAACCGAGACACTCCCGGCAACCTCGATTGTGCTGGCCGAACACCTCTTCTTGGCTCTCTATGCACTACCGGTCCTCCTCTGGCAGCGTCGCGCCTTTGCCGCACTTCCCCGCAGCTCCTGGTTGGCGCTCGTCGCTATCGCCTGGGGTGCTTCCGGGTTAGCGACTGTCCTGTTCACCACTGCCTTCCGTATCGGTAACCCAACCACTGTCATCCTGCTCCAAAAGGTCCAGCCTCTCATCGCCGTCCTTCTTGCTGCGCTCCTGTTACGCGAACGATTGCCTCGACTCTATTGGCCCTGCTTTGTACTCGCGCTCACCGGTGCTTATCTTGTTTCCTTCGGACGCGCCGCCTTCCAGGCGATCTGGCTCCTCCCCCAGGAACGAATCCTCACCGCGGTGCTCGCCCTCGCTGCTGCGGCGCTCTGGGGCAGCGCCACCGTCCTCGGCCGCTACATGCTCAGTACCCTCCCCTTCCCCACCCTCACCGCGGCTCGGTTCTTCCTTGCCCTGCCTTTCCTCGTCACGCTCGCTCTCGTCGAGGGTACCTTCACCCGTACCTGGACAGTTGGACTCGCAGAGGAGGCACCACGCCTCTTCTTTCTTGCCCTTGTGCCCGGTCTCCTTGCCATGCTCATATATTACGCTGGATTGCGGCAAACACGCGCCTCGTACGCAACACTCGCTGAGCTCGCCTTCCCCGCTCTCGCTATCCTCGTCAACTGGTGGGTGCTCGACACCACAATCGACAGCTGGCAGCTTGCAGGCTTCGTCCTCCTCTGGAGCGCCATTACCGCTCTCAGCTGGATCCCAGCACCTACTCCCGTCCACACGACACGTCCTGCCACTCCGGTATCGTGAGGAGCCTGCTATGCAAGCTGCATCGCCTGTTCCACCACCGCTCGCTCCACTCCCGGACATCACCGGAATCCCCGGTACTCGCCCTTTCGACCTTCCAGAACTCGTCCGTGGCCGCCGCTCGGTACGTCGCCTGCGCCCCGATCCCGTACCACCCGAGTTCGTCACGGCAATCCTCGAAGCTGCCGCGTGGGCTCCCTCACCTCACGGGACACAACCCTGGCGCTTCGTTGTTCTCACCCGCCCAGAACGCAAGCGTGCACTTGCCGAGGCCATGGCCGAGGCCTGGCGCTATCACCTCGCCATGGACGGCGAGGATCAAGACACGATTGCACGAAGGCTCGCCGGATCACAACGGCGTCTTCTTGAGGCCCCCGTACTCATTCTCGTCTGCCTCGATCCGAGCGACCTCGATCGCTATCCGGATCCAGACCGTCAGGCTGCCGAGCGGACAATGGCAATCCAAAGCCTCGGCGCCGCTGTACAAAACGCCTTACTCATGGCCTATCGCCTTGGCCTCGATACCGGCTGGATGTGCGCGCCACTCTTCTGTCCGAGCGTCGTCCGCCACACCCTCAACCTTCCTCCCCACCTCGAACCCCAGGCACTCATCACGCTCGGTTATGCCGCCGCCGACCCGCAGCGACGCCCACGACGCCCACTGGAAGCCTTGATCGTTGCCTGGGAGTGACGATGGTCCGCTGGCTCCTCCTGTTCGCCCTCTTCCTCACCACCGGTTGTGCTGCTCCCAATTCCTCTGGCAGGAACCAGACCGGCGTGCTCATCCCGTCAACCGACACGAGCGTACCCACCACCTCACCGGTTGCCGTATCACCGCAAGCGCCCACACCTTTCTCCCCTGCACTTCCTGTCCCGGCAGAGCCCGCGCTCGTCGTGAACGTGATTGACGGCGACACGCTCACTGTTCGCACCAAGCACGGCCAAGCGATCGTCCGCCTTATCGGCATCGATGCCCCCGAGCGCGGAGACCAAGGTCGACCCGCTGAATGCTTCTTCGAAGCCGCAACGGTCGCCTTGACCCAGCTAACACCGCCTGGGAGCACTGTCTACCTCGAACAGGATGTCAGTGACACTGATCGGTATGGACGATTCCTGCGTTATGTCTGGATAGCACGTGCACATTCGTGGATCCTCGTCAACGAGGAGCTCGTCCGCCAGGGTGCTGCCATTGCTCGCGAGTACCCGCCAGACCAACGCTACACTGATCGTCTCACTGCTGCCCAGCAGGAGGCACAACGTAACCGTGCTGGCCTCTGGGGAGCGTGCACTCCGTTACAGTCCAGTCCCTCACGAGCACCGTCACCTCTATCCAGTTGCGATCCCAGCTATCCGGACATGTGTGCCTCCTCCTCCACCCGACCTTGACTGCCGTGACATCCCGTACCGCCGTTTCCGGGTCCTGCCACCCGACCCGCACCACTTCGACACTGATCGCGACGGCATCGGCTGCGAAGCTGGCTGAACCGAACAGCGCCAACAGCTGCTATTTAACGCTTGACGCTCACACAGCACCGCTCAGCACCGATCCCCTGGAGCGGCACTCACCGCAACCCTGATGATCTCTTTCCTGTGCGATAGGCCCACTTTTTGGCACTCCGCCCATGGCGGCCGCACCGTGACCGGCGCCAACTCTGCCCGCCGAGCCAACCAGTGGTGTAGGTGCTCGCTTCTCCAAGTACCTACGGTGCATTCTCCCTTCCAGACATCAGACCATCCAAGAAGCCGCGTTCTTCGGCGTGCCGGTGAGCACCGTGCAGATCACCTACTGAACGGTTGCACCTGAAGGTGCTGGTGAGTCATCGTTGCAGTAACTTCTCGCAGACTCGAGGTCAGCGTCTCAGTAGGATCGTGCACCCCTCTGCCGCTGTCATTGCTGGCTCCTCTACCCGCGTCACAAGCAAGGGGACGGGCGAAGGAAGCTGAGAACCGCGACCTTGTCCACAAGAGAGCCGTGAGCTTGCTCCTCTTCGTCGTCATCTTTGACGCAAGCGATCCCTTGAAAACCCCTGAATCGCGGCATCCCAAGAGGCCAGTTCTTATCCGCCCTTCAGCAGCAGCCTTGCTTCATCACTCTGACGATCGGCAGCAGGGCACAGACCAGGCCCCAACCATACGGGTAGGGTTACAACCTATCCCACCGTGTAGGTTGGAAACTACCCAACCGGTCGTGTTCGCCGAACCTGTTTGCGCAGACACTCCTATCAGGACACGGGGTGTGGCAGACCCCGCGACAAGGATGGAGGAGGGTCGGATTATGACCGAGAACCGTGATCGACCACCGTTCCAGGTCAATCAACACAAGGTCAGTCGACGAGGACTCCTCGGTGCAGCGGCAGGGCTCTCAGCTGGTGCCCTGCTCGCAAGTTGCAGTGTCTTGCAGCGCAAAGAGGAGGCACCAAAGCTCGGCGTCACGGCCGACGAAATTATCAAGCAGCGGCAACTCACTCCGGAAGATGTGACCGCAGCGCTCATGACATACGTTCCGTCTGGTAAATACGATGAGTTTCTCATGTTCTCCTCAACCGGCCACGGTGGGCAGGTGTTAGTCCATGGTTTGCCGTCGATGCGCCTTCTCAAGGTGATCGCTGTCTTTGCCCCGGAGCCATGGCAGGGCTACGGCTACGGTGGCTCCACGAGTGAGGTCCTTGAGGGGGGCTACTTCCACGGAAAGCCGATCCTCTGGGGCGATACGCACCACCCGGCCCTGAGCGAAACCAATGGCGAATATGACGGCGAATTCCTCTTCATCAACGACAAAGCGAATGGTCGCATTGCCGTCGTTGATCTCCGGGACTTTGAGACCAAGCAGATCGTGAAGAATCCCCTCCTTGTTAATGAGCACGGTGGCTGCTTTGTGACACCAAACACCGAGTACGTGCTCGAAGCTGACCAGTACTCAGTGCCGCTTGGCGGCGTCTACGCGCCAATCACTCAGTACAAGGAAAAGTACCGTGGTGTTCTCACCTTCTGGAAGTTCGACCGACAGAAGGGGCGCATTATCCCCGAGGAGTCGTTTGCCATTGAGACGCCTCCGTACTGGCACGACTTGGCCGATGCTGGGAAAGGGCCATCCCACGGCTGGGCCTTCTGGAACTCGTTCAACACGGAACTCGCTTTTCCGGGCTTGCTAGAGGGTCGGCCAGCTATGGAGATCGCCACGACCCAACGTGACATGGACTACCTCCATGTCGTCAATTGGAAGAAGGCTGAAGAAGTCATCGCGGCCGGCAAATACGAGATAATCAACGGTTTTAAAGTCATCCGCATGGATGTCGCTGCAAAGGAAGGGGTCCTCTTCTTGATCCCAGAGCCGAAGAGCCCGCACGGTGTGGATGTGACGCCGGGTGGAGACTACATCGTCGTGGCAGGGAAGCTCGATCCTCACGTCACCGTTTACAGCTTTGCCAAGATTCAGCAGGCCATCCAAGCGGGTAACTGGGATACCGATGAATACGGCATCCCGGTCCTTCCCTTCGAACAGTGTGTCGAGACCCAGGTTGAGCTTGGCCTCGGTCCCTTGCACACCCAGTTTGACGATCAGGGTTACGCCTATACGAGCCTGTTCCTGGATAGTGCGGTCGCCAAGTGGTCACTCGGCAAGCCCTATCACGAAGATGGCTGGAAGCTGGTAGAGAAACTACCGGTCCAGTACAACATTGGACACCTTGCTGCCGCAGAGGGGGATACTGTCAAGCCTGCCGGTCGCTTCCTCGTCGCACACAACAAGTGGTCAGTTGACCGCTTTGCCAGCCTCGGACCACTGCTGCCGCAGAACGCGCAGCTGATCTCCATTGCACCCAATCAACCGATGCGCGTCCTTTACGATAGCCCAATCGGGATCGGCGAGCCACACTACGCGCAAATCATTAAGCGGGAGCGGATCAAGGCTTGGGAGATCTACCCCGAGGTGGGTTGGAACCCACACACCCACAGCGTCGATCCCAATGCCGTTCTCAAGGTCGGTGACGAGCGCATTGAGCGACGCGGCAAGACCGTTGAGATCTGGGGTGTCCTGCTGCGCAGCCAGATTCGCCCGGATCTCATCGAGGTCGAGCAGGGAGATGAAGTGATCTGGCACCTCACGAACATCGAGCGTGCCAAGGACGCAACGCATGGTTTTGCCCTCGGGGGCTACAACATCAACCTCAGTCTCGAGCCTGGTGAAACTCAGACCATCCGCTTCGTCGCCGATATTCCAGGCACCTTCCCGTTCTACTGCACAGAGTTCTGCTCGGCCCTGCATCTCGAAATGATGGGCTATTTCCTGGTGAAGCCGACCTGATCCCGCAGCAGAGGGGGCGGTAAGGGATTCTCCTTACCGCCCCCTCTCCCAAACTTGGCTACCTTCGGAGTCGAGAAAGGATCGCAACCATGGAAATCGCTACCACCCGGACCACCGCAAGACTAAACGTCATACAATCGCTCAGCGCAGTGATTGCCCACAGCAGGGATCGCATACTTTTTTTCCTCGCAGCCATCTTGCTCGGAGTCTCACTGGTGCTTCCGTACTGGCACATGACGCTACTTGCGCCTCAGTACCCAGGCGGACTCCGCGTTCTGATCTATCTCACGAAACTTGCTGGTGACGTCCAAGAAGTGAATGGACTCAACCACTATATCGGGATGATGAAGCTGGAAGAGGCAGCGCCCTTCGAGCGCGCGATTGCCCCCTACGGCGTCGCGGCTCTGGCGCTCCTCGCCCTTTTCACCGGTTTACTCCGACAACGCTGGATCACACTTCTCGCCATCCTGATCGTCATATTCCCCATTATCTTCATCGCTGATCTCCAGTACTGGCTCTGGTACTTTGGCCATAACCTTGATCCGCACGCTGCACTCTCAAGCTCGATCAAACCCTTTACACCACCCGTACTTGGGACGGGGCGAGTTGGACAGTTTGTTGTTCAAGCGCGGTTCGGTAGTGGACTATACCTGGCCATCCTCGCTGCCCTCAGTGCACTCATCGGCATCGCCGCGCGGCTGCGCGGCTCTGCCCAACGGGGGTGACACCATGCACCGGCTTGTTCTCGCCGCAACATTGACCGTGCTCCTGCTGCTGACGCCACCACCGGTTCATGCCAGCGAGCTTATTGTCTGCCCCGATTGCTCACTCCGCCAGATCCAGGAAGCAATCGCCACTGCACCAGCCGGAGCAACAATTCGCGTCCGTGGTGGTGTCTATGTCGGCCGGGTCGTTATCGACCGCCCGCTGACACTGTACGGCGAGAACTGGCCAGTCATTGATGGAGGCGGTCAGGGGACCGTCATTCACGTTGCTGCACCTCGTGTTCATATTGAAGGGTTCATTGTCCGCGGTAGCGGCACAAGTCACGATCGCGAGGACACCGGCATCCTTGTCACGGCACCAGGAGCCCAGATCGTTGGTAACCAGGTACTCGACAGCCTCTTCGGCATCCAGCTCCTCAACGCACCAGGTGCGCTTGTCCAAGCCAATCGTATCGTTGGCAAACCGCTTCCAGAGCCACAACGCGGCGACGGCATCAAACTCTGGTACAGCCCGGGAACGCACATTGTCGACAACCGTGTTGAGGATAGCCGTGATGTCATCGTCTGGTATTCTGATCACACGCTTTTCCGCAACAACGTGGTCGAACGCGGCCGCTATGGTCTCCACTTCATGTATTCACAGGAGAGCGTGATTGAGGGAAACGTCCTTCGCGACAACTCAGTCGGCATCTATCTTATGTACGGCGCGCGCCAGACCGTCCGTCGCAATGTTTTCTTTCATAACCGCGGCCCGTCTGGCTACGGCTTGGCCCTGAAAGAGACCGACGGTGTCCTGGCAGAAGGGAATCTGTTCCTTCGGAATCGTGTTGGCATCTACATCGACAATTCCCCGATCTCGGAGGGAGTCACCAACCGGATAACGGGCAACTGGATCGCCTATAACGACGTTGGCCTCCTCATCAGCCCGGCAACTCGCTCTAATCTCATCATCGGCAACACACTCCTGGAAAATCTCGAGCAAGCAGCGCCTCAGGGCGGCGGCACGCTCGACCGCATCGCCTGGGCCGAGGCTGGGCGTGGCAACTTCTGGAGCGACTACGTCGGCTATGATGCGGACCGCAACGGCATTGGCGATCTGCCATACCAGAACCGCGCACTTTCAAGTGTTCTTACCGACCGCTCCCCGCTGCTCGCCTTTTTCCGCTTCAGCCTTGCTGCCTCCGCGCTCGATCTGGCTGCACGTGCGGTTCCTCTCTTCCAGCCAGCACCACGCTTCACTGATCCCGCTCCACTCGTTCACTCAACGCCGTGGCCGGATCTTCCTTGGAACCTCTCCCCACCATCTCGTATTCATGCGCTCCTCTCACTTGCCTTGCTCACTGCCGCTGCGCTTCCTCTCCTCCTCATCCTCCGTCGCCCGCCACGGTTCGTGCTCGCACAGGCAACCACCGCTCCACGCGCCCCTGCACCCGTGGTACTGGCTTCCACCACCCCCTCCGTAGCAACCGCAGCGTGCACCGTCACGGACGCAGCCGTTGTGGAAGTGCGTGGGCTCACCAAGTATTTTGGGGATCGCCTCGTTCTTGATCATGTGAGCTTCATCGTTCGACCTGGCGAGGCACTCGCCCTCTGGGGACCAAACGGTGCCGGCAAGACGACAATCCTTCGCTGCCTCCTTGGCCGAACTGCCTACACCGGTACAGTTACCGTCTTCGGCCATTCACCGCTCGAAGACGGCCCAGCTGTGCGCGCCCAAATCGGATACGTGCCGCAGCAGCTACCGCTCCTCGACCTTACTACTGGCGAGCTCCTGACAACTGTCGCGCGCCTGCGCGGCGAACCGCTGGAGCGTGCCTGGGAACGCCTGGGTGTCTTCGGCCTCCAGCAGACCTGGTATCAGCCAGTACGGACTCTCTCAGGCGGTATGCAACAACGACTTGCACTCGCCCTGGCAACGATTGGTGATCCACCACTGCTACTGCTCGATGAGCCAACAGCAAACCTCGACGTGACCGCACGCGAGGAACTCCTGTCCACCCTCCGCGAACTTCGCGAGTCAGGCCGGACGATCATCTTCGCCTCGCACCGCTCTGATGACATCTGGCACCTGGCCACACGCGTCTTACGGCTCGAGGCCGGACGTATCGTCGCTGAGTCAGGCGCAGCAGCCCTGCCGATAAGATACAACGTGCATCAATCACTCATCCTTGAACTCGATGTCGATACCTTGCAGCCAGCTACTCATCTCCTCACGGCACACGGCTTTGCCGTCTATCGTGAAGATCAGCGGCTCCGCGTCATTGTTCCACCCCAGCGGAAGGCAGAGCCCTTCTACCTCCTTGCCCGGCTAGGTATCCAGGTTCGAGATTTCTGGTTGGAGGCTACCGATGGTTGGTAATACCGTCCTTATTCTCACCCAAAAGGAGCTACGCGACGCACTACGCAATCGTTGGTTTCTGGCCGATGCTGCAGCCCTCCTTCTCCTGAGTAGCGCGCTTTCCCTCCTCGTTTTTCTCACCGGTGCCACCAGCCCAGTCAGCGGCTTTGGGCGCACCGCAGCTAGCCTGGTCAACCTCATGCTGCTCCTCGTTCCCCTCATGGGGCTCACACTGGGGGCCCTCGCCCTGGCCAGCGACCGTGAACGCAGTGCGCTCGAGTTTTGGCTGGCCCAGCCTGTCGGGACGGGAGCATACTTTCTCGCCAAAGCGCTCGGTATTGGCCTCGCCCTCGCCGTCGCTGTCGCGCTCGGCTTCGGCGCCAGTGCTGTCTTCCTACTCTTCGTTGGTGCCACGGACCCGCTCGCCTTCCTCGCCCTTGCCGGCCTGACTATCCTGCTCGCTTGGGCTTCTCTCTCACTCGGCCTTCTCCTCTCGAGTCGTTGCACCCGAACCAGTACCGCCGTCAGCCTTGCACTCGCTCTCTGGCTTGTACTCGTACTGCTCGGTAATCTTGGTCTTATGGGCACCGCACTCGCGGTACGCCTGCCTCCATCCTGGCTCCTCGGGATCGCACTGGTAAATCCCACCGAAGCCTACCGGATCGCCGCGTTACGCCTCCTGGCCGGTACACTGGAGCTACTCGGACCCGCTGGTCTCTACGCCGATGAGCGCTTTGGCGCGACACTATCTCTCCTTCTTGCCAGCATGCTCCTACTCTGGAGTCTTGTTGCTAGCGTCGCTGCCTACTCCATCCTGCGTCGGGAGGTCTTACGTTGAGACGCCGTCAGCTTCTTCTCACATTCCTCGTCACCCTGCCGCTTGCCGCCTGCCAGCGGAAGCGAGAGCTTTCTCCGCCCCAGATCCGCTACGGCCGCGACACCTGCGCCGAGTGCGGGATGATCCTTTCCGACAGCCGCTTCGCCGCAGCAGCCGCTACCGCGAACGGAGAAACCTACCTCTTCGACGACATCGGGTGTCTCCTCATCTATCGACAGAAGCACCAGCCGGCCTGGGCGGCTCACTGGGTTCACGATCTCGACACCCAGTCCTGGCTACCGGCCGAAAGCGCCTGGTATCTGGTGAGCACCAATGTCCGTTCCCCGATGGGTTACGGTATCGCCGCCTTCGCCAACCAAAACGCTGCACAGCAACGCCAGACAGAGCTTGGCGGTGACCTTCTCCCGTGGGAACAACTTCTTGCCCGTCCACCGCAGCGACCACGACACCACTAACAATCGGACGAGTTGGTGGTGTCCGACTACCAAGTCACGCGCCACCTCGGTGCACCAACAACGCAATCCCATCGCAGTACCAGACGAGTGACACGTGGAATCCAGCACCGGGCAGAACAGCGCATAGCCGACTCCAGTGACTCCCTACTCTCGCGGTGTTGATGACTCGCCTGGACACTCCACTCCCACCAGACTGCTCAATGCCCCAACCAGTACCCCGCCCATCCGTTACGACACTTGTTCAGGCACTCCCTGACCCTAACGTGCTAGAAAAGCACCAGCATAGGACAACAGCCTCTCCACCGCTCCTGCTTGTACTGAACGTAGCGGGTAGGGAGCTTCCCTATCCAAGCGCGACGAACACACCCCCTTGCCCCACGCCGGACTATGCTCTACGATTTGGTCTCACCAACGAGCAGTCCTGCCCGGCCACTGCAACTGACGCCACAAAGAGTAGGGGAAACGGTCAAGTGAAGGATGGTCACCGTGAATGTCTGTGGTCTTGTAGGAGTGGCCCTCACCATCTTAGCCAGCGGAATTTTGCGATACGCTCACCGAAGACTACCTACGCGGAAAGCCGCATGACCTGAAATCTCGAGCGCTGCCCGTTCTTTCAGAGGAAGGGGTGTTCTCATGGTGATCTGGCGGTATGGTCTTCTGGCAACAATTGTCGCGGCGATTCTCAACGCTGCGCTGTGGGGCCTTGCCCGAGCGGTGGGAGTATCACTTCAGGTACAGCCACCTGGGCAACCGGAAACGGTGGTGGGGCTACCGCGAGTCATTCTCTTGACCGCCATCCCGTTACTCGTTGGCACCGCCTTCTACACCCTGTTACGCCGCTGGACACGCCGTCCTTTTCTGATCTTCATGCTTCTCAGCCTCCTCATCTTTCTCATCTTGCTCGTCCCACCGTTTGCGTCAACCGAGCGTCCCGGGACGCGCTTCGTGCTCATCCTCATGCATGTCGTCGCAACTGCTGCCCTCCTGGCCGGAATCTATCGTGCTGAGATGCGCCGTGCCCGGCCATAACAGCGGAGGGGGTCAGCCTTCACCCCCTCCTGGAACCGCCGTGAACCTCTCGCTGCAGCGTGCCGCCTACCTCAGTGTCAAGCTCTTCGCACAGGGTACGCGGCGCGAGAACCCTCAAAGGGTTATCACCTGGTCTGGCGGATTCTGCGCCAGCGCCGCGTAGAGATCAGGGAAGCACCCCACTTGTACACCCTCGACCGTCTCGACCGGTTGAATTTCAGCCGGTTCTGTCCGTCCCCGTCCGCTCCCTGGATCACACCAGCGAGGCTGTCCCTTCGCCAGGTTCCGCTCCAGCGCGCACATGTCGCACATCATGAGCAGAATTCCCCGCTCCTTGGCAACACGGGCTAGTCGTTCGCCGATCGGGTCACCCCGGCGGAGAACAAAGACGTTATCATCGAAGAAGAACATCCCAACAACCTCAACTCCGTGTGTCCCCGCCTCCAGTTGCGGCAGGATCATCTGACCCAGCTTGTAGCTCGCCGCTCGTGGTGTGGCAAAGACATACGCCACTCGCATGATTTCCACTCCCTTACTGACCGTGCAGTCTTCCGTTGGAACAACCAGCAGACGTGCGAGCTCCGGATCTCATCACTGCATCCTCAATTCAACCCTCCTTAGCTCCTCCATGCGTCACGCACGGACCGATGGGCATGCCCGCCAGAAATGATACTCAGTATCATTTCTCACGGACAACAACTTCGCCAGCCACTCGTCTTTCCTCGCTCCAGATAGCTACTCCGGTGCGAGCAACTTCATGCCGTGTTCACGATCTGTAACCACCTGCCAGCACTGCTTGCCGCCGGACTCTGCGCTGCAGCTCCGGGGAACTCGGAGGCTTTCCCTCTCAAAGACGTTCCTGTGCAGGAGAGCCGACGGCACACCGAGCAGCACGCAGTGTCAAGCAATCCGCTGGAGGTCGGATCATCGCGCTACCGGTACGCAGCCGTCAATCGTCGCCAGGCACCGCGCCCGCGGACCAGCCCTGCCACCAGGACGAACAGCACCGTCGCCACCAGCACAATGGCTCCCCCCGAGGGGACACTCGCGTAGTAACTCAGGTAGAAGCCAACCAGTGCCGCCAGGACGCCAAAACAGACAGCGAGCAGCATCATGCTTGCGAGTCTTCGGGCAACGAGGGCTGCTGTCGCCGCCGGTGTCACCAGCATCGCCAGCACCAGCACCACCCCTACCGCTTGCACCGAGACAACAACCGTAACCGAAAGGAGAAGCAAGAGAACGAGTTGTAACACGCCAACAGGGAGCCCCGTCGCCTCGGCCACCACCGGATCGAAGTGCGCAAACAAAAGCTCCTTGTACAGTGCCACAACCACTCCTACCACAAGGATCCCCGCCAGGGCAATCGCCCACAGGTCACGTGCCCGCACCGCCAAAATATCTCCAAAGACGTAACTAAAGAGATCAACCGTATAGGTCCGGATCCCTATCGCCATCAGCACCACACCAAGGGCAAAGACCCCACTAAACACAATCCCAATCGCTGTATCCGTACTGAGCCCCACGCGACGCGTCACCCAGCCAATTCCCAGCCCAGCGGTGATCGCCGCTGCCAACGCACCAACGTAAAAGCTGAATCCAGCCAGGAAGGCTACCACGATCCCAGTGAAAGCAACGTGCGCCAACGCATCCCCGATAAACGCCAATCCCTTGAGCACAACGTAACTCCCAACCACGGCACCGATCGCCCCAACTAGGACGGCAGCAACCAGCGCCCGCAGGAGAAACCCGTACCGCAGCGGTTCGACAAACAACTCAACAGCTCCGCTCATCCCCATCCTCATCCTCCACCACGATGACCCGATCACCGTACCGCAAGAGCAAAAGGTGAGATCGGAAGGTGCGGTGAAGCAGCGCTTCCGTAAACACCTCTTGCGGCGGGCCGTAGGCAATCACTTCGTGGTTAAGGAGCAGTACCCGGTCGAACCGCTGCGCCACGCACGAGAGATCATGAGTCGCAACCAGCGCCGTCTTCCCTTGTCGACAAAGACGTTCCAGGAGCTCGAAAACGAAGTGCTGCGTCGGAGCATCAACCCCACTCACCGGCTCATCCAGGAGAAACAGCTCCGGTTCCTGTGCCAGTGCCCGTGCCAAAAAGACCCGTTGTCGTTGACCACCAGAAAGCTCGGCAATCAGTCGGTCACGTTGATCCACCAATCCCACCTGCTCCAAAGCCCAGAGCGCCAGCTCCCGATCATTCTTGCCAGGGCGACGGAACAAACCAAGGCGAGGATACCGACCCATCAAGGCAACATCGAGCACGGTCACCGGGAAGTCCCAGTCGATCGTCTCCCGCTGCGGAATATAAGCGATGTCGGGATTGGGACGAGCCGGCTGTCCCTCCACCAGCACTCTGCCTTCCCAGGGGCGCAAGAGTCCGAGCAACGCGCGGAAGAGCGTTGACTTGCCACTCCCATTTGGGCCGAGGATTCCGACCAGCGCGCCCCGTTCCACCGAGAATCGCACATTGCGCAGTACTGGCTCATTACGCCGGTAACCTGTCGTCAACTCCTCCACCTGGATTACCGGTATCGTCGTCGCCCGCGCCGCTCGCTCAACCGCGACTGCACCGCCGCGCATCACCCACGCAACCCTTCGACCACATTGGTCACGTTCTGCCGCATCATCCCTAAATAGTCCATGCCAGCTGGCGCTGCATCACTGTACAGCTCCAACACCCGCACCCCAGCTTCTTGCGCAATTGTCTGCGCTAACTTGGGATTAAACTGCGGCTCCACAAAGATCGCTGGTACCCCTTCGGCCCGAATCCGCGCCACCAGTTGCGCAACCTCCTGTGGTGAGGGTTCACGTCCCGGGCTGAGCACAACAACACCCACAAGCTCCAGCCCATAGTGTGCCGCGAAGTAGGGAAACGCGTCGTGGAAGGTCACCAGTTTGCGCCGCTCCGGTGGGATGCTCGCAATCTGCTCCTTCGCCCAAACATCAAAGTTGCGAATCTCCTCAATGTAGCGTGCTGCATTGGTCTGATAGAACTCGGCATGAGCTGGGTCAACCTCTCCAAGCCCCGCCGCTATGCGCTCGATGTAGATCACTGCAAAGTCCGGATCAAGCCAAAAGTGCGGATTGACTCCATGTTCATGGTCATGCTCATGCTCTGGCGACGAGGTAGCCACTGGCGTCTCTTTCGCGTGCTGGTGATCATGCCCCGCCTCGGGTGTCCCCTCCGCATGCCGGTGATCATGCCCCGCCTCGGGTGTCCCCTCCGCATGCTGATGATCATGCTCCGCCTTGCGTGTCCCCTTTATGTGCTCCTCCTTAACAGCTACCCCCGCCGGCGGTTCCAGCCCCTCTGCAAGAACGACAACTTTCGCCTTGCTTCCCACTGCCTCCAACTGACGCTCCATCCAGGGATCCAGATCGCCCCCGTTGTACACCACCAACTGCGCGTCAGCGAGCTTCACCACGTCCCGTGGTGTCGGCTGATAGGTGTGTGGATCAGCCCCTGGAGGCATCACCGCATGCACCTCAACCAAATTCCCACCCACCACCTCAACCATGCTGGCAAAAACCGAGGTGCTAGCGACGACAACCACCTTCTTGGCTAACGGCACGGTCGGAGTTAACGATTCCGCTGCTCCTTCACTCGGCGTTGGCGTGGGAACTGCAGATTCACTCACCCCCGCCATCGGCGTCGGCTGCGTTTGCCGAGCACAGGCTGACAGCACAAGGCTAGCAAGAACCAAAACCAGCACTAACCAGCGTCGCATCGTTCTTCTCCCTTCATCCATGATACGTTGTCTCAATCTCAAGCGCCAAAGTGCCCCAGTCCCGGGGCATACACTTTGATGATACCAAGTATCAGCGCTCTTACCCGTCCTTTCCCTCTTGTGTCCCGCCCCCCTTCAACCGAAAGGAGCGATCACGAGACCAACACCCTCAATCTCCAGCGAACCTCTGTCCACCTTCGACAGAGGAAAGGGATGGGCAGAGCCTAGCACTGGCGCCTGAAGGGGGATCAAGAGGGCGCGCTCACCGCCTCACGTCTCTCCAACCGACGAGAGGCACCCAACTGTCAAACGGGAGCGCGAATGTCCAGAGGGCTCAGGCCGAGGGAGCCACCGTACCTTGCCGCCTCGTAATCGCAGCGAGCACGCCGGGCAACCCCAACTGCATAGCACACCTCGTACTCTTCGCCAACAAGCTATGCGCCACCGCCTGTTGTGGTGCAATCACATCCGGTTGCCCCACTGGTGCCACCGGAGCTCCCACAAAGCGCTGTTCATCCGGCGTCGGCGAGCGGCTGTCTTTGGCACTCATCACAAAGGCCGGTCAGCTCCAGCCGGTGGTCAAGGATTCGAAAACGCGTTTGATCGGCGACAAGCGAGAGCACAGACTCAACGTTACATCCAGAAAACTCCGCCACGCGCCCACAACGGACGCAAACCACATGATGTCGGTGCTCATCGCTCACCACAACATACCGATGCACGCCGGAGGGGTGGTGTACTCGTTCCACCAGGCCGAGCTTCGTCAAAAGATCCAGCGTCCGGAATACGGTTGCTCGTCCGATCCGCGGCTCTTTTCTCCGTAACGCGTGGAAAACTTCCTCGGCCGAGAAGGACTGCCGTTGCCTCAGCACATACTCGACAATCGCCCGCCGTGGCCCGGTCACCCGACAGCCACGCTCGTGCAGTGCTTCGATGATTTCCTCGGTCGTCCGCATACCCATCCTCACCACGGCCCAGTATAACGCGGATTCCCCTGTGCTGGCCGCAGTCCTTGCATCTCGCCGTGTGCTGTCACGCTCTGCAGTCGATAACGGACCTCCCACACCTGCGCTTCCTCTTGCCTTCTCCGCCAACCCGTTGCAAGCTAGCCGCAGAAGGCAGCAGATAGACCATGGAGGCAAACCATGCACATCGAGCTCGGGCGGCCAGTGATCAGTCGCGATGGGAAACGAATCGGCACGGTGGACCAACTGATCCTTGACCCCAAGACTCGCGAGGTGCAAGCGATCATTGTGCACCGCGGCTGGCTGCTCAGCGAAGACCGAATTGTCGACCGCGAGTTGATCGAGGCGGTTGCACCTGACGGAACCGTCTGGCTTACCCTCGACGCCGAGCAGGCCAGAGAACTGCCTCTTTTCGTTGAGACTGAGTTCGTGCGCCTCACCGCCGAAGAAGCTGCTAGCCTCCCGTACGTCTGGCCCAGTGCTGGTGGCCTTGGTCCCATTCCACTGCTCTGGGGCACCCCGGCTCGCGAGCCCCTGGTTCCTGACCTGGGTGCTGCACTCTACGAGCCGAGCGGTGGCACCCTGCCAAGCTCCGTCCCTCCCGTCGCCCCACCGCTCGAGGTTGAGACTAATCTCCCGCCAGAAGCCGTGCGCATCGACCGCGGAACTGCTGTCATCGCCAGCGACGGTGAGCGGCTCGGCAAGGTTGAGCACGTGCACCTCAACGAAGACGGAGAAATCATCAGTCTTGCTGTTGACCCAGGACTCTTTGCCGGCGAACACCTGCATATCCCAGCCGAATGGATCGCCGAAATCACCGAGGACACCGTCCGCCTCTCCGTCGACGCAGCCACCGCCCGCCGCGGCAAGCGATGAGTACCCTCTGGGTGCCCAAGTGCCTTGTGAAGCGGCGCTGACCAAAGCAATATCCAGCACAGGAGGGCTCACGAGTGGTCAGGCAACCTGTTGAGTTTCGTGCACACGTCCTCGGCGCAGTGGCCGGTACAGCAGCTGACCGCAGAAGGTGCACAGACACGTGTAGCAGCTTGCATCCGCCCGCACTCACAGCTCCCACCGAGCCAGTCATGTGCATGTCCTAGAACACAGAGCAGGACCATCCGCTGCTCTCTCGCCGGCCCACCACACCCTTAATCCCCGGAATGTCGTCAACAAGATAATCGCACGGTCATCATCACCAGAAACGGGCACCCTACCCATCGCAGGACGAGGATTTTCCAGAACTTCATTAGCAGCAACCCAACATGACCGACGGCAAACACCTCGCCACGAGCATCCGGAAGCAAAAATCGAGGAGCATCACATCCCTGAGAAAGGATTGCCCGAAGGCAACGCCTATAACGCCTATAAGTTGTCCTTACCCTCCCGCCACCATCACCGTCTGGCTTCTCTTTCAGGCCACCACAGCAACTCATCCCCATTCTGTCGGCAACCACTGGCGATGCGCCGCCAACAACTCGTCCACCAGCTCCACGATCTGGTCTGGATCCAGCTCCGCCGCCGTATGGGGATCAACCAGCGCCGCATGGTACACATGCTCCCGCCGTCCCGTCAGTGCCGCCTCCACCGTCAGCTGCTGCACGGTAATGTTCGTCTGCATCACCGCCGCAAGTTGCGGCGGGAGCATCCCAACTCGCACCGGCTGCACCCCATTGCGATCAACCAGACACGGCACTTCGACACAACATTCGCTTGGAAGATTGTCGATCAGCCCCCTGTTCAGAACATTCCCGTAGACGACCCGCGGCTGCCCCGTCTTCCACGCATGAAGAATCAAGGTCGCAGATTCACCCGAGTGCAGCGGCCGACCCAATCGCTTCTCCTCCTCCCAGCGTCGGCGAAGCCAGGCCGCATGCCGTTCTAACCCCAACGCCTCTAGCCGGGCTAGCTCCTTCTGCCGACGTGCTTCTTCAAAGCGCTCCAGCGCTGTCAGATCGGGATTGAGCAGTGCAGCACGCATCTCTGTCCATTCCGCAATCTGTTCCTCGCACCGCCGCAGATACTCGTCGAGGGGGATACCATACCGCTCGATCAGATCCGGCCGATGACGCTTGATGAACCACGGCACATATTCCGCAAAATGCTCACTCGATTCCGTCACGAAGTACCCAAGAAGCTTCAACACCGCAAACCGCACGCGATCATGGACCGGAACCCGTCCCTCCTCCACCAGCTCCCGTAACGCCGGGTAGAGATCACGTCCCTGGTGCTCAAGCCGCAAGTAGAACGCAAGGTGATTGATCCCCGCGCAGACATAGTTCACCTCGGTCGGATCCAGTCCCAGAAGCAATGCCAAATACACCGCCGTCCCTTGCACACTGTGACAGAGACCAATCACCTGAATCCGAGTTGCTCGGCTCACTGCCCACGTACAGATCGCCATCGGATTCACGTGGTTCAAGAGCAACGCGTCCGGACACAGCTCCTCCATTTCCCGCGCAATCTCCAGCAATACCGGCACGGTCCGCAAACCACGCAGAATCCCGCCAATCCCTACCGTATCGCCAATCGTCTGCCGTAGTCCATAGCGCTTGGGGATCTCAAAGTCTGCAACCGTGGCTGGCCGGTATCCACCCACCTGGAACAGCGTCAGCACCGCATCCGCCCCATCCAATGCCCGCCGTCGGTCAGTACTCGCCTCAATCCGTGGTCGCACCCCCAAACGCTCAGCCAACCGATGGGCAACACGCTCCGTGTCATGGAGTCGTTCTTCATCGATATCCATGAGCGCGACCGTTACCTCGTTAAACTCCGGAAACAAAAACAAATCCTGCAGCAACGTGCGTGCAAAGACTGTACTCCCCGCCCCAATGAATGCCACCTTCAACATCGTCGCCCCCTACCACGGACTCCGAGTAACCCCGTGCTTAGACCGCCGAAGCGTCGGCCATCTCCGGCCAGCTTCCTTCCACGATGCTCCTGGTACACAGACCGAGGGTAGCCAACCACTCACCACTCTGAAGCCTGCCGTGAAGCCATCCCCTGTAGCCAACGCGGCCTTTTGCCGCCCTGAAGCATGCGGAGAAAACACCGTGCAGATCTCTGAGACCCTAGCACCTGAGATCTCTCACCAAATCGGTCACACCCAAATCCTGCCGCTCGCTGACTTCTGACTCTACCTCCTGCCAATTCTCCCTGCATCCCGACCGCCGTGGCCACACACTGTCCTTCCCGTCGGTTCGATACCGGTTTCACACACGCTTGCATCAAAGCCGCAATCTGGCGCAGTTACAACCGACCGCACAACCGATCCTTCGGTCGGAGGACCGGCCTGGGTCTCCCAACCAGCACCAGGCTAGACGCAGCCACAACAGATCACACCGCACCGCGAAACTAGGCCGCCAGAGAACACGTCATCCACGCGGGGAGGAGAACATCGCGCACTGCAGGCCCACGCCCCAAACGCACCCCCTCACAGCCGCAAAGCGTAGCCGCATCGCCACAACAAACGACTGCTACGCATCACGGTCATCGGGACCGACAACGAGATCCAACCACGCACACAATCTTACGTAGCCAGGTCCGGAGCACCGCCGTGCCTTGATCTGGTTCATCCGCACAAAGCCTTGAGGACTGGAAACTCCACCCCGTTGACCAAGTGGGAGAAACCATGCGGTGATTCGCCTACTCGGGGATGCAGCGGAGCCCGCGCCTCACCAATGGTGCTGTACGCGTGCCCCACCGACCGACAGTACCGGTGATCTTTGGGATGAGAGACATTCACCGCTTTTCCGAAAGAACGCCTGCTTCCCCGCGTACAAGCAGCCTTCCCCTAATCAGCGAAGCGACGGGCTTGGGTCATCAGGGAACACAGCAACGTTTACCAGTATCACACTGCCCCTTCGGATTCGACCACGAGCCTCTGCCAGCCCCTCAGGCTACCCACATCCCTCGACAACTCCTCTTGAGCGCCCTGGACCTGTTGCTTACGAGCCTAGCCTCCCTGGGACTCCCAACAGGCCCCTCGCCTACCCAATACTCAGCATGCATTGCGCGCGCCAGGCAGTGCCACCGTGATGACTGTCCCGGTCGGTACCTTCATCACCTATGCACTTGCCTGAGGGTCGCTCACCACCCTTGCTCGGTCGGTTCCCTTTCCCCCTTACCGCTGCTGTGTAACGCGAACCGTCACCCTTTCTCCGGCCACAACCGGCCGAGTGTTCCCCTACCCCTGCCACTCCGGCAAGGTCGACCGGGCCAGTGTCGCGTCAAACTCCTCGTAGTCAAAGTAGCCAAGGAGCTCGTAGAGCTCGGCCCGCGTCTGCATTTCGGCCACCAGGCTGCGTGACGTTCCCTCTGCTGCCAGAGTCCGGTACAACCGCTCCATCGCTTTGGCAGCGACCCGGAGAGCCGAGACTGGAAAAAGTGCAATTCGATACCCCCACTCGGCCACCTGCGCTGCCGCCAACGCTGGAGTTCTCCCAAATTCCGTTAAATTGGCAAGGAGTGTCACGCCCGGCAGTGCCGCTGCCACGTCGCGAAACGCTTCTTCGCTCGGCAATGCCTCGGGGAAAATCGCGTCAGCCCCAGCGGCCAGATATCGCCGTGCCCGGGCCACTACCCCCTCAATCCCCTCCTGCTCAAAAGCATCGGTCCGGGCGATGACATACAACTGCGGTGCCACCTGCTTGATCGCCCGCACCTTCTGCTCTAGTTCCTCAGGAGGTGCAAGCAACTTGGCCGAAAGATGCCCACACTTTTTCGGTTGCTGCTGGTCCTCGATCTGTACTCCTGCCACCCGTGCCTCAACCAACTCCCGCGCCGCACGCGCGGCATTGAGCACACCACCATATCCTGTATCGATATCGACAATGAGCGGGAGCTCGCTGGCTCGCACAATCTCCCGCGCCCGCTCCACAACCTCCTCAATACCAATGAGTCCTAGATCGGGCAAACCGCGGCTCGCCGTGTAGGCCGCTCCTGAAAGGTACAGCGCGCGGAACCCCGCCGCCCGCGCCAGCAGCGCCGAAAGCCCATCCCACACCCCGGGGAGCACTATGCACTCAGTCGCCACCAGCGCGCGGAACGCCCGCGCATGTTCCACCTGAGGCACCGCTTCTCGGCCAAGCCAGCTCACGCTCTACCCCCGATGCAACACCTCCATCAACCGGTCAACTGCCATGTCTGGCAGTGTCGGGTCATCGAGCAATAAGTGCTCCAGCGCTTGGGCACGTCGCTCCGGATAGACCAACCGCAGTGCCCGCGCCAGTTTCTGCCGGAGGAGCGGCAAACCTTCACCCCGTCGCCGCGGATGCCCAATCGGATACTCAACGACGACCCGCTCCGTCTCACTCCCATCGCGGAAGCGCACCTGCACCGCGTTGGCAATCGACCGTTTGTCGGGATCAAGATAGTCACGGCTGAACTCCGGGCGCTCAATCACCCGCATCTTGGCTATCAGTGCAGCAATCCGGGGATCCAAAGCGATGGGCTCTAGATAGTGCTCATAGCGCAACTCACCATAGAGCAAGGCCACTGCTGTCATGTATTGCAGCGAGTGATCGCGATCCGCCGGATTGGCAAACGGCCCTGGCTTATCGATGATCCGCTTGGCTGACTCCTGTGTCTCAATGACAATCTCCTCGATCTCCTCCCACCGCTCGCGCACCTCCGAGTGAAGTCGCAGCGCTGCTTCCACCGCCGTCTGGCCGTGGAATTCGGCTGGGAACGCGATTTTAAAGAGAACGTTCTCCATCACGTAGCTTCCCAGCGGCCGCGCCAGCACTACCGGCTGTCCACGCAGCACCACGTCCTGGAATCCCCACTGCGGCGCGCTAAGCGCCGTCGGATATCCCGGCTCCCCACGCAACGCCAACCATGCTAAGCGCACGGCACGACTCGTCGCATCGGCTGCCGCCCACGACTTGCGCGGCCCGGTATTCGGGAAATGTCGGTAGGTGCGCAAGGCCGGCCCATCGATCCAGGCATTCGAAACCGCGCTCAGTATCTGGTCGAACCCGCCGCCCCAGAGGGCTGCTGCAACTGCGGCTGAGGCCACTTTGACAAACTGCACATGATCAAAGCCAACGCGGTTCAGGCTGTTTTCCAGCGCCAGGACACCTTGAATCTCATACGCCTTAATCGCCGCTGTCAGGACATCACGGACCCGACACGGCTCTTCACCACGCGCCCGCCGCTGCCGGCTCACAAAATCGGCCACCGCCAGTATCGCCCCAAAGTTATCCGAGGGATGCCCCCACTCCTTAGCCAGCCAGGTATCGTTGTAGTCGAGCCAACGAATCAGCGCGCTGATAGCAAATGCCCCCTGCACCGGATCAAGCACAAGATTGGTCCCTGGCACCCTAACTCCTTGTGGCACCTGCGTGCCTGGCACCACCGGGCCGATCAGCTCAGTACAGTCCGGGTGCGTCAATGCCTCGCAGGCACAGGCCAATGAGTCTGCGAGGGCCAGTCGTGCCGTCTCGTAGGCCTGCGCACTTGTGATCTCCGTCTCCACCACATAGCGCGCCAGCTCCACCAGCACCGCATCGGGTGCTGGACGCGCACCGTGTGCTCCCTCGCCCACGCTTCCTCCTCTGCTTCGTCTCGCCTCACCGTTATGGCTTTAAACCACGCGGACCCGTGTACAACACCCGTGGCCGGAACAGCCGATTGTGTGCATGCTGCTCGATCACATGCGCAACCAATCCTGCTGTCCGTGCCGCGAAGAAGATTGGTGTATAGAGATCAATCGGGATACCGAGCACCCAGTACACGGGAGCTGCGTAGTAATCGAGGTTGGGGAAGAGCCCCTTCTCACTCCGCATCACATCCTCACCGCGCTGGCACATCCGGAGCAGCTTCTCCCCCTCTGGATCACCACGTTCGGCAACCAGCTGGGCCAGTGTCTCTTTAAGGAGTTGGGCCCGCGGATCCATGCGCCGCATATAGACCCGGTGTCCAAAGCCCATGATCCGTTCTTTGCGTTCCAGCTTGGCACGAATCAGCCGCTCCAATCCTTCCTCGTCCCCGGCCTCTAGCAACATCTCCATCACCGCTTCGTTGGCGCCCCCATGCAGCGGCCCTTTCAGCGAGGCCACCGCCCCGGTCAGGGCCCCATACAGGTCCGCCAACGTCGAGGCAATGACCCGAGCAGCAAACGTCGAGTTGGGGAGCTCATGCTCACTATACGCAATCAGAGTCTGATCAAAGGCACGGATCTCGGCCTGACTCGGCTCGCGGCCCGTGATCATCCAGAGAAAGTTTTCTGGATAAGAGCGTCGCTGGTCGGGTACTAGCGGCTCGTGTCCCTCCGCCACTCGCAGGAGGTTCGCCACAATCGTTGCTGATTGTGCGATGACGCGTAGCCCACTAGTCCGGTCCTGTTCCGGATTAGCCGAATTCGCCGCCTGATCCCAGCCACCAAGCGCAGAAATCGCCGTGCGTAGCCGATCCATGGCGTCCATCTGCCGCGGTAGAAGGCGGAGAATCTGCCAGAGCTCTGCCGGTACGTCAGCGGCAGCGAGCAACTGGCGCTCCATTTCCGCTCGCTCTCTCTCGTCCGGCAGGACACCATGCACTAACAGTCCAACGACGTCAACGTACGTGCGCTGACGTGCAAGATCGAGTAAGTTGTAGCCACGGACAACGATCTCCTCGTGATCAACATCCAGGTACGAGATGCTCGTTTCAGTGGCAATGATCCCCTCGAGTCCGGGTCGGTACTCTACCGCACTCATCAGAACGTCTCCCCTACGTGTCCAGCACGTGCCT
>CALIMB010000061.1 GCA_938028665.1 uncultured Thermomicrobium sp. | reverse complement strand
GGTCAGCCACCGATCGTGTACGGATGGGTGACGACCGACCTGGTGCCGGAGCTTCTCAGCGCACTCCAGCGGGGTGAGCTGCGCTCGGAGTGGGCTCTGGGTGTCCGTGCGGCAGAGAGCTGGCAAGGTATTCCGCCGCTGCGGGAGCATCCGTTTCTGCGTTCTCAGCGGCGGGTACTACTCGAGCACGCCGGCGTTATCGATCCCGAATCGATTGATGACTACATCGCGACTGGCGGCTACCGAGCTTTCCTGAAGGCACTGTTCGAGATGACACCCGAAGAGGTCGTCAATGAAGTGAAGACGTCGAACCTCCGTGGTCGCGGTGGTGCAGGTTTCCCAACTGGCATCAAATGGGAGAGCGGTCGCCGCACACCAGCATGGCCGAAATATGTTGTTGTGAACAGCCACGAGGGGGAACCGAACGTCTTTAAAGATCGCCGACTGCTTGAAACGAATCCGCATCTTGTCCTTGAAGGTCTTTTGATTGGTTGCTACGCTCTTGAGACACCGCATGGATACAACTACATTGGCGGCGAGCACGCACTTGCCCTGCGGCGATTCCAGAAGGCGGTTGAGCAAGCATACGAGCTTGGTCTCCTCGGGGAGAACATCCTCGGGAGCGGCTTCTCATGCCATGTCCGCGTCCGAACAGGGGGTGGCGCGTACATCTGTGGTGAAGGCTCAGCACTGATGTACGCCATTATGGGGCAGCGAGGCCAACCACGTACCAAGCCACCCCGCTCCGTCGAGGAAGGGCTCTGGAAGCGACCAACGGTATTAAACAACGCTGAGACCTTCGCCTCCGTTCCAGCAATCATTCGTCACGGCGGTTCCTGGTACGCCACACTCGGGACCAAGGAGAGTACGGGAACAAAACTTATCACGATGCAAGGACCCGTTCGATATCTTGGTGTGGCTGAGATCGAGCTTGGGATGCCGATGCGGCAGCTGATATTCGAGGTATTTGGTGGTCTGCGCGACGGTTATCGTTTCAAGGGGGTCCAGACTGGCGGTGTTTCAGCCGGACCACTGCGGGAAGAAGAACTTGACGTTCCAGTGGACTTCGATTCGTTGACTCCGCTTGGTGCGATGCTGGGCTCGGGTGGATTTGTGGTCTTCGACGACTCGGTTTGCCCGGTTGACTTTGCACGGTATCTGGTGGCATTCAGCCGATATGAATCGTGTGGGAAATGCACACCGTGTCGTCTGGGGACTCCGGCTTTGGTAGAAATTCTCGATCGGATTCGGCATGGCTTTGGCAGGCCCGAAGATCTCGATGTAATCCAGTACGCCAGCAAGCACATTATTGATCTCTCGCTCTGTGGACTTGGTCAGGTTGCACCAATGCCGCTTCTCGGAATGCTCGAGCGTTTCAGGGAGGAATTTATTGAACACATCACTGAGCGTCGGTGTCGCGCTGGGGTGTGTCCGATGACGGCCACGGTACCGGTGGCATCCTAAGTGAGGACGACGCTCAGGCGGCGATAGGTACACTGCCTGAGGATGCCCGATGCTCAGGCAGTGTTTTGACTGCGTACTGGAAGAACCAAGGCTGGATCAAAGCTCGATCTCTTGTCCGTATCCCTCGTTTTGAGCCCGACGTACGGCCTCGGCTGCAACGGCGAGGTCTTGAACAGCGTTGCCGACCGACTTGAATAGGGTGATCTGCTCGCGGGACGTTCTTGCCGGTTTCAAACCTGCGGCGATTTCACCGAGCTCTGTCTGGATGTGGGATTGGTTGATGAGCCCAGCCCGTAGAGGTTTAATCAGATCTCCAGCCTCGGCCAGCGCGGCAGGAATGGAATCGACCACGACGTAGGCCCGAGCGACCGTTTCTGGCGGAATCTCCTGCATCTCGGGGGTGAACGCGCCAATCGCATTGATGTGAACACCTGCGGGCACGTGGGCATCGTCAAACAGGGGTTCGCGCGCAGTTGTCGCTGTGCAAATGACATCAACTGTCGGCAGGATTGATAGAACGTCGTCAACCGGAATCACCTCGACGTCATGATCTGGTGCCAGCTCGCGCAGCCGTTGCGCGAAGCTTGCACTGGCTTGTGGGACTCGATCATAGACATAAATGGTCTCGATTGGGCGAACAGTCAGAACTGCCCACGCTTGTGTCGGTCCTTGGGCTCCTGCGCCAATGACGAGGAGTCGGCGTGAATCAGGACGCGCCAAGAGCTGAGTTGCTGCCCCGGACGCTGCCCCGGTACGAAGAGCAGTGAGATAGGTACCGTCTAAAAGTGCAATAGGTTCTCCCGTTTCTGGAGACACGGTGAGAACTACGGCATGAATAGTCGGTTTGTTGTAACGGGAAGGGTTCTCCGGGAAAACTGAAACCACCTTGAGTCCGAGTCCGCCGGAGGAGGGAACAAAGGCCGGCATGAAGAGTGTAGTACCGTGATGATTGGGTACCTCGATCGGCGTACGGAGCGGCGCATGAGCTTGGCCAAGGGAGAGATCGCGGAATGCTTGAGTGACAAGTTCGATGGCGGTCGCCATCGGGACGAGTCGGTAGACATCACGCCGTGTGAGGATGCGCATGTCTTGGAGTCCTTCCGCGAGAGCACCTCGACAAACCTTGCCAGCCGGAGTGTAACACGAGGATCAGGATTTTCGGGAGGAGACGGCGTAACAGTAGAGCGTGGTTTGCTCGGCGGAAGAGGAAGAACGGTGTGGTCAATTGGGTCGTGTAGGAAAGGGAGCAGGTGGGCAGAGCGGGACAAGGTATTACGCGGGCCCGTCAATTGCCACGACATATCCCACTGTGTCTCAAAAAGCTACACAAACAACTACCCTAGACACCATACCCTTGACGACTCCAAAAAACCTGTGGCACAATCACGACGTGACAAACGATGAACGGTCCCCGATAGCTCAACGGTAGAGCAGGCGGCTGTTAACCGCAAGGTTGCAGGTTCGAATCCTGCTCGGGGAGCCATCTCGTTATATATCAGAGACCTCTTCGCTATTCTTCTATAGACCCCCACGCGGCTGTTGGGTCATAACAAATTGGGAATGCCCTCCTTGCCCTGAAGGAAACTTCGACGTAACTGTGCACTGACTATGGTAGACCCAAAGAAAAGAGCTACAGCCGATCAACTAATGACCACTCACAATCTCTTAGGGTCACAGTGACTAGCATCTTAGAAGACGAGAGCCAGAGAACTGGCCCCTTCGGCTCTACCCTCCTACAACGGCAAAGTATCCGTCTGCAGTTGAAGCGCTACCCTGTCGCAAACTGTCTACCCAAAACCTCACCGACGAGTGCCCAACCAACGCGCTCCGATTAGTGCCCCAATTTCATCCGACAAGCGACTTCATAACCGCCCAACGTCAAGGGCCAGCACCGTAGCGAGCCATCTCCCCACCCCGTTTCTACTGCAGCCGCACTCCTAACTAGTAGCTGATGGCACAACCAGCCTGAGCATCTCACCGACGCGCGAAGGCGCAAGAGCACCACAATGAGTCAGGCGTGAGCACCCATTACCAGTGCTTTGCGTCTTCACGGATGCCAAGTGGCAGATACAATGCGGTCAGTCTGACCGACTCATGGACCGAACGGAAGCAAAAGGTAGTAAGGGAAGAAGGAGACGAGCGTGCGAGTGATCGTCACTAGGCAGATCCCTGAAAGAGGAATCGAGGTACTTCAGCAGGCAGGGTACGAAGTCAGTATCTGGCCTGGGACACTACCCCCAACGCGTGAAGAACTGGTGGAGTTCGCTAAGGGTGCAGTCGGTGCTCTTACCCTCCTTACTGAGCGGATCGATGCAGAGGTCCTCGACTCCTTACCGTCACTCAAGGTTGTTAGTAACATGGCGGTCGGCTTTGACAATATCGATGTTGAGGCGTGTACTGCTCGCGGTGTCATCGTTTGTATCACACCAGACGTCCTGACAGAGACCACAGCAGACTTTACCTGGGCACTTATCCTCTCCGTTGCACGGCGCGTCTGCGAGGCCGCAGCAGCCGTGCATAAGGGACAGTGGCGAACGTGGGAGCCGCTAGGCTTCCTCGGGCGAGATGTGGCGGGTGCAACACTGGGAATCGTTGGTTTGGGTCGTATCGGGCAGGCTGTCGCCCGTCGCGCCAGTGGCTTTGGGATGCGTATCGTGTACACCGATCGGGCACGACAACCACGCGAGATCGAAGAACAACTGCGAGCCACCTTTCTACCACTCGATGAACTACTCACTGAAAGCGACATTGTGACGCTCCACGTACCGCTCACACCGGAGACCAGGAAACTGATCGGAGCTCGTGAATTGGCACGCATGAAACCGGGTGCTCTCCTGATTAATACAGCGCGGGGAGCGGTCGTTGATACAGACGCCCTAGTTGCAGCACTGCGTGACCGGCGCTTGTGGGGCGCCGGACTCGACGTCACTGATCCGGAGCCGCTGCCAGCCGACCATCCACTCTTACGCTGTCCCAACGTTATTGTCACCCCGCACATTGCAAGCGCTAGCGAGGTCACACGAGCACGTATGGCCGAGCTCGCCGCTCAGAATTTGGTCGCTGCACTGCGGGGTGAGCGCCCACCCCGTTCGCTGAATTGGGACGAAGTACACCGGAAAGGATAAACACAGTGCGACGACGCGTTGTGGTGACCGGTCTTGGCTTCGTTACTCCTGTGGGGAACGACGCCATCAGCGTTTGGAAGTCGCTTATCGAGGGCCGATCAGGAACAACAACCCTTACAAGAATTGAGGCCGAGGATTTAGCGAGTCGCATTGCTGGTGAAGTAAAGGAATTTGAGGCCGAACGCTTTCTTCCGGCAAAAGAAGCACGCCGGACCGACCGTTTCATCCAGTTCGCCGTCGCAGCAGCCATGCAGGCGCTCCAAATGGCCCGACTTGAATTAACTCCGGCGCTTGCCGAACGCACCGCCGTCCTGGTTGGCTCGGCACTCGGTGGTGTCGAGACGTTTGAGGCAGGCGTTGAAACAATCCGCACACGTGGGCCCGCACGGGTTAGTCCATTCCTGATTCCGATGTTTCTCGCCGACATGGCTGGAGGATACGTGGCAATTCTCACGGGAGCCCGAGGTCCTAACTTCGCAACTCTGTCAGCATGCGCCAGTGGTGCGAATGCGATCGGCGAGGCACTTCGGATGATCCGGGAAGAGCGAGCCGATATTGCGATCGCAGGTGGTAGCGAGGCACCCCTCACACGCACAGTCATCGCTGGATTTGCAGCCCTGCACGCACTTTCGCGTCGAAACGATGAGCCAGAGACAGCAAGCCGCCCTTTTGATCGCACACGAGATGGCTTTGTCATTGCTGAGGGTGCAGCAGTGTTAGTCCTGGAGTCAGAGGACCACGCTCGGCAGCGCGGCGCACCGATCCTGGCAGAGCTCCTCGGATATGGTACGAGTGCCGATGCTTATCACATCGTCCAACCCTGCGTGGATGGATCCGGTGCAGTCGCCGCCATGAAGTCGGCATTGGACGATGCAGGACTTCTGACAGAAGACATCGATTACATTAATGCCCACGGCACAAGCACACCACTCAACGATGCAGTGGAGACGATTGCGATAAAACAGCTGTTCGGCTCTCGGAGAGCAGTTCCACCAGTCAGCTCGACTAAGGCGCTGACTGGTCATTTACTTGGTGCAGCAGGTGCACTCGAAGCAGCTATCTGCGTCTTAGCACTCCAGCATCAGACGATTCCACCAACATGGCATCTGCGCGAACCTGATCCGGAGTGTGACCTCGATTATGTGCCCAATCAACCCCGCGCCATCTCCCTACGCTACGTCATGACAAACGCCTTCGGCTTCGGCGGACATAATGCAGTATTGATTTTTGGTCAGTATCCCACTGAGCGGACAAGCTAGTCAGGGGAACCAGTTCCCTCCGCGGCACGAGGTTTACCCAACAGCGCGTTGGTGAGTAAGTAAGTCGGTTGTTTATGAACATTACTTGCCTGAGCGGGGACTGAATCCGCAAACAGACACGGTCGAGATCACGCCTGATGAGATGCAGCTGCGAATCTGCGCCAGGGTAGCACTGACTCGTTCATTAGATTCTGCAAGGCAGCCTTCATCCCGGACACGAAAATCCTGCAGTCGACTCCTGCTCCACTGCCCATGGCCTGTTCGCACGAACTGCATCGCGCAGCGCGACGATCTGTTGGTGGAAAGGTACCCTTCCACCTGGTGAGATGAGCGCGATTGAGCAGGCTCCTTGTCTTGAGGCTCTACGCCGTGCCGCCTAACTGTCCAAGGACGGTGGTGAACAGGTGCTTCCTAACGAAGGAGAAAGAGCACAGCATCCTTGATCCCTTTACGACGCCCCCCTCCTTCCCCGGTTTATCGCAATGCCGTGGACGCTTTACGTGAGCTCGTGTCAATATGGGAGGGGTAAGGAAGGCATGAGAGCGCCTGGTGCAAAAGCCGCTGAACCTGCTCATTCATGTATAGGGATATCAGAAGGGACGCAACGTCGGCGTCTCTGATCCATGCTGCCATTCGCCAGGTGCTGACGAGGGCTTCAACTTGTGTCGCACCCAGACAACAACAGGGGATTCAGTCGAGATAACCTCGCAGTAACCGGCTACAGCCTGGCTGACGAAGCTTGCGAAGCGCTTTGGCCTCGATTTGCCGGATACGCTCGCGTGTGATCCCGAACTCTCGACCAACCTCTTCCAGTGTTCGAAACTGACCGTCCTCCAAGCCGTAACGAAGGACGATAATCCGGCGCTCACGCTCCGTAAGGCGACTCAGCGCTTCCTCCAATTGCTGCCGAAGTAATTGCTGCGATGCGACTTCAAAAGGCGATGGCTGCGCCTCATCTTCAATAAAATCTCCTAAAAACGCATCACTATCTTGGCCAATCGGCGCTTCTAGGGAAACAGGGAGGCGCGCTGCGTCCAGAATCTGGCGGATCTTTTCTTCTGGCATGTCTAGTGCTCGGGCAATTTCGAGCTGGGTTGGTTCACGTTCCAAGATCTGCTGGAGTCGATGGCTCATCTTTTTGATGCGGTTAATCGTTTCACCGACGTGCACTGGGAGCCGAATCGTCCGAGCTTGATCCGAAATAGCTCGGGTGATAGCCTGTCGGATCCACCACGTTGCATACGTCGAAAACTTATAGCCACGCTTGTAATCGAACTTCTCCGTCGCCTTCATGAGGCCGATATTGCCTTCCTGGATTAGATCGAGGAAGGAAAGGCCACGCCCAATGTGTTTCTTTGCGACGCTCACGACTAGTCGCAAATTCGCTTGGATAAGGTGGGCACGTGCGCGCTCGCCGTCTTCTTTATCATGGACCAGCGCTAGCCGCTCCTCTTCGGACGCGTAGTCCCCGCGCTCGAGACGAGCCTGCGCAATCTTCCCGCGTTCGATCCGTTGCGCGAGCCATACTTCTTCTTGTGGGGTGAGAAGAGCCGTTTCTCCGATCTCCTGAAGATAGAGCCGGACAGTATCACTAATTCCGATCCCGTCTTCAAGTTCCAGACGGCCATGTTGGTCGCGCAGTCGGCGGTGGAGAAGTGAGGCGCGTGGGGGTGCGAGACTCGTTTCACTCTCAAGGATACTTAAGCTGTCATCGACTGCAGAATCCTCAAGGTCAGCTAACGAAGGCAGAGTCTCATCGGAGGCAAAGAGCGCTTCGGCCATGCCATCCAGGGCATGCAGGTCCATAGAATCCATGATCAGACCCCCCACTCACCAGTCGGCACCTACTCGGCACATCCCGTAGAGCGCAGGAGATACTAAGGGCCGGTCGCTGGCGAGTGGTTCTGGCGAGTCTCGTTCGCCTTTCACCCGCGGTCCTTTCTGCTTGTCGCTACGGCGATCCAGCGCACACTCCACCCAAAAGTATACTGCGATTTTGCTATGCTTTCAAGCGATTGTCGACGAAGCACACCTATATGCGTCTTCGCAATGGTGGAAACGGCAGATCTTCGCAGAAAGGGTCGCGGCATCTTGCGAGTTGTTGGTATCGATCCGGGAATGGCTTTATTAGGCTATGGGATCGTGACTGACGCCGATACTCCCCGTGCTCTGGCCTACGGCGTGGTGAGCACAGCAGCACACCTCCGGCCGGAACAGCGGTTGGTCTCTCTCTATGAGGAACTTCTACGGATACTGCAGCAATGGCAGCCGGAGGTTGTTGCTCTGGAACAACTTTTCTTCGCACGCAATGTCACGACAGCGCTCGCCGTTGGCCAAGCACGCGGTGTCGTCCTGTTGCTCTGCGGCCAATTGGGTATCCCAGTTGTGGAATATACCCCGGCACAGGTAAAACAGGCGATCGGTGGTTACGGACGGGCAGGGAAGCGACAAATGCAGGAGATGGTTCGCCTCCTTTTACAACTCCCGGAGATTCCTCAACCCGATGACGCCGCTGATGCCCTGGCGATTGCCATCTGTCATCTGCATCATCTACGCTCGCCGTGGATCGAAGAGAGCCATGAGCACGCGCCGGATGCGAGCTGACGAACTACTTGTGGCACGTGGTTTGGCAACAACACGCAGCCAGGCACGCGCCCTTATCATGGCCGGCTGCGTCTGGAAAGGTGAACACCGGGTTGAGAAGCCCGGAGAGCTCCTACCACCTGACGCTGACCTGCGACTGACCCCAAAACCGCGCTATGTCAGTCGTGGCGGCGAAAAACTCGAATTCGCTCTCTGCGTGTTTGCTATTGACGTCAACGGCCTCGTCTGCGCCGACTTCGGAGCTTCGACAGGCGGGTTCACAGACGCGCTTTTGCAGCACGGGGCACGCCGTGTCTACGCCATCGACGTGGGGTACGGTCAGTTACACTACCGGCTTCGGCATGATCCACGCGTCGTTGTCATGGAACGCACCAATGTACGCTATCTGGAATCCCTACCTGAGCCGATCGATCTCGTCACAATCGATGTTTCGTTCATTTCCTTGCGCCTCGTCCTTCCCGCTGCCCGACGTATCCTGCGGCCAGGCGGTCAAGTCATTGCACTGGTCAAGCCGCAGTTCGAAGCCGGTAAGGGGAAAGTGGGAAAAGGTGGTATTGTTCGCGACCCTGCTGTCCACCGCGAAGTCTTGGAACGTATCATCGCAACAGCGCTCGAGCTCGGCTTCAGTGTAGAAGGTCTTGTGCGCTCACCAATCAGAGGAGCGGAGGGGAACATCGAATTCTTGCTACTCTTACGGCGTGACGGAGCGACTTCACTCGACCCGGAGCCACTTATTGCGAGCGTACTGGCCGAAACGGAAGCAGAAGCATGAAGAACGCACCTACACCGCGCGACCCCTTTCGTGCACTGCGGGTAGCACTTTCTACACGCGATGAATCGCCATCCTACAGCGAGATACTGGGGGCTCGCTCCAATCCTGGAATATGGGTGGACCCGGACCGCGAGCTGCGCACAGGTATCCCGGAGATCGTCTTGGCCGAGGGGAAGACGCATGATCAGCTGTTGGCAAGTGTCACGCTATTGCTCGAGCGGCGAGGCCGCGTCTTAGTCAGCCGATTGGAAGACCACCAACGAGATGCCCTGCTGGCGGCATTTCCAAATCTCCAGACTCGGCGCACAGCGTCAGGTCGGACTCTTGTCCTGTGGCGCGAGGGCAGTGTACCAGAACCTACTGGTGGACGTGTTGGTATCCTGACGGCAGGCGCTTCCGATCGACCGGCAGCGGAGGAGGCACAATTCGTCGCAGAAGAACTCGGTTGTACAGTGCGTGTTGTCCATGACGTCGGTGTGGCTGGTCTACATCGGCTGGTACCTGCGCTGGAGGAATTGATCGTCGGGTGGGACGCCGACGTGCTCATCGTCGCGGCGGGGATGGACGGGGTTTTGCCGAGCGTGGTTGCAGGACTCGTGGATGTCCCGGTCATCGGCCTACCAACACCTATCGGCTATGGATTTGGTGGAAGCGGAAGAGCAGCACTGCAGAGCATGCTCCAAAGCTGCGCTCCCGGTCTTGTCGTTGTCAATATTGACAACGGAGTAGGTGCGGGTGCAGCCGCTGCCAAGATTGCCAACCGCTGCGCAGCCGTACGATGCCAATTTCACTCTGTCTCAAGTGACTCGGCTAACAGCTGAAGGCGCCGTGCAAGTTCTCGATAGAATTGCGTTTCCAGTGCCCGCCAGTGTGCCGTTTCTCGCGCCTCCGTAACAAGCTCATTGAGGAGTTCGGTCACCAAGAGATGGCAACGGTGTCGAATACGCATCTCCCACGAGCGCACAACCTGCTGCTCGCGGTGTTGGCCGAACATCCCTGCACCAGCCTGCCGATCGCGGATCTCCATCAGCACCTGTGCGATCTCGACAACTCCTTCGCCTACTAAGGCGACGGCTCGGAGAATTGGGGGAGCAGACTCCGGTGAGTCAGCGATCAGCCGGTAATACGCCGAAAGATCACGTAGCACATCTTCGGCTCCAGGTCGGTCTGCCTTGTTGACGACAACAAGGTCAGCCAACTCGAGAACACCGGCCTTTAGTGTCTGGATACTGTCTCCCAGCCCTGGAACGACGACAACAAGGACGATATCTGCAATTTGAACAAGTGGAGAAGCTTCCTGACCGGCACCGACTGATTCCAAAAAGATGAAATCGAAACCGTACATCTCCAGCAGTGCGAGCAAGGCCGGCAGTTGTGGAGTCCCCGCTCCAAACGGATCCCGCGCTGCGAGAGAGCGTACGAAGACGTGAGGATGACGCGCTGAATCCAACATACGGATACGATCGCCCAGGATCGCTCCACCAGATCGCGGACTGATTGGATCAAAGGCAAGAATAGCGATTGTGGCGTCACGACGAGTCAATTCGCTCGCCAGTGCTCCCAAAAGGGTGCTCTTCCCCGCCCCTGGTGGACCAGCGACAGCCACCACCAGCGCCTGCCGTGACCGCTCAGTGTCGAGGTCATGACCAAGTTCCGGATACCGCTCCAACAACGAGATCGCGCGAGCCAGAGCTACTCGATCCCGCGAGCGGACACGCTCAAGCAGAGAGTTCCATTGCGCTACCATTGGCAATTCACCCGTTCGGCACCAAGTCGGGAACAGAGGATTCGATGTAACGGACAATCTCAGTCAGTGAGGTTCCTGGACCAAAAACCTCTGCCACTCCCCGCGCCTTCAAAAAGGGAATGTCGTCCTGGGGAATGATGCCGCCCACAAGTACCAGCACGTCGTCCTTGCCGTGCTGGCGTAGAGCGCGAATCACCTCGGGTACAAGCTGATTGTGGGCACCCGACAAGATGCTTAATCCCACGACGTCAACATCTTCATCGACCGCAGTTTGTGCAATCGACTCGGGCGTCTGAAATAAACCGGTGTAAATGACTTCCATTCCCGCATCGCGGAGCGCACGGGCGAGCACTTTTGCCCCACGATCATGCCCGTCTAATCCAGGTTTGGCGATGAGTACACGAATTGGTCGACGACGCATTGTCCCAAGCCTCCTCATCAGTAGTGTAGGCCTCGACGTAGTGGTTCATGCTCCCGTACCTTGATCGTTTGCATCAGCGTCACACTATCCGCGGCATCGTGCAAGGCCGGACTGGCAGCGCGTCCGGTCAGCACGATATCCGTCCAGGGAGCGGCCCGCTCCACAAGCTCAAGAATCGCCTTGTCCTCCACCATGCCTTCGTCGACAAGTGTCAGCAGGCCATCGAGAATCAGAATATTGGTGACGCGGCGCAGCACATGGTCACGAGCCTCACGGAGTGCCGCCTGCAACCGTTCCGGCGAAATAGCCGGGCCACGGAATTCTTCCGGACGCGTGCGCACATCTATCATCCCGTATTGTGAGAGCGTGACACCAGTGAGGAACGATACGGCGGCGACTTCACCACGCTCACGTCCAGTCTTGAGAAACTCAATGATATGCACACGTAAACCATGTCCGGCGCCGCGCAACGCGATACCAAGCGCAGCATCCGAGGTACGACGCTCGTCCCCGACTAACAGCATCATGTATCCGCGTCCGTTCTGCTCCAGCTCCGCAGCCATCACGCTCCCCCATTTCTCCTTTGCGCTCACCTCGTACCCCACTTGAAGGCAGTGCTCAATTGCATCACAGCCCGATACGAGGTTTTGACGACCAACTGCTCCGCTTTTCTGGTAGTACGACTCCACCGCCATCTCTGTTATCGTGTTCGCAGGCGTCACTGGTTCCACAGCCTCAGGCTGCTCAAGCCGACACGCCTTGGGGCAATTGTCGCTTTCCCATCGTTCAGTGAGCAAGCGAGCACTCGTCAAGATGAATACGTCGTCCGTTGAACCGATTCATCGCAGTACTTAACCCTTCACGATGCCAAACGAGAACAGCCTGTGCTGCAACCAGCGTAACGCGCTCAGCCAGCGCCCGCTCTGCTGCGGTGAATGGACTCAAGACATAGGAGCGCCCCTCGTCCTTGACCGCTGGACGCCCGATACCTATGCGAAGCCGTACAAACCGGTCGCTCCCAAGCTCGCGTATCACCGACTCGACACCGCGATGGCCTGCTGCGCTACCGCCTTGCCGCAGCCGAATCACGCCAAGTGGGAGATCCATATCATCATGAATGATGAGTACGCGATCAAGGGCAAGTTTGTACCACTGAACTGCTTTTCGCACAGCTTGACCGCTCAAGTTCATGAACGTCAGCGGCTTTAGCAGGAGCAGTTGACCGCGTTCGGTGTGGAGAGAGGCAAACTCACCATCAAAACGGTGATCATAGCGAGATATGCCGAATCCCCTGGCCAATGCGTCGATTACCCAGAATCCCACGTTGTGCCTCGTTTCAGCATAGCTCGGTCCCGGATTTCCAAGACCGACGGCCAACCACTGGTCATCCGCTATCATGGAGTACCTCCCGATACACAGCGAGGGTTTGTTCTGCTGTACGGGCCCAGGAGAACTGTCGCGCGTGTGCAGGGCCTCGCCGGGCGTACTCTTGCCGTAAGCCATCGTCCTGAAGGAGAACCCTGCATGCTTCAGCTAGCGCCTCGGCGTTCTGGTCGTGCACCAGGAGCGCAGCGTCTCCGGCGACCTCCGGTAGGGCACCAACTGCGAAGGCTACCACAGGCACCCCTCCGGCAAGCGCTTCCAGTGCTGGTAAGCAGAAACCTTCGTCGCGACTAGCCACGACAAGCACGCTTGCGACTGTATAGAGGGCATGCAGAAGGTCATCGTGCGCTTGAGCAAGCCAGAGCAACATACCCTGTGCTTGCAGCCTGCGAATTCGCGCTATTGTCCCGGCAACATTCCAGCCTTCTTGGCCAACAATCACGAGGAACGGAGCACCTTCAAGCGCGCGATGAAGAGTCAGAAAGGCATCGAGGAGCAGGTCATACCGTTTACGAGGCTCCACAGTGCCCACAGTCAGAACGATGGGACGTGAAGCAGAGAGAAACTTTGGTTTGTACCCCAGGACTGACGTGAGCTGTCGGATTGGATCCATATGTGGATGGAACCAGCGTTCTTCGACACCATGATGGATGACGCGAACGCGAGCAGCGACGTCCGGAACGCGTTCCGCAATTCGCTGGGCAGTTGCCTGCGAGACCGCAATAATCCGGTCCGCATACCGCAAACTAGGAAGGGTGCGGGCATAGTAGCGCCGTGCGTCGGGAGCAAGCTCATCGGGGGCATCAAGGAAGGCGAGATCATGAATGGTCACGATGCCACGAATCCGTTGCGGCAGACGAGGGAGAACGAAGTCGGTTGCATGGACAAGAGCGATCGGATGTCGCGCTAGCTCCCAGCCAAACGCCCACTTCTCAAGCGGATGGTGAGGCGGAGTCCAAACGCGGAGCAGTGGGAGTGGGGAATCAAGGATGGGACGATTGGCGACGAGAGAGAAAGTGAAGCGGCTTGTGAACCACGTGTTGACTTTCCTCGTTGCGATGGCTGTCGCCAGGCAACGGATGTACCGACTTATTCCGCCACAGCGGTAGGCGAGTAAACGCCCGTCAATGGCAATGATTCCCTGAGCGCTCACGCGTCCCCCGAGCCACTGTCTCCTGGCTGTTATACTCTCCACCGTAGCTCGATGCCTCAGTTTGTGGGACGTCGAAGCTCTGTCCGGGAGTACACGCGAACGAATGAGGTAGAGCCATGGACTTCTTCGGAATGGGAATTGGGGAAATCCTGGTGATTCTGATGCTCACGCTCATTCTGTTCGGTCCTGGCAAGTTGCCTGAAATCGCTGCCGGAATCGGGCGCGCCGTGCGCGAGTTCCGTAACGCAACGCGGGAGTTGACGAGTGAGTTTGAGCAGGCGTTCCGCGAAGTGCAGACAAGCACTGCCGAGGTGACGACTTCCGTGCTCTCCGTTCAGCACGAGACACGGGCCGCCCTCAGTGAAGTCGCGACAACGACCCAGCAAGCGGCGCAAGTCGTTGCTGCTGACCAGGCACTTGCGCCGGCTACATCCCCTGCGGCAGCGGCAGTTCCGCCGCCATCGCCAGTTCTCTCCACGACAACCAACCCGGCTAGTACCAACGGACGGCGCGAGCCAACGAAAGAAGATCCCTTGGCCGATCTTGTGGACCTGGACGAACTACTGAGCGATGCAGCGTCGCCGTCCAGCGCTGCCGAGAGTCACTGGGAGCGTTGAGCGGATCGGTTGGCCGTTATTCGTGGACTTTCCACGCAACCCACAGACAAAGCACACCGCTCGATTGCTCCACACGCACCCACTCTCCCTTGAGTCTGGCATTGTGCGGTGGCTGTGGTATCGGTTCACAACTGTTCGCTGGCAATGGGCCGAGGAGACGCTGTAGGACGGGATACCAGGGACGCATCCAAAGCGGCCAGCATGTTGGTCGAACGGCGACGACCGCGACGTATAGACCCCCGGGGCGCAGGACGCGTGCGATCTCTTCGTTCGTTGTGTCCTCGAGGAAGAAGGTGGTCGGAAACGTCGTGATCACAGCATCGACACTTGAGTCGCGTACGGGAAGCGCCCTGGTATTCGCCCGGACAATGCAGACTTCTCGGAAGCCCGCGGTTCGGCGGCGGGCGAGTCGCGTCATCTGTCGTGAAAGGTCCACGGCAATCACGACTCGGCTAGGTCTAGCTAACCATGCGGCAAGATCGCCGGGTCCACAACCCAGCTCGACGATGCGTGCTGCCGAAACGAGCCACTTCTCAACTGACCGTTGCCAATTGGCCCACGCTCCACCAAAGAGTATGTATGTAAGCAAAGGATACAGTGGGGCAAGGGGGCCATAGAAAAGCTCGAGTAGGCGAGCGATGAATGCCTTCGAGCGCTGATGCATACACCTCTCCGCTTTTGACGGCTGTCATGGTATACCCGATCAGACACAGCCTCGCTGCGGTCAACACCGAGGCGAGGAGGAGGAACGATGCAATCATTTCTGGTCGTGAGACGTGAAACCACCACGCATGCTCGCCTTGGGCTGCTCAGAACGCGCCGCGGCATCGTGCACACGCCGGCATTCATGCCGGTTGGGACACAAGCAACTGTCAAATCGCTGACTCCGGAAGAGATCCGGGCCACTGGCAGCGAGATCGTACTCGCCAACACCTATCATCTATTACTGCGACCTGGCCCCCAAGTGCTTGAGGTGGTTGGCGGATTACACGCTTTCATGGCGTGGGACGGGCCGATCCTGACCGATTCGGGAGGCTTCCAAATCTATAGTTTGGCGAAATTACGACAGGTACGGGAACGAGGGGTGATCTTTCGCTCTCACATTGACGGATCACTCTACGAACTGACGCCAGAATCGGTCATTGATCTCCAGGTCAGCTTCGGCTCTGACATCATCATGCCGCTTGACGACGTTGTAGGCTACGGAGAACCCGAGCAGCGGCAACGCGAGGCGATGGAGCGGACGCACCGGTGGCTACGGCGGAGCATCGAGCGATTCCAGGAACGGACAGCGAACCTGTCCCCAGAAAAGCGTCCCTTGCTCTTCGGAATTGCCCAAGGAGGATTCGACGTAATACGCCGGCAGCAGAGCGCGGCGACGATTGCCACGCTTCCCCTGGAGGGGTTTGCGATCGGCGGGTTGAGCGTCGGCGAGCCGAAGCCGCTGTTGGAGGAAATGCTCGCGGCTAGCATCCAGGCCCTCCCGGAAGACCGCCCGCGGTACCTGATGGGGGTGGGTGCACCAGAAGATCTGTGGAGAGCAGTCGCCCTTGGCGTTGATCTCTTTGATTGCGTCCTACCAACGCGGCTCGCGCGCCATGGAGCACTCTTTACGCCAAGCGGCCGCATCGACATTACCTCAGCGCGCTTCAAGTTCTTGGCCACACCGCTGGACGAGACGTGCGATTGCTATACCTGTCGACATTTCAGTGCTGCCTATCTCCATCACCTCTTCCGTTCGAAGGAGCTTCTTGCCTATCGACTGGCAACGATTCACAATTTGCGATTTATCCAAAATCTCATGGAGAAAATGCGAGCAGCAATCGCCGCAGGCACCTTTGTTGCGGCGTGGGAGCATTTCCTTGCGAAATACAACGGAACCGAACAGTCACGCCAAGAGGTCGTGCTCCTTGAGGGGGAAGGATGATCGAGCGTGCTGCCCTACACTGTGTAGTCTATGGCCGCGTGCAGGGCGTCGGCTTCCGTTTCTTCGTCGTGGATGAAGCGGAGCGACTGGGGCTGGTCGGTTGGGTGCGCAATCGACCGGATGGGAGGTCGGTCGAGTTGTGGGCTGAAGGGCCACGTCCTGCCTTGGAGCGCTTGCAAGATTGTGTCCGAGTCGGGCCCCCTGGTGCGTGGGTCGAGCGGGTTGAGTGTGCCTGGGTCGAGCCGACTGGGAGCTATACGGACTTCAGTATCCGACGCTGAGGCGAGGGAAGAGGAAAAACTGTGGCCACAATCGCGATTGTGGGACTTGGGTACGTGGGACTGGTGTATGGAGGAGCGTTCGCCGACCTCGGCAACTGTGTCCGGGGCATCGACATCGACGCGGAGAAGATCGCGAAGTTGCGTGAGGGGATCGTTCCTATCTACGAGCCAGGTCTCAACGAACTCATACGGCGAAATCTCGAAGCGGGACGGCTGCACTTTACGACGGACTACGCCGAAGCCATACCGGATGCAGAGTTTGTCTTTATCTGCGTAGGAACACCGTCGACCGTCGATGGCGATGCGGACATGCGCGCCGTGCGCGCAGCCGCGGAGGCGATCGGACGCTCCCTGCGGGGGCACACCATTATCGTCAACAAGAGCACCATGCCGATCGGCTCGGGAGACTTCGTCTCGACGCTGATCGAGCAGGTGAAACCACCTGATGCGACGTTTGCCGTTGTGAGCAACCCGGAATTCTTGCGAGAAGGTTCCGCGGTCCATGATGTCTTTCATCCAAGCCGCATTGTCTTGGGAGCAGAGGATCGTGAGGCAGCGGAGCGAGTTGCGGAACTCTACCGAGTTCTCAATGCCCCAATCCTGATCACCGATCGGCGAACCGCGGAGATGATCAAGTACGCATCGAATGCCATTCTTGCCACGCGGATCAGTTTCATTAATGAGATCGCGCAAATCTGCGAGCAAGTCGGTGCCGACGTAAAGGTCGTAGCGCAAGGAATGGGATATGATCCACGGATCGGTCCCTTGTTTCTGGAAGCCGGCCTTGGCTTTGGTGGTAGTTGTTTTCCCAAGGATGTTCGTGCGTTAGCCTATATGGCTGAGGAAGTTGGTTGTCATCCTCAACTGCTGCATGCGGTCCTCGAGATCAATCAGGACCAGCGACGGCGTTTTGTCCGGAAGTTACAGGACCTTCTCGGTGACTTGCACGGACGCCCCATTGCGCTTTGGGGCCTCGCCTTTAAACAAGATACCGACGACGTGCGCGAGTCGCCGGCCCTCGATGTTCTCCGGATGCTCCTCCAGCGTGGAGCTGTGGTCACTGCCTATGACCCAGCAGCGATGGCCAATGCAGCCCGTGAGGTTCCAGAGGCACGCTATATTCCCGATCCCTATGCAGCGGTCGCAGGAGCAGATGCGTTACTCATCGCCACGCCATGGAACGAATTTAAGCAAGCCGACCTACGACGAGTACGCGAGTTGATGCGCACGCCCATCATTCTCGACGGCCGGAACATCTATGAGCCTGGTGAGGTGCGAAATCTCGGTTTCATTTATGTAGGGGTTGGACGTGGTCATTGAACCAATTTGGGACCCGGATGCAGCTGGACCCACTGAGGTGGGAGTCGATGCGATCGAGATCTGGCGCGTTGAGCGGGCGCTGTCTCGTTTCGGAGAACGTTTTCTTTTGCGTATCTACACCGAAGCGGAGCGAATGCGCTATGCAGGGCGAGTAAGCGAACTGGCTGCCCGTTTTGCCGCGAAAGAAGCTGTGATGAAAGCACTCGGAACGGGTGTTCGTGGCGTACGGTGGCGGGATATCGAGGTGCTGCCTAATCGACGCGGTAAGCCAGTTATTCGCCTGTATGCCACGGCTGCCGAGCGAGCGCGACTTCTTGGCCTCAAGCACCTTGCCGTGTCGCTGACCCATACCCGGGATCTTGCCATCGCAGTTGCTGTCGCTGTGTTCACACCTTCGCGCTCTGAAGAGGAAATGCAGTGATTGGGAGGAGCACCAGTAATGGAAAAACTGTGCCGCGTGGCAGAAGTGCGGCGAGCCGAAGAAGAGGCGGTCGCACGGGGCACATCGCTTGCTGAACTCATGGCGCGCGCTGGTCGAGCAGTTGCCGATGTGATTGCAGAACTTGCTGGCACGAGCCCGGGAAAACCGCAACGAGCACTCTTCTTGATCGGCCCAGGGAACAACGGCGGAGATGGTCTCGTTGCCGCCGGGCACCTGGCGGCTCGCGGTTGGGATTGCAAGATCTGGGCCTGGAACCGCTCGGAACCAGGCGATGTGCCTATCGCAGCGGAGTGGCTCGCACGCTGTGAGTGGCTAACCAACGAACAGCTGGAGGAAGCACTCTCGCAAGCCGATGTCATTATCGACGCTGTGTTTGGGATCGGCGGTCGGGCGGAGCTTCCCAACACAGTGGCGAGCGTTTTCGAAGCAGCCAGTCAAGCACGACGACAACGGGGTACGCTGTTGGTTGCCGTCGATGTACCGTCAGGGATCGACAGTGACACGGGTGCAGCCGACAGGCACGCTTGTCGAGCTGATTTGACGGTCATGCTGGGACTTCCGAAGCTAGGAGCCTATCTGGCACCAGCGCTACGGTACACGGGTCTCATCCGTCTGGTCGACATTGGGTTATCACGACCAGCAATCGCCCCGGGGAGCGTTGCCGTGCTCACCGAAGCGGACGCCCGCGCCTGGCTGCCTCGCCGAGAAGCGGATACGCACAAGTGGGCCGTCGGCGCTGTGCTAGTCGTCGGTGGGGCACCAGGCTACTACGGGGCACCGCGACTAGCAGCCTCTGCTGCCCTCCGCGTTGGAGCCGGCCTGGTAACACTGGCGGTTCCGCGCTCGCTGATCCCCGCGATTGCGGCTGCCCAAGCCGAACTGACGTTCCTTCCTGCGCCAGACGGCGACGTCGGTGCTGGTCAACGCTGGGCAGAGCTCGTGCAAGAGGCCCTACCGCGCTACCGAACGCTGCTGCTCGGCCCGGGGCTTGGGCAAGATCGTCCAGCAGAAGAACTTGTACGGTTTCTCCTTGGCCTCGGCCGGCAGCGACGGGGTTCTCTTGGCTTCGCCATGACGAGTGCCGAGCCTTCCCCGCAGCGGTTCACTGGCTATGCGGTCATTGACGCGGACGGACTCAACTGGCTAGCCAAATCCGGTACATGGTGGGAAGAACTCCGAGAAGCCAAACTCATTTTGACGCCACATCCTGGCGAGCTTGCTCGCTTGCTTGGTGTTGAGGTGCGGACGATTCTCGAGGATCCCTGGGGTCTGGCGGTGGAAGCAGCGCGGACGTTCGGCCAACACGTGGTTCTCAAGTATGGGCACACCTCGGTCGCTTGTCCAGATGGCACCCTGCTTCTCGCACCGCAAGTTCACCCAGGACTCGCCTCGGCGGGGACAGGGGATGTGCTGGCTGGGGTCATTGCTGGCTTGGCTGCCCAGGGATTGGAACCGAGAGACGCTGCGGGGACTGGCATCTTTATCGCAGGACAGGCGGCACTCGCTGCCATTGCGGTGCAGGGAACACTTTCACTGCTGGCCTCGGACATCATAGCAGCCTTGCCAAAAGTCCTCCAAGCCCTCTATGATCCCCGATGGCGTCCAGAGCACTATCTGACGTCAGGAATAAAACTGCCTAGTGAAGGAATATCTGAGAGTTAAGTACGTTTTCGTTAGACTATTGACGAGAGGAGCACGAGGATGGTTCAAGAGCTTCGCGTCCGGGCTCTCATGACACGAGACGTCATCGCCATTGGCCCAGATACCTCAGTTGGGGAAATTGCCCGGTTGCTCTGGGAACATGCGATCTCAGGAGTACCAGTCATTGACGCAGAGCGGCGCGTAGTCGGTATTGTCACAGAATTTGACTTGATCGCGCGCGAGGCTAGTTTTAATGCGCCGCTGTATGTTCCCTTTTTGGACGCCTTTTTCAAGCTTCCTGGGACTGGTGACGAAACGCAACTACGCAAGATCCTGGCTACCAGAGCTGCAGAGATCATGTCATCGCCTGCGGTCACGATCAGTCCTGACGAGACGATTGAAACACTCGCGACCCTGATGTACCGCCGTCGAGTTAATCCGGTTCCCGTCGTCGACGACGAGGGAAAACTTCTCGGGATCGTGTCCCGCTCCGATCTTATTTGGCTGATGACGCTTGAAGAGCGCGGAGAGTTGCCAACGTTACTCGCTAGCCGGCAGTGAATCAGCAGAAGGACTAGGCCGATTCTTGCAGCTGCCGGCGCAAAAGTTCGACATCCCGACGGATGATGAAAGTCCTTCCTGAGTGCTCGTCGCGGACATACTCCAGCTTGCGCTCGTCCATCCAGCGGTAAATTGTCGGGCGAGTCACTCCGAGGTCTTGTGCTGCTTTCCCGATACTGACGAGTTCACTCGGCTCATAGGCACGGTACTTCGCTTGGGAGAGAAGCCGACCGAGATCACTCTCCCAAAAGCTGCGAGGCACCGAATAATCCTCGGCCCCAGGTGCCCAAAAGAGGAGCTGCAGCACCAGCTCAATATTCTCCAGGATCCGCTCACGCTGCTCGATGAGCTTTCCCTGAGCCACCGCGGCCAAACGCTGCAACACTTGGCCAAGCGGACTATCGCGGAGCTCTGCCATCAGCACCTCTTCACTCATATTCAACTGGTCCAAGACACGGGGAAGCAGGCGCGATAAGAGCCGGTAGTGATGCGTGTAGAGGAGCCGCAGCGCTTCATCAATCACCCTCTGGTAGTCCAGTGTCTGGGAGTCCACGGAGCCTCCTCTCGCCCAGCAGTCTAACTACCGGTGTACGTACCCATTGTACGGAAACCTTTAGTGGATGTCAACTGAGACTCAAAAACGAGTTGCCCGCATGATGTGCAGAGTTTACCCTGTGTCAGTTAGGCACTCCCTCGCCTCTATGCAAATCGTCTCAGGAGAGATCAGAGGGCAACGCACCTCTCGGGCCGTGAATAGTCCGAGCACCACCGATAAAACCCTCGCTGGGCTAAGGACACAATGGCAAACATCTGACCACGGGCGAGCCGTGTACGGACTGCTGCCTCTGCAAGTTCCGGCCGGTTCGTCTCTGCCGACAGATGCGCCAACCAGACAGTGTGAGTAGACGGTCCACACTCCCGAACTACTTGAGCAGCAGCATCATTACTTAGATGACCGTATGGGGAAGTGATCCGCCGCTTCAGCCATTCCGGATATGGTCCTCCCTCAAGGAGAGTCCGATCATGATTGGCCTCGATTATGGTCAGGGTGGCATTGCGAACACTCGCAATCACCTCACTCGTCGGTGAGCCGAGATCGGTAAACAGTGCAAGTTCCGCCTCTGGCGAGGCAATACGGAGACCCACAGGCTCGTTGGCATCGTGCCAGACAGCAACAGGACAAAACGCCAAATCATGAACCTCTACCCATTCATCAGGTGCAACCCGTACGCAGCGAGCGGTTTCAAGTTTGAGGGCAGCAAGCGTCCCGCGTGTGGCGAAGACTGGGCAGGAGTGCCAGCGAAGGAGTCCAGCAAGTCCTCGAACATGATCGTGGTGTTCGTGAGTGATCACCACGGCTGAGAGCTCCTGATCACGAATACCACACCTGGCCAACCACGTGCGTAAGACACTCGGCGGGAAACCCGCATCGATCAAAAACGCTGTCCGGCGCACCCGGACGACAAATGCGTTTCCGCGGCTTCCACTACCGAAACAGAATACTTCCATAGCCTTAGGCTCCAAATAACGCTCGACCGATACGAACCATCGTCGCTCCTTCCTCAACAGCAAGCTCAAAGTCGTTTGTCATTCCCATCGAGAGCTCTGGAAGCGGATAAGAGAAGCGATCTTGGAGCTCGTCACGCAGCGTACGCAAGGCGGCAAATACTCGGCGGATTTCGGTCTCACACGAGCTCAGGGGAGCTATGGTCATCAGTCCGCGTAGTTCCAAGTGAGGAGCCTCTAACACTGCGCGAACGATCTCGGCTGCTTGGAGAGGATCGCAACCGTGTTTCTGCGTCTCGCGTGCCACGTTCACTTGGACAAGTACCGGGATGCGACGTCCCTGCCGTTCCGCCCGTCGCTCGAGTTCCTGAATCAGAGGGATGCGATCGACCGACTGGATCATCGCGAAAAGTTTCACAGCGTGCCGTACCTTATTCGTCTGCAGATAGCCGATGAGATGGAGCTCGGCTTCAGCGGGAAGAGGATCAACCGCAAACTTCTGAAGCGCCTCTTGCACACGGTTTTCGCCAAATGCGCGAAGTCCGAGATTGTAGGCGAGCTGTACGGTAGCACGGGGCACGCCTTTGGTTACCGCCACGATTTTCACGGCAGCCGGATCCCGACCAGCTCGCTCGGCAGCATGTGCGATTCTGCGTCGCACTTGCTCAAGATTCGCCGCCAGACGGTCTTGCTCCATCATCTCTTCCCCGCGCGATCAAGCGGAAGCGCGATGACAGCCGCTTGCGCACCGGTACGCGGACCAGTGGCGCGATAGGAGAACCATTCGCTCGCATGGCAGCGCGTGCAGATCCCAGCCAACTCAATATGCTGCGGCAGAACACCTACGTCGAGCAGGAGGAGTCTGTTCGCTTTCCACAGATCAAAAACGTACTTGTTTGCGCGGCGACAGATAGCCTCTCGACCATCTGTCGGGACCGCGGTGAGCCACTGCTCGACAACCTCGTCACCCACCTCGTAACAACAGGGACCGATCGACGGTCCGAGCGCTGCCCGCAGCTCATGAGGCCGTGCCCCCAAACCCCGCACGAGCACCTCGACCGCACGCAAGACGATCAGTTGCGTGGTCCCGCGCCAGCCAGCATGGACGGCGGCTACGGCCGGTACGTCTGGGGCAAAAAGTAAGATCGGCACACAGTCAGCGCACTGGACAACCACTGGCAAGCCAGGCTCTGCGGTGACGAGAGCGTCGGTTTCCGGTACGGCCGTGCTGGGGTCAAGTGCGCCCCGTCCACCGTCCTGTTTCAGCACGACAGTAACCCGTGCTCCATGGACTTGCCGACCGAAAACTGTTGACTCCAGTGGGAGCCCCAGTTGCTTCCACCAATAACGACGGTTCTGCAGCGCTACCTCATGACCCGTGTTCCAGCTCACTGCACCATGTCCCGGCAGGGACGGCTCACGTCGCGTCACTCCATGCCGGATCCCCAGTTGTGTAAGTATCGCGAAACGGTAGGGTTGGGTCGTCATGGGTTGTCACGCAACAGAACATGCACAAGGGTCGGAACCGAGCGCTCGATGGCACGTGACACCGCCTGCGCCAGCGCTTGCGGCTCCGTGACTCGCACTGACTCGATTCCATAGGCACCTGCCAATACGGCGAAATCGGGATTTATCAGCGCCACATCACGCGGTCTCATCTCCCGCCCGAGCATGGCCTGCTTTACGGCGGTGTGCGTGTGATCATCAAAGACAACAACGGTCACTGGGAGACGGTACTGTGCCACCGTGCCCAGCTCTTGGATTGTGAACTGAATACCGCCATCACCGCAAATGGCCAGGGCTGGCCGTTCGGGATGCGCAAACTTCGCCCCAATGGCCATCGGCAGTGCTGAGCCGAGCGTACCGAAGCCGCGTGGGAAGGTGTAGGTTCGCGGGAGATAGACTGGAAAGAGTCGAACCGCTGCGTAGCAAACCATCGTCATATCGTGCGCTGTGAAGGCTGCGCGAGGTAGGGCACTTCGCAGTGCCTGGACCCAAGGTTTGTACCGATCGTCAGTCTCCTGTGAGAAACGATGTAAAGATTCCCGTGTCCGCGCTATTGCCTCCGGATCCCAACCCACGCGAGGGCGTGAATTGGTGCCAATCCGCTGAAGTAAGGCAGCGATAAACTGAGCAGCATCAGCTCCCACAGCCAGGGTCGGACAATAGGGGCTGGTGAGCTCCAGGGGATCGATATCAACGTGAATCAGCGTCGATGGAAGGGGCAGTGTGCCTCCAGAAGTTGTGCGGGTACCAAGTCCCGTGCCAATAGCGAGAACAACGTCAGAACCGCGCATGAGGTCGGTAATTGGATTGTCGTTCGTCCATCGGTATCCCCAAGAGCCAACCGCATAGGGATGATCATCAGGAATTGCACCCTTGCCTGTGACAGTCATCAACACCGGCGCCCGGATCTCGCTCGCCAGCTCCGCTAGAAGTGGGCTCGCCTCTTCAGAGACCGCGCCACCACCGGCCAAGATCACTGCACGCCTCGCTGCCCCGAGCAATTTAGCCGCACGATCGACATCATCTGGATGAGGCAGACGCGGCTGACGGTGTGCTCTGTAGTCGTCACACCCAGGCGCATGTTCTCGTAACACATCGAGCGGTATTTCGAGGTACACCGGGCGTGGTCGACCATTCCACAGTTGATCAAAGGCAGCCGCAACCGCCGCTGTGATTTCACCCGCACTCATGACCCGATACGCCCACTTGACCACGGGCCGGATGACGGCTAGCTGATCGGGCATGGCATGAAGTTCTCCATGCATCGCACCCAGCTCATGTCGCTCAAGAGACGTGCTGATGACGAGGAGAGGAACACTATCGGCAAACGCTTGAGCGACTGGGGTGACGATATTCGTGAGTCCTGGACCAGAGATCGTGAGCGCAACACCAACGCGGCCGCTAGCTCGGGCGTATCCATCGGCCATGTATCCGGCGCCTTGTTCGTGCCTTGGAAGGATTGTACGAATAGTACTCTTTTCTAACGCAGCGTAAATATCTAACGTGTGGACTCCTGGGATACTAAAGATAAGATCCACTCCATGACGTTCCAACGCTTTGACAAGGAGTTCAGCACCCGTGAAGAGCATTTCTGACTTACTCCAGTCTCGGTATCGCCTGTAGCCGTATCGAACGCGGCACGCGCCGCATCCCCGCGCAGTGTAGGCGATAAAAGGGTGACAAGCAATCAGCGGTGTGCCTCCGAGTAGTAAAGCGAGCTTTTGAAATTGCAACTGCAACCAAATGCAAGGGAGAGCAGGCCAGCGATCATCCAAGGGTACCTCTCGACAGAAAAATGTTCACCAGTACCACCTATTTCCCTGATAGATGTCTGCTCGCTTGTCAGAGCAGGCTGCCAAACGATTGCCTTTCTTCGTCCGCCATCGCTTCTCTGAAAGCGGTAAAGAGGTACATCTTGGCTCACAACGTCCACAGTGCGGAGTTCACCCGATGTGACACCTCCGAAGACACCTACAGACCACGAACCACCTCCGAGTGCCCACTTACCCTGCATGGTACGCGTGTCCGACCACTCCTGTTGCACCATCGCCGCTGGCGAAGACATGGGGGTAGAGTGCAGCGTTGTTACGAGTGACGCGACGTGGGGGCACGTTCTCAGCGGCGGGAACAGTGTCAATATACGCATAAGAAACGTTATGCGCAGAATATACAAGAGGCAAGTCCACAGGTCCTTCCCAGGGGTCTCGCTCCCATCTAGAGAAGCCACACGCTGTCGGCTCAGGAGGAGCCAGCCGGATCTCCGCTGTGACTACCCAGGAAGCCAGCCACGTCACATTTATTCGCCGCAATCCAGGGTATGGCCTTCCTCTCTCACTCCAGCACCGGACGAGCCGTATC